>JBIKWC010000369.1:0-6616 GCA_044356535.1 Myxococcota bacterium
AACCAGGCCATGGGATGGGCCTATCCCGGGCTGCTGCACGGATGCTGCACGAACCAGCCACGAACCCGCGCCGCCTGCGGGTGACGAAGGGGAGGGGAGGTACCGATGGTGCTGCGCTGGGTGAAGGCGTCATGGCGGGTCGCGTCCGTGGCGACGCTGGTGGTGGGCGCTGCCGGCGCCGTGTTCGCGGCGACCCGCCCGGACCACGAGGAACGTGCGCGCGCGCTGTTCACCGCCGAGGTCGCCCGCTTCGATGCCGGGCTCGCCGCGCCGGGCGGGGACCCCGAGTCCCACGCGCTCCGGGCCCTGAACCCGGAGTGGGACTTCATGCGCAAGGTGTTCCTGGGGATGACGCTGGCCGACGACGCGCTGGCCCACCCCGAGCGGGCCGACGAGGACCTTCGACGCATCGATGCCCTCCTCGACGGGCTGCTCGCGGACGAGGCCGCCCACGGCCACACCTGGTTCCTGCTGCCGTACGCGCACGCGAAGCCGTGGAAAGGGGACGGGCGCAGCCTGTTCGTCGACGGCGAGCTCGCCATGCTGGCCGGCGCCCGCCGCCTGGTGCGTGACGACGACCGGATCCGGGCCCTCCACCAGGAGCGCGTGGCGTTGGTCGAACGCGCCTTCGCCGAGGCTCCCCGCGGCCTCCCCGAGAGCTATCCGGACGAGGCGTGGCTGTTCTGCGTGACCAACGCGCTCGTCGCGCTCCGGATGTCGGACGCGCTCGATGGGACGGACCACCGGGACCTGCTGGCGGGCTGGGTGGCGGAGGCACGCGCGGGGCTGGTGGAGCCCGGAACGGGCCTGCTGGGCTCGTCGTACCGGGTGGACGGCGCGCCGCTGGACGGCCCCGAAGGCTCGACCGTGTGGCTCGTCGCCACCAACCTGCTGCTGATCGACCCGGTGCTGGCCCGCGAACAATACGAGCGCGCGAGCGTGGCGCTGTTGCACGACCTCGCCGGGCTGGCGTGGGCGTCCGAGTGGGGTCCGGGGTGGCAGGGCCCCGTCGACGTGGACTCCGGGCCCATCGTCCCGCTGGTGGACGCCTCGCCTTCGTCCAGCGGCTTCGCGATCCTGGCGGCGCGTGCGTTCGGTGACGAGTGGACGTTCGCAGCGCTCACCCGCTCGCTCGGCGCTGCCGACCTCGTGGTGCAGCTCGATCCACGCCTCGCGGTCCTCGCCGACAACGCGATGGGCAACACCATCGTGCTGCACGGCCTGACATTCGGGCCCCTGTGGGAGCGCCTGGGGCCACCTCCTCCCGGGCTGCCCACCCTCGGCGAGACCTACCCACCACCTGCGGGCGCAGTGCGGGTCCCGACCGACGCCTTCGGGCGCGCGTTGCTGGCCCTTCCGCTGCGTCCGGAGGGGACGCGGGTGGTCACCCACGACGGGCGCACGGTCGCGGGCCATGCCGGCCGGGTGGTGGACCTGCCCCTGGTCCCGGGCGACCTGCAACAGTGCGCGGACTCCGCGATCCGCCTGCGCGCGGAGTGGCTGCTGGCCACGGGGCGATCACCCGCGTTCCACGCCACGAGCGGCGACCTGATGCCGTGGGCCCGGTACCAGGCGGGGGAGCGGCCGCTTTCGGTCGGCCGCGGGCTCGTGTGGCGCCCGGCAACCAGCGCCGCGCGCTTCGACGACTACCTGGCCGACGTGTTCCGGTGGGCGGGCACCCGCTCCCTCGCGCTCGACACCGAGGCGGCCAGCGACCCGCGGGGCGGCGACCTGCTGGTGTCCCCGGGTTCGCCGGGGCACGCGGTGGTGTTGCTCGACGTGGCCCGCCGCGGCGACGAGCAGTTCGTGCTCGTCGGGGAAGGCTACATGCCCGCGATGTCCTTCCACGTGGAGGCGGGGACAGAGGCGGGGTGGTGGCGGTGGGACGACGGCATCGCCCTGGACCACTGGACCCTGCCAGCGTCGTCGCTCCGCAGGTGGCGCCAGGTCGGTGACCCGGCGCCGTGACGATCACTCGTCGGCTTCGGCAGGGGGCTGGGGCTCGAGCAGGGAGTCGAGGTCGAGGAAGTCCTCCTTCGGAGCCGTCTTCTCGCGCTTCGTCGACGCCTTCTTGGCCGCGGGCTCCTTGGCCGCCTTCGTCTCCTTGGGCTCCTTCTCGCCTTCGGGCTTGGCGTCGGCCTTCGTCCGGGTGCGCTTCCGCTTCTTCGGCTCGGTGGCGGACTCGGGGTCCGTCACGCTCATCCGGGGCTCACCGGAGGACTCGAGCACGGCGTCGAGATCGAGGGGGAGCTCGGCGGGGGCCGGGCGTTCGCGCGGTGCGGGCGCCGGTGCGCGCTCCCGCTCCCGTGGCGCGGGGGCGGTGTCGCGGGGGGCGCGCTCCCGCTCCCGTGGCGCCGGCTCACCGACGAACTCGAGCACGGCGTCGAGGTCGTCGGGGAGCGAGGCCTGCGCAGGCTGCCCACCACCACCACCACCCACCGTGAGGAGGTCGTCGAGGTCGAGCTCGCGGTCGTCGGAGCGGCCGTCGTCGGCAGTGAGGTACGCGAGCGTCGTCTCGATCTCGCGGCGGCGGTCGACGTTCCCGAGGAACAGCTCGGCGAGCCGGCCCGTGTCGGAGAGGTCGGAGCCGGCCTCGCGCAGGTGCGCCAGGTAGAAGCGGACGAGGCCGTCGTTGAGCTGCGTGGCGTCCTTCGTGAGCGTGAAGGCGGCGGTGCCGGAGCGGATCGCGGTGCCGTCCCGGTGCATGAGCTCACCTGCGGCCAGGAGCGTGTCGAGCACGTTCTTGATCTGGTCGGCCGGCAGGTCGAGGCGCCGGAGCTTCTTCTTCATGTCGTCGCGGACGAACGGCAGGGTGTTCTTGCGGCGGCGGTCGCCACGCTCGCGCACCACGTCCACGAGGGCCTCGAGGATCGCGAGGCGGGTGGGCGCGGACAGCGGGTGGAAGCCCGCGGTGGTGAGCACGTCCACCCAGGGGCCCACGCCCGCGGGGAGGTAGTGGTCCGCGAAGCTCGCGGCGGGGGCGCTGCCGAGCTCGGCGGACGGCTCGTCGTCCTCGACGTTGGCGGCGGTCTGCGCCGCGCGGCTCTCGTCGTTCGGGGCATCCACGCGGTAGCCGCCGGACTTCGTGTCGCGCACGAGGCGGACGACGCCGTGGTCCTGGGCGGTCTCGAGGAACTTCGCGAACGTGGGGAAGCCGAGCTCCGACTCGCTGAAGATCGGGCTCTTCCGAATCATCGCGCTCTTCACGAGGCTGCCGTGCGGCGGGTCGGGGATCTCGCGCTGGAGACCCTCGAGGGCGTCGGCGAGGAGCTCGAACGCCTTGGCGAGCTCGCCCGAAGCGGAGCGCTTGGCGCGCGACACCGCTGCGGGGCGGGTCTTCGGTTGCACGATGGTGTCGTAGTACAGGAACTCGTCGCAGGCCTGGAACAGCAGGCGCGAGGTGCTCTTGCGGGTGCCGACGCCGATGACGCGCTTGTTGAGCTCGCGCATCTTCAGCACCATCGGCGTGAAGTCGGAGTCACCGGACACGATCACGAACGCGTCGATGTAGTCCTTGGTGAACGCGAGCTCGAGGGCGTCCACGACGAGCGCGATGTCTGCGCGGTTCTTGTCTTGCTGACCGTGGGAGGTGAGCTCCATCATGGTCACGTTCTCGGCGAGGAGCGTCTGCTTGAAGCGGTAGAACCGACCCCAGTCCGCATACGAGCGGGCGATGAGGATCCGGCCCTTGTCCTTGAGGCGCTTCATGAGGGTCTCGACGTCGAACCGTCCGAGCCCCTCCTTCTCCGTCCCTGCCGCGATGTTCTCGAAGTCGATCAGTACTGCCAGATTGGTTTCGGCACGACTATTGTTGTCCACTCGAATCTCTTCCGATCCCTTGGGGATCGTTTGGCGGGACCCGACTGCCCGACCGTGTAGAACGTGGGTCCGCGCTGGGTTGCTTCCCCGGGACGACGTTACGGCGAAGCCTTTGTCGTCCGTTGCGCCGGCGGTGACCGGGCGCGTGCGGGGCTGGGTCCGGAACCGACCGGACCCGCCAACGGATAACACGTCCGGATACTGGCGTCGGGAGTGGGGAGGAGATCGTGGGATTCCAGCAGTTCGGCGGCAGCGCCACCTACATCGCGGACGAGCACCTGTCGCAGGTCGTGGACGCAGCGCTCGCCCTGCGGCGCCCCCTCCTGGTCAAGGGGGAGCCCGGTACGGGGAAGACGTTGCTCGCGGGTGCCGTGGCGGAGGCGCTGCAGCGGCCGCTGCTCACGTGGCACGTCAAGTCCACCACCAAGGCCGTGGAGGGGCTCTACACCTACGACGTCGTGCAGCGCCTCAACGACAGCCGCTTCAACGACCGCGACGTGTCCGACATCCGCAAGTACATCCGCCTCGGGCCCCTCGGGCGCGCGTTCACGGCGGACGCCCCCGTCGTGGTGCTCATCGACGAGGTCGACAAGGCCGACGTGGAGTTCCCGAACGACCTCCTCCGCGAGCTCGACGAGATGGCGTTCTTCATCCCCGAGCTCGACGAGACGGTCCGGGCTCGGCACCGCCCGATGGTCATCATCACCTCCAACGCAGAGAAAGAGCTCCCGGACGCCTTCCTCAGGCGCTGCGTGTTCCACTACATCGCGTTCCCCGACCGCCCTCAGCTCGAGCGGATCGTGCGCGTGCACCACCCCGACCTCGCGGCCGACCTCCTCGACGTGGCGCTCGATCGGTTCCTGGGGCTGCGCCGCAAGCAGGGTCTCCGCAAGAAGCCCTCCACCTCGGAGCTCGTGGACTGGCTCGCCGTGCTCACCCACGCCGGGGTCGACGTGGAGTCGCTCCGCAAGTCGGATCCGTTTCTCGGCGTGCTCCTCAAGCAGGAGGCAGACGTCGCCTCCGCCCGCAGGCCGTCGGCGTGACCCCTTCGGTCCCGCTCGGGTCCTCCCAACCCTGGGACGTGCCGCCCCACACGCTGCTCGCGACGTGGGACGCGGAGTCGGTGGTGGTCTGGCAGGCGCACGGCCACCGCGTCGCCGATGCGGTCCTGGCCAGGGGCTCGTTCGATGTCCCCGAGTGGCGCACCGATCGCACGTCCCGGTTCCGGGTCTCGCTACCGTCTCTCTTGTGGCGGTGCAGCTGGGGGACGCGGCCCGGACGGGAGCGCATCCTCGCGGTGCGCCTCTCGCGGTCGGGCTTCGACGAGGTGCTCCGACGCGCGGTTCCCGCGGACGACGACCGCGCCGTGTATCCGACGGAGGCCTCGTGGCGGCTCGCGATGCGCTACGCGACCGCGACGGTGTCGTGGCACCCCGATCGGAGCCTCGAGGGTGAGCCGACGGCGTGGGACACGGCGCGGTTCGGGCTCCGCGACTCCCAGCTGGGCGCGTTCGCGCGCGAGTGGGTGAGGGGCGTCGAAGACGTGTCGGACTGGGTCGCCGCGCAGCGGCCACCGGAGGGCGTCCCCCGTGAGGGGCAGTGGCCCGTCGTGTCGCCGTACCCGGTCGGTGAGGCCGCCGGTGTTCGCTGACTTCCTCTACGGGCTCCGGGCGCATGGGGTCCCCGTCGGCCTGTCCGAGTGGAACGCGTTCCTCGGCGCGCTCCGCGACGGCGTGATCAGCACGCCCGACGAGCTGTACACGCTGGGGCGCGCGATCCTGTGCCGCACCGAGGCCGACTTCGATCGGTTCGATCTCGCGTTCTCGAACGTGTTCGCGGGCGCGGCGCTCACCGAGGAGCAGCGGGCGGAGCTCACGGAGTGGCTGCAGAGCCGCCTGCAGGCTTCCGGTGAGCGCGTGGACCCCGGGATCGCCGACGCCGACCTGTGGCGCACGCTGCTCGAGCGACTGGCGAAGCAGAAGGGCGAACACAACGGCGGAAACCACTGGGTCGGCACGGGGGGTACGAGCCCGTTCGGCCACTCCGGCCGTGCCAGCCGCGGGATCCGGGTGGGCGGCTCTGGCGGTGGACGCAGCGCGGTGCAGGTGGCGTCGGAGCGGCAGTGGGAGGGCTACCGCACCGACCGCACCCTCGCTACGCGCGACTTCGAGGTCGGGCTGCGAACGCTGCGCACCCTCGTCCGCGAGGGGGCCCTCGAGCTCGATCTCGATCGCACCATCCGGCGCACCGCCGACAACGCCGGCGACATCGAGCTCGTCGAGCGCCCGGCGCGCATCAACCAGGTCCACCTCGTCCTGATGATGGACGCCGGCGGTTCGATGGCTCCCCACCACGACGTCGTGTCCGACCTGTTCTCCGCCGCGGCCCGGACCAAGGGCTTCAAGAGCTTCGCGGCGTATACGTTCCACAACTGTGTGTATGGTTCGGTCCACGTGGACCACGGCCCCCGGAGAGGCGAGCGGATCCAGACCGAGAAGGTGATCTCCGACTTCGGCGCGCGCCACCGCGTGTTGTTCGTGGGCGACGCGTCGATGGCGCCACACGAGCTGTTCTCGCCGTACGGGTGGCCCGGCACCGATCACGTGACGGGGATCGACTGGCTCAAGCGGGTCCGGGGGCGCGCGCCGAGCTCGGTGTGGCTCAACCCCGATCCGGAGCGGTGGTGGCGGCACCCCACGGTCGAGGCCATCGGCGCCGTGTTCCCCATGTTCCCGCTCACGGTCGAGGGCCTGCGGTTGGCCGTGCGCGCGCTGCGGGGCGCTCCGGTGCGACCGGC
>JBIKWC010000370.1:0-6602 GCA_044356535.1 Myxococcota bacterium
TGCCGTGTCGAGCTTCGGCCTGTCCGGGACGAACGCGCACGTGGTGTTCGAGGAGGCGCCGGTCCGGTCGGCGGCCGCAGTGGCCCGGGGAGAGGGACCGTTCCTGTGGGCGGTGTCGGGGCGCAGTGCCGAGTCGGTCTCGGCGGCGGCGACGGCGCTGGCGAGCCTGCCCGCGCACCCCGCGGACGTGGGCGCGAGCCTGTTGTCCACCCGCTCCCCGCTCGAGGTGCGCGCGGCGGTCGTAGGAACCACGGCCGAAGAGCTGTCGGCTGCAGCTGCGCGCGTGGTCCCGGTGCGGGGCCGCGCCGGGCGGGTGGCGTTCGTGTTCTCCGGCCAGGGCTCGCAGGTGGCGGGCATGGGCGCCGAGCTCTATGCCCGGCACGGGTCGTTCCGGCAGGCGTTCGACGCGGCGGTGGAGGCCCTGCGGCCGCACGCCGGCGACGTGCGCGCGGCGATCTGGGCCGAAGACGGCTCGGTCGACCGGACCGAGTGGACCCAGCCCGGGCTGTTCGCCCTGCAGGTGGGCCTGGCGGCGCTGTGGAAGAGCCTCGGCGTGGAGCCCGCGGTGGTGCTGGGGCACTCCGTGGGTGAGTTCGCGGCGGCGTACGTGGCGGGGGTCCTGACCCTCGCCGACGCCGCGCGGCTCGTGGCGGTCCGCGGGCGGGTGATGGGCGCGCTCCCCGCGGGGGGCGCGATGGTCGCGATCGGCGCGCCGGCCTCCGAAGTCGAAGCGGCGCTGGTCCCCGGCGCGGAGCTGGCCGCGGTCAACGGGCCCCGCTCGGTCGTGATCTCGGGCGACGAGGACGCGGTCGCGGCCGTCGCCGCCGTGCTCGCGGGTCGCGGCGCGCGCACGACGAAGCTCGTGGTGTCGCACGCGTTCCACTCGGCGCGGATGGAGCCGATGCTGGCGGAGCTGCGCGCCGTCGCCGAGACGGTGGAGCTGCGCCCGGCGCGGGTGCCGGTCGTGGCCACGGGTCGGTCGTCGCACGCCTTCGGGACCCCCGGGTACTGGGTCGACCAGGCGCGCGGGGCGGTGTGGTTCGCGGAGGCCGTGGAGGCCGCGTGGTCGCAGGGCGCGACCAAGTTCCTGGAGCTGGGCGCGCGCCCGGTGGTGTCGGGCCTCGTCGGCCAGACGCTCGGTGACCGCGACGCACACGTCGTCGCCGCGGTCGGTGACGACGGCGAGGCGGTCGGCTTCCTGCGCGCGGTCGGCGCGTGGTGGGCGACCGGCGAGCCCGTGGCCCTCGAGTCGCTGGTCCCGGCGGGGGCGCGGATCGCGCTGCCGAAGACGGCGTGGCAGAAGCGGCGGTTCTGGATCGACGGGGAGGCGCCCACGATCGCGGTTCCCGCTGCGCCCTCCGTGGCGAGCTGGCTCGTGAGCTGGGTCGCCCTCCCGTCGGCCTCCGTCGCTGCGGCGGACGACCTCACGGTCGCGGAAGGCGCGGTCGAGGGCCTCCGCACCGGTGACGACGGCGCCAACCTCGTCGTGGTGTGCCCGGACGAACCTGCGCTGGCCGTCGCGTCGGCCATCGACGCGTTGCGGCGGTTGCCGGCCGATCGGCCGATCGCCCTGCTGGGCGCGGGCGCTGCAGCCAGCGCGCTGCGCGGCCTCGTGCGGTCCCTCGAGCTCGAGAGCCCCGATCGCCGGGTGTTCGCGGTCGAGACGGACGGAGACCCGGCCGCGGCCGTGGCGGCGGCGTTGGGCGCCACCGACGACGAGCGCGTCGTGCGCTTCGTGGGCGGCGGGCGGCAGGTGGCCCGCCTGGTGGCTGCGCCGCCTCCGGCTCCGGCCGAGGTCGCGGTGCGGGGAGACGGCGTGGTCGTCGTGACCGGCGCGTTCGGCGTGCTCGGGCGCGCCGCGGCCGGCTGGGTGGTCGCCAAGGGCGCCCGGCACCTGCTCCTCCTGTCCCGTCGCGGGGCTGCGACGCCGGGCGCGGACAGCGTCGTGGCGGAGCTCCAGGCGCTCGGCGCGGACGTGCGCGTGGCTGCGGTGGACGTGGCGGACGCGGAGGCCGTGTCGGCCGCGGTCTCCGCTGTGGGTCTGCCCGTGCGCGGCGTGCTGCACGCTGCCGGGGTCGTCGAGGACGCGCTCCTCCAGAACGTCGATCGGGACTCGATCGCGCGGGTGTTCGCTCCGAAGGTGGGCGGCCTGGCCGCGCTGTCGGCCGCGACCCGCGGGCACGACCTCGACCTGTTCGTGGCGTGGTCGTCGATCGCGGGGGCGATCGGCGCCGAGGGCCAGTCGGTGTACGCCGCCGCCAACGCGGCGATGGACGTGCAGATGGCGGCGCGGCGCGCGGCCGGTCTGCCGGGCGTGTCGGTGCAGTGGGGCCCGTGGGCCGGCGAAGGGATGGCCGCTGGCCTGTCCTTCCACGCGGTGCGCCCGATGGCCGCAGCTGCAGCGCTCGCGGCCCTCGACGGCGTCGTCCGGGGCGCCCCCGCCGCGATCGTCGTGGCGATGTTGATGCCGCCGGCGCCCTCCGGCGCGCGGGTGCCTTCGGTCTGGCGCGCGCTGGTGAAGGCGGCGCCGACCGCTGCGAGCGCGTTCGCGAAGGAGCTGCTCGCGCTCCCCGAGGCGCAGCGTCGCGGGGCCGCGGTGGCGGTGGTGCGCGCGGCCGTCGCTGGCGCGTTGTCCCGTCCGTCCGGTGAGCTCGGCGATCGCACGCCGTTCACCGAGCTCGGGCTCGACAGCATGATGGCCCTCGAGGTCCGCAACGCCCTGTCGGCGCGGATCGGCGACCGGCTGGCGGCGACGGTGGCGTTCGACTTCCCGACGGTCGAGGCGCTCGCTGCGCACCTGGTGGCGCGCGTCTCTGCCGCTCGGCTCGCGGTGGACGAGGCCCCGGCGCCGGTGGCGACCCACGAGCCGATCGCGATCGTGGGGATGTCCGTCCGGTTCCCCGGCGGGGCGGACGACGTGGGTTCGTACTGGGACGTGCTGCGGCGCGCGGAGCCCGTGGCCGCGCCGATCCCCGCGGAGCGGTGGGACCAGTCGGCGTGGCAGTCGGAGGGCCCGGAGCCCGGCAAGACGTACGTGAAGCGGCTGTCGTTGCTGCGCGATCTGGCGGCGTTCGACGCGCCGTTCTTCGGGATCACGGACGGCGAGGCGCTGGCGATGGACCCGCAGCAGCGGCTCGTGCTCGAGGTGGGCTGGGAGGCCCTGGAGGACGCGGGGATCGCGGCGGACGGGCTGGCGGAGAGCCGCACGGGCGTGTTCGTCGGCATCGTCGCGAGCGACTGGGCCGAGCGGTACCTGTCGGCGGGTGAGCAGTCGCCGCACGTGGTGAGCGGCTCGGACATCGCGTTCGCGGCCGGCCGGATGTCGTACGTGCTGGGGCTGCGCGGCCCGGCGATGTCGATCTCGGCGACGTGTGCGTCGTCGCTGGTGGCGCTGCACGAGGCGGTGCGGTCGCTGCGGAGCGGGGAGTGCACGGTCGCGCTCGCGGCCGGGGTGAGCGCGATCACGACGGTGCACGGCATGGTGCAGCTGTCGCAGACGCAGGCGCTGAGCCCGGACGGGACGAGCAAGACGTTCGACGCGGCAGCGGACGGGTACGGTCGCGGGGAAGGCTGCGGCGTGCTCGTGTTGAAGCGGCTGTCCGATGCGGTGGCCGCAGGCGACCGCGTGTGGGCGGTGATCAAGGGCACGGCCATCAACCACGACGGTCGCTCGTCGGGCCTGACGGTGCCGTCAGGTCCCGCGCAGCAGGCCGTGATCCGCGAGGCCCTCCGGGACGCCGGCGTCCGCGCCTCCGAGGTCGACTTCCTCGAGTGCCACGGCACCGGGACGAAGCTCGGGGACCCGATCGAGGTCCGCGCGGCGGGTGAGGTCTACGGCGCAGGTCGCTCGGCGGAGCGCCCGCTGTGGATGGGCGCCGCGAAGGCGGTGGTGGGTCACCTCGAAGGCGCTGCGGGCGTCGCGGGTGTGGTGAAGGCGGTGCTCGCGCTCCGGCACGGGGTGATCCCGGCGACGCGCGTGCGGGTGTTGAACCCCGAGCTGCCGCTCGACGAGTACCCGGTGCAGGTCGCGACCGAGGAGCGGTCGTGGTCGGCGGGCGCAGCGCCGCGGCGGGCTGCGGTGTCGTCGTTCGGCCTGTCCGGGACGAACGCACACGTGGTGCTCGAGGAAGCACCGGCGGCTCCGGCCGCGGCCGTGGTGCGCGGTGAGCTCCCCACGTTGTGGGCGCTGTCGGGCAAGAGCGAGCTGCACCTGCGGGCCCAGGCGGCGGCGCTGGCTGCGCTCGACGCAGATCCGCGCGACGTGGGCGCGACGCTGGTCCGCGACCGCTCGGCGCACGACGTGCGCGCGGTGTGGGTCGGCGCAGAGCGCCCGTCGGCGGCAGCGCTGGCTGCGTTGTCGGTGACGGAGCCCGTGCGGGGCGCCGTGGCGTTCGTGTTCGGTGGCCAGGGCTCGCAGCGGGCCGGCATGGGCGCCGGGTCGTACGCGTGGTCGCCGGTGTTCCGCCAGGCGTTCGACGCGGCGGTCGAGGCGTGCCGTCCGTGGCTCGAAGGGGACCTGCGGTCGGTGGTGTGGAGCGACGACGGCGCGGCCCTCGATCGCACGGAGTGGACGCAGCCGGCGTTGTTCGCGCTGCAGATCGCGCAGGCGGCCTGGTGGCGGAGCCTCGGCGTCGAGCCCGAGATCGTGATCGGTCACTCGGTGGGTGAGCTCGCGGCGGCCGTGGTCGCCGGGGTGCTGGACCTGCCCACCGCGGCGCGGCTGGTGTGTGCGCGGGGCCGCGCCATGGGCGAGCTGCCCCCGGGCGGCGCGATGGTGGCGGTATCGCTGCCCGAGGCGCAGGTGCGCGCGGCGCTGGTGGCGGGCGCGGAGATAGCGGCGGTGAACGGGCCGCGGTCGGTGGTGGTGAGCGGGGACGAGGCCGCGGTGCTGGCGGTCGCGGACCAGCTCGCGGCGGGCGGCGCCCGGACCACGCGGCTGGTGGTGTCGCACGCGTTCCACTCGGCGCGGATGGAGGTGATGCTCGAGACGCTGCAGGCTGCGGCGTCGGGCCTCGAGCCGCAGTCGGCCCGGGTGCGGGTGGAGGCCACGGCGGCGTCGGAGTCGGCGTTCGGCACCGCAGGGTACTGGGTCGACCAGGCGCGCGGCGCGGTCCGCTTCGCCGACGCGGTGGAGCGCGCGGCAGCGGCGGGGGCGAGGACGTTCGTGGAGATCGGCGCGCGGCCGGTGGTGTCGGGCCTGATCGGCCAGACGCTGGTGGATCGCGAGATCGCCCTCGTCTCCACCCTCGCTGGCGATGGCGACGAGGCCGAGGGCCTCCTCCGCGCGGCGGGCGCCTTGTGGGCGAGCGGCGCGCGGGTCGCGCTCGAGCGCGCGCTGCCCGCCGGGGCGAGGATCGCGCTGCCGACGACGTCGTGGCAGCACCGGCGCTACTGGGTCGCGGAGGCCCCGCGGACCGCTGGGGAAGCCACCCAGCACCGGCTGCTGGGCGTCCGGATCCCGGTCGCTGGGGATCAGGCCGTGTTCGAGGCCACCTGGAGCGTGGGCCGCGAGCCGTGGCTCGCCGATCACGTGGTCGGTGGGCGCGTCGTGGTGCCCGGGGCTGCGCTCGTCGAGGTGATGCGCGCGGCCGGTGAGCTCGCCCGCCAGGAGTGGGTCGAGGTCCACGACGTGTCGATCGTGCGCCCCGTGGTGCTCACGGGCGGAGCCGCCCGGATCCAGGTGCACGTCACCGGAGAAGGCGACGTCCGGCTGTGGGTGCAGGGCGCCGAAGGTCCGTTCGTGGAGCACGCCACGGGCTCGGTGCGCACGGCTGCGCCCATCGCGGGTCGCGTGGACCTCACCGAGGTGCGGCGCGGGCTCGTCGCCCGGGCGCCCGGCGAGCTCTACGCCGGCTACGCAGCGAGCGGCATCACCTACGGCCCCGCGTTCCAGGGGATCGTGGCCCTGTGGGGCACACCGGGCCGCGCCGTGGCGCAGCTGTCGCTGACCGCCGGCGTCCCGGACGACTTCGTGGGCGCCAACCCGGCCGTGCTCGACGCGGCTTTCCAGGCCCTCGCGGCCGCAGCCGAGGCCGACGCGGACCCGGGGCTGCCCTTCGAGCTCGGGACGGTGCGGCTCCAGCCCGGGCGCGCCATCGGCTGGGCCGTGATCGATCGCCGCGGTGACGAGGCGGACGTGGTCCTCCTCTCGCCCCAGGGCGAGAAGGTCGGCGAGGTCCTCGCGCTCCGGACGCGCCCGTTCCGGGACTCCGTCGAGCTCGCGGACGTGTTGTTCCGGGAGGACTGGGTCGCAGCGGAGGTGCTGGCGGCGGAGCTGGACGAGGCGTCGTTCGCGGCCGGGTTCGAGGTGTGGCCGGCCAGCGGTGACGTGGCAGCGGACGTGGCGTCGTGGGTGGTCGCGGCGCGCGCGCTGCCCGCCGAGCGGACCGCGTTGATCGCGGCGTCGGGGGCGACGGCTGCCGCTGCGCGCGGGTTCGCGCGGACGCTGACGCAGGAGTCGTCTTCGGCGCGGGTGCGGGTGGTGGAGGTCCCTGCGGGGTCCGACGCCGCTCCGGTGCTGCGCCGCGAGGCTTCGGCGACCGACGGGGAGCCGTGGGTGCGGTGGACGGCGGGCGGGGAGCGCCAGGTGGCGCGGCTCGTGC
>JBIKWC010000371.1:0-6600 GCA_044356535.1 Myxococcota bacterium
GAGCTGCGGGGCTTCGCGGACGGGGACGCGATCCTCGGCGAGGACGCGTTCGCCGCGCTCGCCGGTTCGTCGTACTGAGGGAAGAAGCGCGGGGGCGCGGGGGCTACACCCCCGGGACGTGGTATTAAAACGCCGGCGCTCGGTCCGCCACGCGTGACGCTTGCGGAGTCGTCAGCTACCCGGCTACGGTCCGGGGCGAGGGAGACACGATGAAACGATGGGCGGTGCTCGGAACCGTGGTGGGGCTCCTCGTGTTCGGGGTGGCCTGTGGCGGGCTCGGCTTCGGTGACGACGGAGCGCTCTTGGACGAGCGTCCGCCCGAGTCGCCGCTCAACTGGGGCCTCCTGGCCTCGTGGGCGGCGCTGACCATCGGTGGCGGCTCCGCTGTGCTCGGCATCTGGGTCGACCGCGACAAGAGCCGGCCGGCGATGTTCGCCGTCGCCATGTCCGGTCTGATCACCTCGGCGATGGTGGTCGGGGCGCTCCAGGGCTACCTCGACGAGGAGCAGGGGGTCCAGACCCGCGCCGACCTCGAGCGCATGCTGGACATGGTCGAGGATCTCGCGGCGACCTCGGGCGATCCCGAGCTTGCGGCGCTCGTCGACCGGGAAGGGAAGAACCGCCGGCCCCGGGCAAAGGCGAAGGCCAAGGCCAAAGCTGCGAAAGCCGCCCCCGAAGGAGGTGAGTGATGGATCTCGGCATGCTGGTCGGCCTCGCTGCCGTGTTCGTCGCCGCGCTCGCCGGCGTCCTCGGGGTCTGGATGGAGCGCGAGCGCGACAACCCGCCCTGGTTCGCGCTCCTGTTCTCCACCCTCATCCTGTTCGCGTCGTCCATCGAGGTCGTCCGGACGGTCTACACGAGCTGGACCGACTCCGCGACCCAGGAGAAGATGGCGAGCGTGCTCGAGCAGCTGGCGGAGATCTCCGAGCGCAGCGGAGACCCTGCGCTCGCCAGCTTCGTCGGGAACGAGCTCGCGCGGTCGAGCCCCAAGATGGTCAAGCGGCTCGAGAAGCGCGCGGCCGCCAACGGCCGGGACCCCGCTGCGGTCCGCCGCAAGGCCGCCGAAGGTCGGCAGGTCAACCCGGGCGCCCCAGCCAAGGCCAAAGCCGGCACCGGCGAGGGCGCGGGCGCCGAAGAAGGGGAGGCTCCGCCCGAGGGCAAGGCCGGGAAGGCCGGGGGTGAGGGCAAGGCCGGGAAAGCGGGCCCTGGTGAGCCGGACGGCGGCGCGGAGCCGGGAGAAGGCGGCGCCACCGAAGGCAAGGCCGAGAAGGCCGGCGGCGGCGCTGGCGGCGGCGAAGGCAAGGCCGGCAAGGCCGGCGGCGCTCCGGCGGAAGGCAAGACCGGGAAAGGCAAGGCGGGGTGAGGGGACGCGGTCCGCTCAGCGCGGCCCGACCCACCCACACGGGAACGGCCCGGCCGCCAGGAGCCCCGCCTCGACCGCCGCCACCGCCTTCGCGTGCGCGGCCAGCGCCTCCTCGGACTTCGGCTTGTCGTTGGCCACGAGGAGCTGGTTCCCGGCAGCGTCCCACCAGACGGTAGCGACGTGGCTGCACTGCTGCAGATCGCCGCGGAAGCGCACCCGCTGCACCGCACCGGACGCATCACGGAACAACGTCAGCGACTCGGTTCCGGCGCAGGGAACCGCACACGACCGAACCACCGCCGCTGCCTCCAGGCCGGGGCCCGCGGTGGCCAGGAGCGTGTCCACCGCGTCGGGTGCGGGCCGCCCCGAAGACTCGACCACGAACCGCCCAGCGCCGACGACTCGCTCCCGGTGTCCAGGGGGCAGCGGGTGTCCTCCCACCGCACGACGAGCGCGGTGCCGGCTTCGTTTCCGAAGGCCCACAACGCAGGGGGCTCGGCCCGGATCGGCCGGAAGCCCGGTGGGGTGGCGAACCACCAGTCCGGGGGCGCGGCGAACGCGGGCAAGGCGAGCCAGATCACGAGACCTCCGCTCAGTCGGCGATCGTGACCTTGAGCATCTTGACGGGCGTGCGGGGGCGGTCGTCGCGGTCGGTGGGCGTGCGGTTGATGGCGGTCACGACGTCCATGCCGGCCGTGATGGCCCCGAACACCGGGTGCTTCGACTCGCCGGGCGAGAAGTAGTCGAGGAAGGCGTTGTTCGCGGTGTTGATGAAGAACTGCGAGCTGCCCGAGTTCGGGCCGGCGTTGGCCATGGACAACGTCCCGATCGCGTTCGAGAGGCGGTGGGCGACCGGATGTTCGTCCTTGATGGCGCCGTACGGCGAGTCACCGGTGCCGGCGCGGCGGCTGGTGGGGTCCTTGCTGAACGGGCAGCCGAACTGGTTCATGAACCCGGAGATGACGCGGTGGAAGTGGAGCCCGTCGTAGAACCCCTCCTTCGCGAGGCGGACGAAGTTCCCGCCGGTGATCGGCATCTTGTCGACGAAGATCTCCGCCTTGAAGGTGCCCATGGAGGTCTCGAAGGTCGCAGTCGGGTTCGGCACGGTCGCTCCGGGTGTGTGTGCCCACCCTCTAGCATGGCCGCCCACGACCGAAGGCCAGGGAGAGGTGCACGTGTCCCGGATCCGCCAGGAACCCCCGCGGCTCGAGCTGAGCCCGCTCGCCGACGACCAGCTGCAGGGGTTGGCCGCTGCACGCTGGCTCTCGGTTCACGGTCCGGGTGACGCCGGGCGCTCGTGGGTGAGGAGCCCCAGCACCGCCGTGGCGCCGACCAACGCGCCGCCCGCGGCGAGCGTCCACGGGTTCGCCCGGCACGTCGCCACCACGGCCCAGGCCGTGGGCACCAGGTAGACCGCCCACACGAGCGGCGCCCACCGCACCCGGAACGGCCGCGGGCGCTGGGGCTCCCACCAGCGCGAGAGGCCCGCCGCGAGCACCGTCGCCATCGCGAACACCGCCAGCACGAAGCCGGTGAAGGTGACGAGCGCGTCGAACGTGCTCGTGAGCACGAACGCCATCGCCACCAGCGCCAGGGCGAGCAGCGCCCGCGTGGGGCTGCCCGACGCGTCCCGTCCCGCGAGCGCGCGCAGCGCGGGCAGATCGCGCGCCATCGCTTCCGCCACGCGCGAGCCGGTGAGCGACAACGCCAACACGGTGCCCGTCAGGCCCGTCGCGACCACCACCGACAACCCCGCAGCAGCTCCCGGGCCCACGGCCTCGCGGGCGGCGACGTGCGCCACCGCGAGCTGTCCACGCAGCGCCTCCGCCGGGGCAGAAGCCAGGATGGCAGCGTTGATCGCCAGGTACAACAGCGTCACCAGGCCCGTGCCGGTGACGAGCGCGCGGGGGAGCGTGCGCCCGGGGTCGCGCACCTCGCCTGCGACGTACGCTGCAGCCCCCCAGCCGGCGTAGGCGTAGGAGATCCACACGAGCGACGACGCGAACGCGCCCGTGGTGAGCTCGCGGGTCCAGCCGGGAGCGGGGACGAGGTGCTGCGGATCGCCGAACGCCAGCCCGCCGATCGCCAACGTGGCGCACGCCAGGAGCTGCACCACGGTGACCCCGGAGAGGAAGCGGGCCCCGATCCGCACGTGCAGGACGTGTGCGCCGGTCGCTGCCGCGATGAGCGCGCAGGCCACGACGCTGTCGGGCAGCGGGTGGGGCACGACCTCGCGGGAGTAGCGCGCGAACGCGGTCCCGCAGGCGGCGATGGGGGCCGCGAACCCGACGACGAGCGAGACGACCCCCGCCACGAACCCCACCCGCCGGTCCACGATCCGCCCGAGGAGCAGGTACTCGCCGCCGTTCTCGGCATAGGCCGCGCCGAGCTCCGCGTACGCCGTGGCGCCGGCGAGCGACGCGATCCCGCCGACCAGCCAGGCCACGAGGATGGTGGGCGCCGACAGGTCCCCGAGCAGGAACCCGGTGGTGGTGAACACGCCGGTGCCGACCATCGAAGCCGCGACGGACAGCGTCGCCGTGGAGACGCCGAGCGAGCGGGTGGCGGCGACGGGCTTCACGGCGCGGCCAGGTCCAGGCTCACCGGCGCGTGGTCCGACGGGTTGTCCCACCCGCGCACGTCGCGGTGGATGGTGACCTTGCGCACGCGCGGCAGCAGGGCCCGGGACACGAAGGTGTGGTCGATGCGCAGCCCGTGGTTCCGCGAGAACCCCATCTTCTGGTAGTCCCACCACGAGAAGTCGTTCGCGAACGGCTGCTTCTCGCGGAACGGGTCCACCAGGCCCCACGCCAGCACCCGCTGCAGCGCCTCCCGCTCGAGCGGGTGACACAACACCTGGCCGTCACACTGGAACGGATCCCACACGTCGAGGTCGTCCGGCGCGACGTTGAAGTCGCCGAGCAGCGCCACCGGGGTGTCGGTCGGGAGGTGGTCGAGGTCGGCGCGCAGCGCGGCCAGCCACTCGAGCTTGTGGTGGAACTTGGGGGCGCCCACGGCCTGCCCGTTCACCACGTAGAGCCCGTACGTCCGGATGCCGCACACCGTGGCGGAGAGGGCGCGCGCCTCGGGGTCGTCGAAGCCCCGGAACCCCCGCCGCACGTCGACGAGCGGGTGCCGGGAGAGCATCGCGACGCCGTTGTACGTGGGCTGTCCCCACCACTCGACGTACGGGAACACCGCGCGGACCTCGGCCTCCGGGAACTGGTCCTGCGCGAGCTTGAGCTCCTGCAGGCACACCACGTCGGGCGCGAACTCGTCCGCGAAGCGGAGCAGGTGGGGCAACCGGATCCGCAGCGAGTTCACGTTCCAGGTCGTGAACCGCAGCGTGCCCGGGGCAGGGGGGCTCCCCCGCGGTGGCGCCTTCCCCCGCCCGCGGGTGCTCACGTGAGCGTCCGGGGGTCCGTGAGCTTGCCCGTGATGGCGGATGCCGCCGCCACCGCCGGCGACACGAGGTACACCGGACCCGGCGCCCCCATCCGGCGGGCGAAGTTGCGGTTGGTGGTGGACGCGGTGGTCTCGCCGTCGAGCGGGATGCCTGGGCCGTTGCCGATACACGAGCCGCAACCGGGCGGCGTCACGATGCCGCCGAGCTCGCGGAACAGCTTCAGCAGGCCCTCCTTCTCGGCGTCCTTCGCGACCACGTCCGACGACGGGGTGACCACGAGGCGCACGCCGGCCGCGAGCTTCTTGCCGCGGAGCACGTCGGCGGCGGCGCGGAGGTCGGAGAGCGAGCCACCCGTACACGACGCGATCACCACGTTGTGCACCGCGACCTCGAGGTGCTGGGAGAGCGGCGCGCGGTTCCGCGAGTCGCCTGGCGTGGCGACGGTGAGCGGGACGTCCGCGAGGTCGATGCGGATCGTCTTCGCGTAGCTGGCGTACGGATCGGCGTGGATGAGCAACGCGGTCGCGTCGAGCCCGCGGCGCTCGCGGAGGAAGTCGACGATCGGCGCACACGGCTCGACGACGCCGGTCATCAGGCCACCTTCGACGGTCATGTTCGTGAGGACGGAGAGCTCGTCCACGTTCCACTGGGACAGCCCTGGCCCACCGAACTCGATGATGCAGGTGTCCGTGGGGCCCTGCCGCCAGTGTTCGTCGCGGAAGTACGGGTCGCCGATCAGGTGCAGGATGAGGTCCTTGGGCGACAACACGCCCTTCGCGTCGCCGCTGATCTCGACGCGCACCACCTTCGGCACGGTGACGGGCACGAGGCCCGTGCGCAGCGCGAACGCCATGGCCGTGGAGCCCACGCCGAACGCGAACGTGTTGAGCACGCCGGCCGTGGGGGAGTGCGAGTCCGTGAGGACGACGATGTCGCCGGGGAGCGCGTAGTCCTCCACCACGATGCGGTGACACACGCCGGGCGGGTACGGGCGGCCCGGGCCGTGCAGCCGGATCCCGCTCCGCTCACAGGCCTCGACCATCTCGGCCGTGAGCTGCATGGCCGGCGCCAGGCGCGCCTTCTTGGCGAAGTCGGGGACGGCCTCGTGCGAGATGAGGACGAAGTGGTCCTCGAAGGCGGCCACCTGCTCCGGGCGGTCGACGGGGGCGTTGCCCCACTCCTCGGCGTACAGCGACATCACCATGCCGGTCGTGTACTCGTGCATGCCGCGGAAGCCCGCCTGGCACAACACCTGGTCGCCGGGCTCGACTGAGGTGATTCCGAACGGCGCGCCCGCGCCCACCCAGGTGCGGCGCGCGATGAGCTTCTCGGCGATGTTCATGGGCCGCGGGCGGCGCGTGGTGCTGTAGGTGGGGGCCACCTTGCCGGCGAGGAGCTGCGTCCCGTAGCGGGCGAGGCCCCCGGCCGCGGTCACCGCTTGGAAGAACGGGGGCAGGTCGCGGACGAACTCGGCTGCGTCGACGTCCTCGCCCTTCGCCAGCCGTGCCACCACCCCGCGATCGGTGGTGAACGGCATCCCGGAGTACACCATGTTCTCCTGGAAGATCCGCTGGAAGCTGTCGGCCACCACGAGCTTGATGCCGGCGCCCTGGTGGGCGACCACGGCCACCTCGCGGGAGGACCCGCTGCCGTACGCGTGACCGCCGACGATCACCTCGAAGCCAGCGCGCTTCACGCCGTCCTTCGGCACGACCTCGAGGAAGTTCTCGAGGAACCAGGGGCCCAGGATTTCGCCCGTGTACCCGAGCGTACAGGCGCGCCCGGAGATCATGAGATCCGTGTTCACGCCGTACGTGTAGGGGGTGGCGGC
>JBIKWC010000090.1:0-23621 GCA_044356535.1 Myxococcota bacterium
CCCCCGCGTACAGAGGTCCATCGAACCTGGGTCAAGCCTCCTCCAGCCCGCGGCCCCGGTCCCGCCAGCACCGCACCGGCGCCCCGCGCGCCTGCAACTTCGTCAACCACCGGTCCCGTTCCAGTGCCTGCCCCGCCGACGCCTCCCGCCGCGCCAGGGCTTCCCCGAGGCGCGCCAGGGCCCGCTTGCGGTTCGCGTGCTGCGACCGCTCGTCCTGCACCCGCACCCGCAGCCCCGTCGGGACGTGCAGCGCCAGCACCGCGGAGTCCGTGGTGTTGACCCCCTGTCCGCCCGGGCCCCCCGCGCGGCAGGTCGTGAACGTCACGTCGCGCCCGTCCACGACGAGCGGCGTCGGGGCGGGCGGCAACACCCACACGCCGGCCATCCACCGCTTGCGCCCCCGACCCCCGCGGGCTTCGCTGGGGCGGTGGAGCACGTGCGTGCCGACCCAGCCGGCGACGGCGTCGGTCTCCACCCACAACACCACCGACGCCGGCGCGTCCACGGGTCCCGTGACCAGCCGGGCCGAGACCGGGAGCGCAGCACACAGCGCGTCGGCGAGGGCGGCGACGAACCAGCGCACCTCGACCGGACCCGCGCCGGACGTGACCAGGAGCTCGGTGCTCATCGCTTCACCGTGACCAGCGGGCGCAGGGCGGCCACGCGGCGAGCGGCGCCCCGGGCCTCGAGCACGTCCACCACAGCCTCGATCGGCTTGTAGCAGTCGGGGTGCTCCTCGTAGAGCAGGTCCTGGTCGTCGCACACCACCCGCGTGCCGGTGTGGGTGCGCGTCAGCTCGGCCTTGCGGTACCGGCTGCGGATGCGGGCCTTGGCCTCACCGCGGGTCACCCGGCGGCCGGCGCCGTGGGCCACGCAGCACAGGAACGATGGGTTCCCGGCCCCACACATCAGCCACGACGGCGCGCCGCGGCTGCCCAGCACCACGGTCAGCGCGTCGGCCTCGGCGGGGGCGGCCCCCTTGCGGTGCACCCAGGCGCCGTCGCGGGCGACGACCGTGTTGTGGACGAGGTCGAGCCCCCCGAGCACCCGGTCCGCGCGACCGACACCGGCCGCCCGAGCCAGCACCCAGCCGAGCACCAGCCGGTTGGTCCGCGCGAACCGCACACACCCCTCCAGCTCGGCCAGGTAGGGCGCGGGGTTGCCGGAGAGCTCGACCCAGCGGTCGGCCAGCAGCGCGCCGAGTCCCCGGGACCCGGAGTGCACCAGCACCACCGCCGCGCCGCGGGTGAGCCCGATGCGCCGCGCGGCCGGCCCGTCCACCACGCGCTCGACCTCGGAGAGCTCGGCGAAGTGGTTGCCACCGCCGATGGTGCCGAGCGTGTCGGCGGCCATGCGGAGCGCGTCGGGCACCGGCACCTCCAGGGGGGCGTCGAACGGCTCGGCGGCGGCCAGCGCTGCGAGCTCGTCCGGGACGCCGGGCACCTCCGCGAGGCCGCGCGGGCCGTCGCGCCAGACCCGGGTCAGGGCGTCGTCGAGGTCGAGGTCCCGCAGGGGCGGCTCGTCGGTGGCCTCGCGGACCCGGCGCTCGAGCGCGTCGCCCTGGGTCTTGAAGCGATCGAACACCTGGAGGCGGACGCCGCAGCCCGCGTCGCTCCCGACCAGCGCCGGGCGCACGGTGTCGAGGGCGACGGCGGCGCCGATCGGGAGCCCCGGGCCGGGGTGCAGGTCGGGCAGCCCCACCGCGCGCACGCAGCCGGGGAGCCGGGCCAGCCGCACGAGCTGGTCGACGGCGGCGGGCTCGATCACGACGCCTTCGCCGTCGAGCACGATCCAGTTCGGTTCCATGGGACACCTCTGCGACCCGACCAAGCAGTCGCTGTGCCACGACGGGGCAACGCCTGCTTTCAGCACAGATGATGCGTCACGCACCACTACTGGACTGATGCAGCACGCACCATGGTACGGTGTGCACCATGTCCACCCTCGTCACCTGGAGCGACCGCGGCAGCGGGCCCACGCCGGACCACCACGGGCCGCGGCCCAGCACCGATCGGGGTCCGGTGCTCCGGCTGCTCGCCCACCGGCGCTACGAGCGGGTCCTCGTCCTGGTGCCACCCGACGGCCTGCAGGCGGCCCGAGACTGGTCGGCGGAGGCCCGGACGCTGGCCGGCCGGGTCGAGCTCCGGACCGTGGACGTGACCGACCCCTCGGACTACCAGCAGGTGTTCACCGCGCTCGGCGCCGTGGCCGAGACGCTCGCGGGCGTGCGCAACCTCGACGTGTTGCTCTCGGCGGGCACTCCGCAGGTCCAGACGTTGTGGGTGATCCTGGTGCAGAGCGGCCTGTTGCGGGCGCGGATGCTCCAGGTCATCCCCGCCCGGTTCGTGCCCGTGCCCCACCCGGAGCCCGTGCGTGAGGTCCAGCTCCCCCTGGACGGCTTCCCCGAGATCCGGGCGCTGCGCGAAGAGGTGGCGCGGCTGCGGGCCGACGGCGACGTCCGCCACGAGATGCTCGGCGACAGCGAACCGCTGCGGCTCCTGCGCGCGCGGCTCCTGAGGGTTGCGCCCACGGACGTGCCGGTGCTGGTCCGCGGCGAGACGGGGTCGGGCAAGGAGCTCGTGGCCCGCGCGCTCCACCAGGCGAGCCAGCGGCGGTCCGGCCCGTTCGTGGCGTGCAACGGGGGCGCGCTCGACGACGGCCTCCTGGCGAGCGAGCTGTTCGGGCACGAGGCGGGGGCCTTCACCGGAGCGCAGCGGGCGCGGCGGGGCCTGTTCGAGCTGGCCCACGGCGGCACGTTGTTCCTCGACGAGGTGGGGGAGCTGTCGCCGCGGGTCCAGGTGGGGCTGCTCCGGGCGCTGCAGGAGGGCGAGGTGACCCGGCTCGGTGGGGAGGCGCCCGTGAAGGTGGACGTCCGGGTCCTCACGGCGACCCACCGGGATCTGCGCGCGCGGGTGACGGAGGGGAAGTTCCGCGAGGACCTCTGGTTCCGGCTCTGTGGGGTGGTCCTGGAGGTGCCGCCGCTCCGCGACCGGGTGGGGGACCTGCCGGCGCTGGTGGCGCGCTTCCTGGCCGAGCAGGGCCGCCCGGACCTCGTCGTGTCCCCGGCGGCGTGGGCGCGGCTCGCTGCGTGGCGCTGGCCGGGGAACGTCCGGGAGCTGCGCGCAGAGGTGGTGCGCTGGTGCGTGTTCACCGAGCGGCGGGTGGAGGTGGCCGACCTGTCGCCCGAGCTGCAGGGCACGGCGCCGCGTCCGCTCCCAGGGGGCCTGGACGGCACCCTCGCCGAGGTGGTGGCCGCAGCCGAGCGGACCGCGGTGGGGCGCGCGTGGGAGGTGACCGGCGGGAACGTGAGCGCGGCGGCGCGGGCGCTCGACGTGGACCGGAACACGCTCAAGCGCAAGCTGCGGGCGCTGGGGCTGCGCGCCTGACGGTCCACGCGGAGGGGAACCCGCGGCGTCGCGCGGTGTCCGAGCCGCCATGACCCCGGTTCCCTGTCTCTCGATCCCGGCGGACGGCCCCGTCGCGGTGGCCACCCACCCGCACGCCGCCCCCCGGTCCGGCACCCTGGCAGACAGTGTGGTCTCCGGGGTGCAGGCGCGTGCCGCCGACGGGGAGGTGCTGTACCTGGCTGCGCCCGGCTACCCGCTCCAACCGGTCCGCGGCGCTTGGTCGGACGCCGGCTTCGCGTGTGGCGCCACCACGCGCGCCGCGCACCGGCTCTCCACGGTCGAGGTCCGTACGGACGCTGCGTGGGTCGTGGGCTGCGGCGCAGTGACCGCCGTGGTGGACGGGCGGGCGATCCACGGGGTGGCGGCGTACCCGTGTTTCCTCCAGGCCGTCGATTCCAGCGGCGTCACTGGCCTCGCCGTGCGCCTCGCCGCCACGCCGGCCGAGGTGGTGGTGCTCGGCACGGAGGTGGGCTGGGCGGGGTGCCGCTTCCGGGGGCATGGCCTCCGCTACGACCAGCAGCGGGTGTTCGTGGCCCACTCCGACGTGCTCGCGCGCCTCACGTCCTGGTCGCAGGGTGGCGACGAGCTCCTGACGATCGACGGCGTGGAGGTCGCGCTGATCGGCGATGTCGAGGCGCTGCTGTGCGACCTCGGCTCACCTGCGTACCCGGGTCGGTTCGCGGTCCACGGGCTTCGCGAGGGAGCGGTGTGGACGGACACGACCATCGAGAAGAACGTCTTCTTCCAGCGCTATCGGCAGTCGATCTACGACCCCGGCAACGACACCTACTAGAACCCGAGCGTGGGGGCGTCGAACGGCGCGAGCCCCACGTTCACCTTCAGCTGGTCGTACGCGTAGGTCTCCACCTCGCGGAGCGCGCCGTCCTCCTGGTCCCACGACCGCATGAACGTGGGGAGTCCCGAGGCGTCGTCGAAACACACCTCCACCCGAGCCGCGTACAGCTTGGGCTCGAGGTCCTTGCGCATCGTGGCGTCGAAGCAATGGGCCGCGCGACCTCCGACCGTGCGCCCTCCGAGGACCACCACCGTGGGCCGGAGCTCGGGCCGCGCCAGCATCCGCGCCCGATCCGCTTCGAAGATGTCGGCGATCGGCGCGAAGCCCATCCGCCGCACCGTGTGCCGCTGTCCGCGCGTGGCCAGCGCGTTCTCCGGGGAGAGCGACAACACCGGGAGGTAGGGAGGATCGACCCACATGCGGTCCCCGTTCTGGCCTGGGATCCACAACATGCGCTGGCCGGTCTCGCCCTTCGCGTCGAACCAGGTGACGAACACGCTGTTGGGCGCCTGGTACTGCACGTGCATCTCGGCTGTGTGCACCTGCCCGCCCACGTACTCGCGCTGGGAAAGGTCGAACGTCGCGTCCCGCGTTTCGGTGGACGCGGCGAGCATCCGAGCCACCGCAGCGTCGAAGTCGGTTTCGGGGGAGGCCCAGGCGAGGTTCGAGTACCACATCCGGCCACCCTACCCCAGAACGCGCCACGGTCGCTCGTCGGTGCCGCCAATCATCGAGAGATAAGGCATGAAAAACGTACTGGATCAGTGATGGATGTGCGAAGCGCTCGCCCAGATGGTGGACGGACCCACCACGGCAGCCCCGTGGGCCACGACCCGCGTCCGGAGCCCGCGATCCGCCGTGACCACCACCGCGGGTGTGCCGCGCGCGAGCACCTCGAGGACGATGGCGTCGTCGCCGTCTCCGGGCGCCTCCACCACCTCCACGCCCGGAACCGACGGTACGCCGCGGGCCGCGCCCTCCAGCACCAGCACCACGGCGTCCGCCCCGGGAACCTCGGGGAACCCGCACCGCACGCGCTCCGCGAGGTGGTCCCGCAGGCGGGTGGCTGCCGCGCGTCGATCCCGCCACCAGCCGTCCGGCCGCGCGCCGACCACGTTCGCCCCGTCTACGATCACGGTCATCCGGCTACGTAACGAGGCGCGTTCACCGGCTGCGGACCCGCAGGCCGTTGCCCTTCGGCCCGGCGACCTCCACCAGCAGCGTCGGCGGGGAGCGCCGCAGCTGCGCGCACCCGGCTTCGTCGAACAGCCCGGGGAGTCCGTTCGGCGCCAGCTCCGCCTTGCCGACTGCCGCTCGGACCTGCTCCGGCTCGAGCGGGAACGACAGCTCCAGGCCGTTGCCCAGCTTGCCCGTCACGCCAACCACGACTGAGGTCGCCACCGCAGCGTCGTCGAGCTGGTGGGCCAGGGTGATGGTCTCGCCATCGTCGCCGGTCCAGCGCTGCGTGCTGCCCGGGCGTAGGCGACTCGCAGCCTGGCGGAGGTCCACCCCACCGGACGTGGTGTCCAGGACCACCGGCTCGCCGTCGTCGCGCAGCGACGTCGCGGGGAACGTCAGCGTCACGTGATCGCCGCCCGGGCTCGTCTCCTCGACCGTCAGCCAGAGCTCCCCGACGGCGCCGCCCCCACACGCGAGCCAGGTCCACCACCACATCGCTTCCTCCTGCCTCCTCGTGCCTCGATCTGCGGCGGGCGACGCTACCGGGCGCTGACCCTGCGTGTTCGCCGGAGGTTCACGGGGAGGCCGCGTTACAGTCAGGTGGGGTGCGCGGTGGTCCCTTCAGGACTCCGTGTACCAGATCAAGCTCGAGACCCACACCATCGGTGGGCACGACTACCGGATCCGCTCGCTGCTCGACCGGAACCAGTTCCACGACCCCCTCGGCGCTGCGGCCCGGGTCGGTGTGTCCGACGCGCAGTGGAGCTTCTTCGGCGTGGTGTGGGCGTCGGGGCTCGCGCTGGCCGAGTTCTCGAGCCACCACCCCCTCGAAGGCAAACGCGCGCTCGAGATCGGCTGCGGCCTCGCGCTCAGCGGCCTCGTCTGCCACGCCCGGGGGGCCGACGTCACCGCCAGCGACCGGCACCCCCTCACTGCGGAGTTCCTGCGCGAGAACCTCGCGCTCAACGCGCTGCCGCCGATGCCCTACCTCGACGTGGACTGGACCGCTCCGCCCGCGGCGTTGGGTCGCTTCGACCTCGTGCTGGCGAGCGACGTGATGTACGAGCCCGGCCACCCGGAGGAGCTCGCCCGCTTCTTCGAGCACCACCTGAACCCGGGCGGCGAGGTGATCGTGGTCGATCCGGGGCGCGGTGGGGTCGGACGGCTGCGGCGGGCGCTGGCGCTTCTGGGGTTGCACCCGGACGAGGTGGCCCCGACGAACCGCGTCGTCCGCTACCGCGCCTGATCACTCCGCCGGGGGGCGGCGCTCGGACGCGAGGTACGCCGCCAGCCGTTCGCGGTGGTGCAGGGCGCTCCGGAACGCCGCGACGCGGGTGCCCGGTGGGATCACCGCGCCCGGGACCTTCGCGAGGACCTGATCGAGCGCGTCCCACCAGGCGACGTCGGCGTGGGTGAGGGCGCCACCGACCAGGAACCCCGTCCCGTTCGCGGCCAGGTGGTGGTCGAGGAGCGCGAGCCAGCGGGTGGGCCACTCCTCGCCCAGGAACTTCGCGGTGCGGGCCGTGGCCTCGGGGCCGGAGGTCGCGCGGAACGCGTTCATGCGCAGGTCCTCCGCCGACCACACGAACGCGTCGGCGCGGCACTGGTCCTCGAGCGAAGCGGGCGCGATCCCGTGCCGTCGGGCCAGGTACGACAGGATCACCCCGCTCTGGGTCAACGCGAACCCGTCGTACACCAGCGCGGGTTGGGCGCCGAACGTGAGCGGGTCCGGCGCGAGCGCGCGCCACGCGTCGGTGCCCCACTCCGTGTCGACCTCGGTCCACTCGAGCCCGAGCTCGGCCAACAGGAGCCGGATCTGCTCGGCCCGCCCGGACCGCGTGAACCAGTAGTGGAGGCGGATCACAGCGGCGACTCCGTGTACTGGCGCTTGCGCCACGGGAAGGGGAGGATCTGGATCCGCGCCTTCACCGAGCCGTTCCACTCGGTCGGGAGGCCGTGGCTCGCCAGGACCGCGCAGATCTCGCGCCCGAGCTCGATCGAGGCGGCGTCGTGCCCCGCTCCCTCGACGTAGGACCCGAACACGAGCAGCAGACCCTCGCCTCGCACCCCGCGCTCCACGTCCTGCCCGTGGAAGAAGCAGGCCCCCCGGACGTCGGGGAAGTCGGCGGCGAGCTCGTTGCAGTCGGACCAGCCGTCGGAGGTGGTGTACCCGGCGTTCTCGAGGGCCACGATGCCGCGGTCTTCGAGCTCCGCGAACGCCTCGGTGAGGTGGTCGTTGGCGGTGGCCATGGTCCACGTGGCCTCGGCGGCGCGCTGTTCGTCGAGCACGCGCTGCGTGTGGGCCTTCACCTCGGCCACGAACGCCGGCGGTGGCTCCTCGGGCAGGAGGTCGGCGAGCCGCTCGTCGAGCTCGTCGAGCACGTCGGGTTCGTAGCCCGAGCGGGCCCAGTGTTCGAAGGCGTCCAGGGTGTAGCGTCGCTCGTCGGGAGTCATGGCCCCCGCTATCCCCGGCGGTGGAACACGGCCCCGAAGAAGCCGTCGGTCCCGTCGTGGTGGGGCCACGACCGCCACTGCATCCCGGGTTCGAAGCCGTCGGCCGCGAACCTCTCGGCGACCCCTTCGTCTTCGGCGCGGAGGACAGCGCAGGTGCCGTACACGAGGCGGCCTCCCGGCGCCACGAAGGCGGCGGCGCGCGCGAGCAGGCGCTGCTGCCGTTCGACCATCGCGACCTCCTGGTCGCCGGACCACGTCCACCGCAGGGTTGGCTGCCGCCGCCACGTGCCGGTGCCCGTGCAAGGGGCATCCACCAACACCGCGCCGAAGGTGCGCCCCTGGAGCCCGCGCGCGTCTCCGTCGGCAGCGAGGTGCCGCTCGATCCGGAGCCCGCAGCGGTGGGCCCGGCGCGCCAGCTCGTCCAGGGCCCCCGCGCGGGGGTCGGCCGCCACCACCGTGTGCCCCCGATCGGCCAGCTGCAGCGACTTTCCGCCGGCGCCCGCGCACAGATCGAGCACGCTCGTGGGCTCGTCTCCGACGAGGTCCCCCAGCCGCTGCGACCCCAGGTCCTGGACCTCGACCCAGCCCTCCCGGTGGGGCGCCGAGGCCTCGACCCCGCGCCCGTCGACGACCCGCAGCGCGCGGCCGCCGAGCGGGGTGGTCACCACGCCCGCCGCTGCCAGCGCCTCCACTGCAGCCGACAGCGTCACCCGGGACGTGTTCACCCGCAGATCGAGCGGCGCGCGCGAATCGGCCGCCCGCGCGTACGCCTCCACCTCGTCGTCTCCGCGCTCGGCGCGCAGCTGGTCCGCGAACGTGTCGGGCCAGTCGTGGTGCCAGCGCAGTCGCTCGCCGAGCGACGTCCCGAGCGACCTCCACGCGTCCGCGAGCCCGGAGAGGTCCCCCGACACCTCGTCGGCGGGCAGTCCGTCCCGGACGAGGCTCGCCTGCCACAGCTGGAGCGGGTCGTCGGTCCCGAGCGCGCGCGCCAGCCCCCGTCCCGTCCGCGTCAGCGTCATCAGCCGATCCCCGACGAACCGCCGCTCACCGGAGTGCAGCGCCCGGGCCTCGCGCAGCCCGCGGCTCCACACCGCGGCCGCCCGCGCCGGATCTGCGCGTCCCCGCGTCCACAGGTCCACGCCGATGCCCCGGATGCGTCCGGGCAGCGCCGCCTTGTGCAGCAACCCGAGGGTCAGCTCACCACCGCCACCACGAGGAGCGCGCGGGCTTCATGGCCCGCTCGACCCGCTCGTAGATCTCGAGCTCGGGGTTGATGGCGCGCGCTGCCTTGAGGTCGCGCTTGGCGGACGAGAGATCTCCCTGCAGCGCCGCGAGCCGGGCCCGGTGGCCCAACAACACCGGCGACTGCTCGGCGTACTCGCCCGCGTGCTCGAGCAGCCGGCCGACCTCGTCGTCGCGCAGCTGGATCTCGAAGTCGTCGCACAACTTCTCGGCGACGGCGCAGGCGATCTTGATGGTCGCTTCGTCGACCCCTTCGGCCTGGAACACGCGGATCGACTCGTCGAGCGCCTGGCCACCGCGGCGCAGCTCGAGCAGCAGCTGGGCGCGGCGGGCCCGGATGTTGTGCTGCTTCGGGAGCTTGCGCAGGGACTTCTCGTACGCGTCGGCGGCGCCACCCGGGGAGCCGCTGGCCTGCATCTGCTGACCGTAGCTGGCCCACGCGAGCGCGGAGGGGTCCTGTTGCGTCTCGACCCAGCTCTCGGCGTCCTCCATCGAGCTCTGGGGCTCGCCGATGGCCGACAGCAACCAGATGCGGAGGGCGCGTGCGACCTCGCCCTGGCCGCCCTCGTTGGTGGCCGCCGCGGCAGTGGCGAGCTTGAGCGCGAGCAGGCGGCGCCCGATCCGCGATGCGGTGCGCGCTGCGTCGAGGTGGTTCGCGTTCGGGTCCACCATGAACCGCAGCTCGTCGTGGACCTGCAGATCCTCGTGGCGCGAGAGCCCGCAGCCCACACAGTTGTCGAAGTCCCGGCGGTCGCCGCAGTTGAGGCAGCGGCCCGGGATGAGGGGACGGAGCGGCGGCATCCAGTCTTCCTCGGAGACGGCCGTGCCGCACGACTGGCACTGCATGACGTCCACGGGGATGCGACCCTTGCGCAGGGTCACCCACCGAAGCTGCGTCGAGGCGCACTTCGGGCACTTTGTCGGCGCCGGGTTCCCGGTTGGTGTGTGCGCGTCGCCCACGCTCCCGCCCCTCCCTTCTGCGAGTGAACAGGGTAGCGCCCGAGGGCGGGTGCTGACCAGCCCCCCCGAGGGATTGGTGGGTGGGGGGAGGTGGATTCGGGCGGTGAGGTCGGCCGACCCGACGCTTCCCGCCCGGGCGGTTAGCTCGCGCAGGATGGGCGACTCGGCTTCCAGAGTGTTCCGGGTGGGCGCGTGCCTCGGTCGCGGCGGGTTCGGAGAGGTCTACCGGGCCACGCTGCGCACCGAAGGTGGGCTCGAGACGGAGGTGGCGATCAAGGTCCTCCGGACGGAGGTGTCGCAGGGCGACGCCCTGGCGCGGTTCCGCGACGAGGGCCGCGTGTTGTCCAGGTTCCAGCACCCCTGCGTGGTGAAGGCGCACGACTGGGCCCGGCTCGAGGGCAACACGGTGCTGGTCACCGAGTTCGTGGACGGGTTCGATCTGTCGACCGTGATCGGGTCGATCCCCCTGCGCCCAGCGCTCGAGGTGGTGGGGGCGATCGCCTCGGCGCTCGACGCCGCGTGGTCCACGCCCGGGCCCGACGGGCGACCGCTGCGGATCGTCCACCGGGACCTCAAGCCCACCAACCTGCGGCTCGGTCGGCACGGACAGGTCAAGCTCCTCGACTTCGGGATCGCCGTGCTCGGTTCCGGCGATCGCGAGTCCCACACCCGCAGCGCGCTGCTCGTCGGCTCGCTCCCCTACATGGCCCCGGAGCGGTTCACGGAGCGCGAGAACACACCGGCCGTGGACGTCTACGGGCTCGGGTGTTGCCTGTTCGAGATGCTGGCGGGGCAGGCCTTCCACCAGGACGCGCGGCTCCGGGAGCTGTCGGCGCTGGCGCTCCAGCCGGGCGCCGCTGCGGAGCACCTGGAAAGGCGGCTCGCGACGCTTCCGGCGACGGTCCCCCCCGCGGTCGTGGCGCTCGCTCGGGCGTGCCTGCAGCTCGATCCGGCGGAGCGGCCGCAGGCGGCGGACGTGTCGACGCAGGCCCTGCAGCTCTCGCAGGGAGCGGTCGGGCCCACGCTGCGGCGGTACTGCGCGGACCAGCCCCCCACGCCGCCGGTGTCCCCGGGGCCGTGGACGGGTCGGACCCTCGCGGAGGGTGAGTCCGCGCCGGTCGTGGCGGATGGCTCCCGGGCGGCAGTGCAGTCTTCGCCGCGCGAGACGATGCACCCCGACGACCCGCCGCGCCCCGCGCCTCCCCCGGCGCCTCCCCCGCTGGTGGCAGTGCCTCCGGTCGCTCCGGTCGCCGTCGTGGCGCCACCGAGCCGCGCACCCTGGGTGCTGGCCGGCTTCGGCTGCCTCGTGGTGGTGGCGCTGGTCGGGGCGGGCCTCGCCGGGTTCGCCGTGGCCGCAGCGCTGGTGGTCTCCGGCGGTTGATCAGCGACCGAGGGCCTCCGCGCGCTGCCGGGCGCGGGCCACGGCCTCGCGGAAGGTGTCGGCCCACCTCTCGGCCTCGAGGTGGGAGAGCGCAGCGTGGGTGGTGCCGTTGGGGCTCGTCACCCGCCGCCGCAGCTCGGCGGGGCCTGCGCCGTCGTGGCGCAGCAGGTGCGCTGCGCCCACGAACGTCTGGTACGTCAGGAGGTGCGCCTGGTCGGAGTCGAGCCCCTGCTCGATCGCCGCCTCGATCAGCGCCTCCGCCAGGTAGAACACGTACGCCGGACCCGAGCCCGACACCGCGGTCACGGCGTCCATCTGCGCTTCTTCGACGACCACGACGCGCCCGACCGCGCTCAGGATGTTCAGCGCCACCGCGAGGTGCTGGTCGGTGGCGAACCGCCCGCGGGCGAGCGCGGTGACCCCCATCCCCACCGCGGCGGGGGTGTTCGGCATGGTGCGGATGACGGGCACCTCGCCGCCGAGCGACTCCTCGAAGCGCGAGATGCGGATCCCGGCGCAGATGCTGATGCAGAGTTGACCCGGCCGCCAGTGCGGGGCGAGGGCGGCGAGCATGTCGGGCACGTTCTGCGGCTTGACCGCGAACAACACGGTGGTTGCGCCCGTCACGGCTTCGAACGCGGACTCGGTGGTGCGGACCTTGAGGTGCTGCGTGAGCTTCTCCCGCCGGTCCTGGCTGACCTCGGCGACCACGAAGCTGTCGCGGTGCCACCCGGCGTCGAGCAGGCCCTCCGCGAGCGCCCCGCCCATGAACCCACCGCCCACGATGGCGAGCTTCGACACGCGACCTCCTCCCCCCTCATGCTCCGCGTGGACCCGCCCGACCACCCCGTCAGATGGCCCGGCTGTACCCCGCGCCCTCGTGGAGGTGGTCGTCGAACACCATCGCCACCAGACGCACCAGGTACTGTCCGAGCGGCGTCACCTGCACGATCCCCGCGGTCCGCTCCACGAGGCCCTGGGCCACCAGCGGCGCCAGCCGGGCGTCGAGGTCCGGGAAGGTGGCGGCGAAGTCGATCCCGTGGCGGGACGCCAGCGCGGCCTCGTCGAGCCGGAGGTTGCACATCAGCTCGGAGATCACGTCCTTCACCACGCGATCGCGCGCCGTGAGCCGGATGCCGCGCTCGATCCTGCGCGCGCCGTGGTCCACCGCGCGGTTCCAGGTCCCGAGGTGCGTGTGGGCCTGCGTGTAGAGCCCGGGGAGCTCGCTGATCGCGGACACACCGAGGCCCACCACCGGCAGGTCCGCGCGGGTCGTGTACCCCATGAAGTTGCGGTGGAGCACCCCGGCGGCAGCGGCCACGGCGAGCTCGTCGTCCGGGCGGGCGAAGTGATCCATCCCGATCTTCACGTACCCCTCGTCCAGCAGGCGCTGCTCGGCGAGGAGGAACAGTCGGAGCTTCTCGACGGGACCAGGGAGCCGCTCGGCGTCGATGTTCTTCTGGTGGGGCTTGCTCCAGGGCACGTGGGCGTAGCTGTAGACGGCGAGCCGGTCCGGCGCGTGGACGAGCACGTCGGTGAGCGTGGTCTGCAGGTTCTCCGGCGTCTGGTAGGGCAGGCCGTACACCAGATCCACGTTCAGGCCGCGCATGCCGTGGTGCCGCGACCGCTCGAGGCAGGCCCGGACCCGCGCGGTGTCCTGGGGGCGGTGCACCGCAGCGAGCACCTGGGGATCGGTGCTCTGGACGCCGACCGACACCCGGGTGGTGCCGCAGGCCGCGAGCGTGTCGATCTGCTCGGGCGAGGTCAGGTCCGGGTCCACCTCCACCGACACCTCGGCCCCGGGCAGGCGGTTCCCGAGCCGATCCACGAGCGAGAACAGCCGCTCGAGCTGAGGGATGTCGAGCCAGGTGGGCGTGCCACCGCCCAGGTGCAGGCGTGAGATCCGGAGGTCCCGGCGGCCCACCCGCTCGAGCTCGCGCTCGAGCCGCGTGAGGTACTCGTCGCCGGCGGAGCGGCGGCGGGAGACGACCTGGTTGCAGCCACAGAACCAGCACTGCTCCTTGCAGAACGGCACGTGGACGTACACCGACACGGGCGCGTCGAGCGCGGCGATGGCGCGGTCGAGGTCGTCGTCGCCCACCTCGGAGGTCCAGGCCGGGACCGTCGGGTAGCTCGTGTAGCGGGGTCCCGGCCGATCGAGGGCGAGCACCTGCGCAGGGGTCGGGACCAACGGAGCCTCCACGGCGCACGCTTCAAGAACCGGGCCGGGCCGATCCTCGGCGGTGGAGCGCAGAAACCACAGGCCTCCGGGCCCGATCACCCAGCGAGCTGGGCCAGATCACCCACCCTCGCGTCGCGCCTGGCGGGCGCGGCGGGCGTCGCGCTGGGCGGGCGTGGCGGTCCGTAGCTTCACGTCGAGCCCCGCGGACCACGTGGGGAGCCCCGTGTACCGCGTGGGCGCGAACACGAGGTCGCCGTACACGCCGAACACGCTGACCCCCGGGTGCGCGTCGAGGCGCAGGCCGGCGCCGGTGTAGGCGTCGGAGCGCCACAACACGCCACCGGCCGCGAGGTTCGGGCGCTGGCGCAGCGTGACGTGGGCGCCGCCGGCGACCGAGAACCACCGGTTGAGCTCGACCTCCGCCAGCAGGGGCATCGCGGCCTCGAGCGCGCCGAAGTCGGTGGGGTTGAGGATCGACGGCAGGAACACCGCGCCGACGCCCGGGTCCACCGCCACGTGCCAGCGCCCCTCCTGCAGGAAGCGCCACCGCAGATCGGCGCCGAGGCCGAGCGCGTACAAGCGGAACCCCACGTCGAGGTCGGGCAACACCCCCGCCCGCAGGAGCACGGGTCCCGTCGGGACGGGCACGGGGAGCTCCGGATCGTCGCCCTGGCGCACCCCGAGGGCCACGCCCCCTTCGAGCTGACCGGGCTCGAGCGTGCGCGCGCCGTACACCCGCGAGAAGGTGAGGCACCCGGAGAGGGGCAGCAGCAGGGCGAGGCGGGCGGTCACCACGCCACCCCGACGCCGAACAGCGCGTCGAAGTCCCACCGGGCGGGCCCCCGGGCGAGCGTCCCCAGCGCGAACCGACCCACCCAGCGCCCAGACAGGTGCACCTCGAACGCCGCGCACGCCCGGGCCGCGGGCAACACCTCGAGGAACCTGTATTCTCCGATGCTTCCGCCCTCGACGGCCAGGGCGGGTCCGAGCTCCCAGGAGACGGCCAGCTCGCGGCTCGACACGCCGAGCCCGCCCGTCGCGGCCACCCAGGTGCCCGTGCGGAGGTGGGTCCAGTAGTCGCCGACCACACCCCGGTGGTATCCGCCCCAGGTTGCGCCCCAGGCGAACCCGGACCCCTCCGTCCGGTGGTCGTACCAGGCGCCCACGCTGGGCGCGGAGGCGTGACGGGCCGACTGGTCGAGCGCGACGAGCCCCCCGACCACCCCCGCGGAGGTGCCGAGGGGCGCGCCCCACGCCGCGGTGACCCAGGAGATCACTCGCACACCGGGGGCGTGGTGGCGAAGCGGCGCTGCAGGTCGTCGCAGAGGCCCGGCACCACGTCGGGTCGCTCCGTCGCCACCTCCTCCACCAGCAGCGTGGCCCAGGTGTCCACGCCCGACTGTCCCTCGCGCCAGCGCTCCTCGTCGCCCCAACGCTCCAGCGCCGCCACCGCATGGACCAGCGCGGTGTCCGGGTCCGTGCGGTCGCGCAGGTCCCAGGCGAGCGACGCGTACACCGTACCGCGCGAGTAGGGGTCGACGTCCACTGGGGCTGCGTCCGCGAGGGTGGCGTCGCCGTCGAGGTGGCGGGCCTCCAGCACCAGGGACGGGTCGATGAACCGCGGGTCGTCGAGCGTCAGGGCCGCCAGCAGGTCCGCGAACCCCTCGTTCAGCGCGCGCACGTCGTAGCGCTCGGCGCCTGGCCCCTCGTCGAACGGGGACCCCGCGACGATCAGCTGGAACAGGGCGTGCCCGAGCTCGTGTCGGATCACGCCGGGGTTCGCCCCGAGCGGGAGGTCGGCGTACAGGCGATCCGCGAGCAGCACGAACAGGTGGATGCCGTTGCCGACGTACGCCGCGTTGGTGGTGGACAGGCCGATCCCGCCGACGCTCGGCTGATACGCGAAGTCGATCGGGAAGATCGGCGCCACCTCGATGTCGAGCGCCTCGAGCTCCGCCCGGACGCGGGACAACGTGTGGTAGTAGCTCCACAACACCACGCCATCGTCGTCGTGGGGCACCCCCACCCCGTCGCGGACGGAGTACCGGAGGTGGACCGCCCCTCCGCCCGAGTAGTGGACGTCGGCCAGGCAGGGGTCCTGCAGGTCGCCCGCCAGGTAGCCACCCACGCGGCCGTCCCCCAGGGTCCCGGTCATGCGGCCCGGGTCGACGAGCTCGGGGATGGGCTCCTCGACGAGGGCGTAGTCGCCCTCCCGGCCGTCCACGACGAGGAACCGCGCGGGGCGGTCCGGCGCGCAGGCGAGCAGGGCGAAGAGCTTCACGGGGCCTCGGGGAGGCCCTATCCCAGCGGGACCAGCTGGAGGTTCACCAGCACCACCCGCTCCGACGGCGCGGACTCCGCCACCAGCGCGCGGATGGCCCGGTAGTGGGCGCGCTGCATCTCCTCGAGGCGCTGCAGGTCGGCCTCCGACACGGTGAAGACGTTGTACGAGAAGGTGCCGGCGCTCCCGCCGCGGAGCCGCGCCAGCGCCACCTCGGCCCAGAACTCCTTCAACGCTGTGCCCGCGCGCCGCACGTCCACGGCCTTGACCTCGAGCGGCACGTACCGGCCCCGCTCCCGGCGGACCTGGCCTGCAGCGACCAGCGCCTCCACCGCGGCGTGTACCTCGTCGGGGGTGAGCCCGAGCCGGGTGGCCAGCCAGGCGTCGTCGTGTGCGGGCAGGTCGCGGTAACCCGCGAGCTCGAGGGCCAGCAGGACCGCCTGCGACCAGGGCGCGCGCCACGCCAGGGTCCGCGCTGCTTCCAGGCGGCGCCACGGCTCGGCGGCGCCCGGCAGGGCCGACACGTCCACCAGCGCGGCGAGGAAGTCCAACAGGCGCAGGCTCGTGGCTTCGATCATCCGCAGGAGGTCGGGCAGCCGTGGCTCGGCCTTGCCCTTGAGCCAGCGCGAGACCGCGAACCGGCTGCGGCCCGCGCGCGCAGCGAGCTCCGACAGCGGCGTGTTCCCCTGCAGGTCGCCGAGCATCGCCGCCACCCCCGCCGGCGACGTGGGGTCGTGGTGGGCGAGCCAGGGTGGGTCCCCCCGGTAGAAGGCGCGCAGTGCCGCCGGAACGTCCACCCCCGTCCTCGCGGCCGCGTACAGGAACGTCGACGCGTCGGGCCAGCGCCGGCCGGACTCCCAGGTGTACACGACGTTGGAGCGGTACCCGAGGCGCCGGGCGAACGCGGTCTGTGACCGGGTCCCGCGCAACACCCGCACGAGCTGGCGCGCCAGCTGCTCCGGATCGAGCTCCACGGCCCCTCCCGACCCCGATGTATTGCAGATTCGCACGAAGGCCACGAGAACGGTTGCACGGAAGGTGCGATAGCGACATGGAAAGACGCCCGGGGCCAGCGCATGATGGAGGTGGAGGCCGACGTGTCCCAGCTGTTCCCCCTGCTGCTCGCGGTCTGTGCGACCGGCTGCCTCGTCGAGCGGAGCGACGACGGAGGTCAGTTCGGAGAGGAGTCCGGGTCGGAGTGCAAGGCAGTGGCCCACACGCCCCTCGCCGACGACGAGGTCTCGCCGCTCGGGTTCTCTCCCGACGAGCTGCGCGCGCTGGTCCCCGAGTCGTCGCTTCCCTTCGACTGGGCCGACGGCGGCGCCACCACGCTCACCCTCACCCCCGAGGCGGTCGGACCGGTGGAGTACGTGGAGTACCGGGTGGTGCAGACCGGGTCCGGCGGGGCGGAGCCAGCGCTCACCCGTTGGTGTCCGAACCAGGTCGAGCTCGGCTACCAGCTCGGGTTCCACACCACCGACGGCGCGTTCGACGAGGTCTGGTCGCTCCGGATCGTCGGAGACACCGCTGCGCGCGCCCGCGCGTTCGTGTCGACGGAGAATTTCTCGGGGACGTTCGACGCGGCAGCGTTCGCTCCGCTCGGCAACGATTACGAGGCGATCTCGGTGGGCGTCGACCTCGCATGGAGCGGGCTCGGTCCGAGTGGAATGGTGTGGGGCCAGGGGTCGGGGACCGACGGCGACGTAGCCTTCGCGGAACAGTTCGCCGTGGGGTCCTGGGGCAGCGAGGGCCGGTGAGGTGGGCGAGGGGCACACCCGCAGGTAGGATCGCGCGCATGCAACCGATTCTCTATGTACACGACCTCGACGGCAGCCCCGTCGACCCCCTCGCCCAGCGGCTCCGGCGCACGAAGGCCGCGGTCCACGCCCCCGACGGGAGGTTCCGTACCCTGGCGGCGCGGGTGGCCGACGTACGGGCCTCGATCGCCGCCCATCCGCAGTCGGTGGTGGTCGGGATCGGGTTCGGCGCGCTGGCTGCCTGCGCGGCGGCGGTGGCCGAGGCGCGCACGGTGCAGGCGCTGGTGCTCCTGTCTCCCGCGCTCACCTGGTCCGAGCCCCCGGTGTTCGACGCCGACACGGTGGTCATCCCCGCGGGGCTGCGCGTTCTGGTGGTGCACGGCACCGAGGACGCCGTCACCCCGTTGACCGCCGCGCGGGCGCTCGTCGCCCGGTTCCCGTCGGTCGAGCTCGTGGTGGTGAACGACGTCGCAGATCTCCGTGGTTCGACCGACGAGATCGTGAAGCGCATCCGCGTCCTGGCCCACACGCCCGTACCCGTGACCGATGCGAAGCCGAAGGTGAAGGAGGGGGTCCGCAAGGCGGAGCCGAAGCCCAGGGTCAAGCCCAAGCTCAAGCCGAAGATCAAGGTGCCGAAGGTCAAGAAGAAGCCGAAGGTCAAGGCGAAGAAGAAGCCGGTCACCCCCGCACGGCCGCCGCGCACGCCGGTGGTGTTCTCCCACGACCTCGATCGCGGGCGCGCCGAGGCGCCAGCCGCGCTCCTGTACCGGTGGAATCCGGTGGTGCCGGACGGCTTCGGGAAGGGGCTCGCGCGCCGCGTCGAGGACCTGCAGGCGGCGCTCGAGGCTGCTGGCCCCAGCATCATCGGCGGCGCAGGGTACGGCGCGGTCGCTGCGATGGTGATCGCGGCCCGGTTCCCCCGCAAGGTGCGCGGGCTCCTGCTCCTCGGCCCCTCCCTCGACGTGGTGGAAGGCGAATTCGACGCCCGGCGCATGACCGTCCCCGCGGGGGTCCCCGCGACCATCGTGATCGGGACCCGAGACCTCGTCGCCTCCATCGACGACGCTCGCGCGCTCCAGGCCCGGTGCCCACACGTGCAGATCGTCACGCCCGAAGACAGCCACGAGCTCGGTGCCTCCGGCCCCGCCGTGGTCGGCGCCCTCCAGGACCTCGAGCTCGCGAACCGCAAGCCGGCGCCCGCCCCCGCCCCGAAGGAGTGACCCGGATGGTGGTGAGCCCCCGACCGGGGTAGATTCCCGGTTCTCGTTCAGGGGGCTCGATGGCGACGATGATCCGGGGTGGCACGGTGGTGACGGCCGACGGCGAGCAGCGCGCCGACGTGCTGGTGGTGGGTGAGCAGATCGCGATGGTCGGTCCGTCGCTCGACGTGCCTGCCGGAGCCGAGGTGATCGACGCGTCGGGGGCGTACGTGATGCCCGGCGGCATCGATCCCCACACCCACATGGAGCTCCCGTTCATGGGCACCGTGGCCTCGGAGGACTTCTTCACGGGGACCTCGGCGGCGGCAGCGGGCGGCACCACGATGGCGATCGACTTCGTCATCCCGGGCAACACCCAGCGGCCGATGGACGCGTTCCGCGAGTGGCGCGGCTGGGCCGAGAAAGCGGCCTGCGACTATAGTTTCCACGTCGCCATCACCTCGTGGTCGGAGCAGGTCCGGCAGGACATGATCACGCTCGCCACCGAGCACGGCGTGAACAGCTTCAAGCACTTCATGGCGTACAAGAACGCCATCATGTGCGACGACGAAGTGCTGGTGAACAGCTTCCGGACCGCGCGCGACCTCGGCGCCTTGTGCACGGTACACGCCGAGAACGGCGAGCTCGTGTTCACGCTGCAGCAGGAGATCTTCGACCGCGGCATCCACGGCCCCGAAGGTCACCCGCTCTCGCGCCCGCCCGCGGTGGAAGCGGAGGCCGCGAACCGGGCGCTGCGCATCGCCGAGGTGCTGGGGGTGCCGCTGTACGTGGTGCACACCTCCTGCGACGACGCCCTGCAGGCCATCACCCGGGCGAAGCTCGCCGGTCAGCGCGTGTTCGCCGAGGTCCTGGTGCAGCACCTCGTGATCGACGACAGCGTGTACCGCCACCCCGACTGGGACACCGCTGCCGGCTACGTGATGAGCCCGCCGTTCCGCAGCAAGGAGCACCAGGCGGCCCTGTGGAAGGGGTTGCAGGCGGGGATGCTGCAGACCGTCGCCACCGACCACTGCTGCTTCTGCAAGCCGCAGAAGGCCGCCGGCCGCGACGACTTCCGCAAGATCCCGAACGGCACCTCCGGCATCGAGGACCGGATGTCGGTTCTGTGGCACCACGGCGTGCGCACCGGGCGCCTCACGCCCTCCGAGTTCGTGGCCGCCACCAGCACCAACGCCGCGAAGATCTTCAACCTGCACCCGAAGAAGGGCGCAGTCCAGGCCGGCGCCGACGCCGACCTCGTGGTGTGGGACCCCTCGGGCTCGCGCACGATCTCGGCCGCGACCCACCACCAGAACATCGACTTCAACATCTACGAAGGGATGGTCGTGCAGGGCGTCGCGGCCGTCACGCTGTCCCGGGGCTCGATCGTCTGGAAAGACGGTCAGCTGCGCACGGTGCGCGGGGCGGGCCGCTACGTTTCGCGCCCCTGCAACGCGCCCTTCTGGACTTCCCAGCGCCTCCGCAACACCGCCGCCGCGCCCACCGGCGTCGTCCGCTGATCAGGAGTTCCCATGCTCGTTCCTCAGTTCACCGCCCGCTCGTACGAATTCGCCACCTACACCACCGCCCGCAACTACATCGGCGGTGAGTGGCGTGACGCCTCCACCGGCCGCACCCTCGCCGTCCCGAACCCCCGGTGGGGCAAGGACATCGGCGTCGTGCAGCTCTCGGGCGCCGAAGACGTGGACCTCGCCGTGAAGGCCGCGCAGGTGGCGTACCGGAAGTGGCGGGAGACTCCGATCCGCGAGCGCGCGCAGGTGCTGTACCGCGTGCGCGATCTCATGCTCCGCGACCTCGACGAGCTGGCGTGGCTCGTGTCGCACGAGAACGGCAAGCTGTTCGAGGAGGCGCGCGCCGAGGTCGAGAAGGGCATCGAGTGCATCGAGTACGGCTGCAGCCTGCCGAACCTCGCGTCCGGCAACCAGCTCGAGGTCAGCCGGGGCGTCACCTGCGAGATCGTGTACGAGCCGCTCGGGGTTGTCGCGGGCATCGTTCCGTTCAACTTCCCGTTCATGGTCCCCCTGTGGATGTTGCCCCAGGCCCTGGTGGGCGGGAACGCGTTCGTCCTCAAGCCCTCCGAGCGGGTGCCGTTCTCCTCGCTCAAGCTCGTCGCGTTGTTCGAGGAGGCGGGCCTGCCGAAGGGCGTCCTGAGCCTCGTGCAGGGCGGCAAGGAGGTCGTGGAGGCGCTCTGTGACCACCCGGGGATCGCAGCGGTGGGCTTCGTGGGCTCCACCAACGTCGCGAAGCTCGTGTACGGCCGGGCGTGCAGCGCCGGGAAGCGCGCGCTGTGCCTGGGTGGCGCCAAGAACCACCTCGTCGTGGTGCCCGACGCCGATCCCGCGGTCACGGTCGACAACATCGTCGCCTCGTTCACCGGGTGCGCGGGCCAGCGCTGCATGGCGGCCAGCGTGTTGCTGGCGGTGGGCGACGTGGACCACATCGTGAAGGCGGTGGCCGAGAAGTCGCGCACGCTGGTGCTCGGGCAGACCCTCGGTCCGGTGACCACCCCGGCGGCGGTGGAGCGGATGGGGCGGTACGTCGCCGATGCCGAGCGGCTGGGTGCGAAGGTGCTGGTCGACGGGCGCGGCCAGGCGGCGCCGGGCGGCGGGTTCTGGTTCGGTCCCACGGTGCTCGACCACGTCTCGCTCGACATGCCCGCCAGCAAGGAGGAGATCTTCGGGCCCGTCTTGTCGATCGTGCGCGTGCCGAACATCGACGCCGCGCTGCAGATCGAGAACGCGAACCCGTACGGGAACGCGGCCACCGTGTACACCACGTCGGGCGACGTGGCGGCGCGGGTCATGTCCGCCGTCGAGGCCGGCATGTGCGGCGTGAACGTGGGTGTCCCCGTGCCGCGCGAGCCGTTCGGGTTCGGGGGCTGGAACCACTCTTGTTTCGGTTCCGGCAACATCACTGGCTGGGACGGGTACCGCTTCTGGACGCGGCAGCGCAAGATCACCACCAAGTGGGCCCTGCAGAAAGACGCCACCTGGATGAGCTGAGCGCGGTCAGGCCGGGGCGAGGACCTCGGCCCGCAGCAGCGCGAGGCCCACGTTGCCGCACCCGAGGACGCGGTCGTGGAACTGGCGCAGGGTGCCACCCGTCGCCAGGAAGTCGGCTCGCAGCGCCAACATCGCGCGCTGCCCGACCTTGTAGCTGATCGCCTGGCCCGGCCACCCGAGGTACCGGGTGACCTCGCTCTCGGCGGTGGCGCGGGTCATGCCGCCCACGCTGGCCATGAGCTCCACGCCGAGGTCGAACGACCACCGCGCCCCCGGGTGGAACGGCGCGTCGGCGGGGATGGGCACGTCGAGGTGGGCGCCGATGTCGAACACCACGCGGCACGCCCGCATCAGCTGGTTCGCCAGCATGCCGAGCTCGTACTCGGGCCGCTCGTAGTACCCGAGCTCCCCCATCAGCGCCTCGGCGTAGAGCGCCCAGCCCTCGGCGTATCCGGAGTAGCCGTACGCCACGCGGTGGACGCGGCACAGGTGCTCGCGCAGCGCCACCTGGAGCCCCACCTGGAGGTGGTGGCCGGGGAACCCTTCGTGGTAGGCGGTGGAGACTTCGTCCCAACGGGCCTGGGGACCGTCGGTGAGCGAGTACCAGACCGCGCCGGGCCGCGACAGGTCTTCGGACGGCGGCACGTAGTAGGCGCCCGGCGGGCCCCCGGGTGGCGCGCGCTTCACGTCGAGCCGCCGCAGGGGCGCAGGCACGTCGAAGTGGGCACCCGCGAGGGCCTCGAGCGCGTGTTGCTGGCGCGCGGCCATCTCCTCGAGGAACACCTCTGCGCTGGGCGCCGCGAACGCGGGCTCGGTCTGCAGGCGCAATACGAGGTCGCCGACCGGTTCGGGCCCCATCGCCGCCGCCACCACTGCCATGCGGGCCTGGATCGCGCGGACCTCCGCCCACCCCCACGCCAGCGTCTCCTCGAGGTCGACGGTTCCGCCCACGGAGCGCCGCGCGGCCCGGGCGTACCGGTCCCGCCCCACCGCGTCGACGGGGGTGGCGGCAGGCAGGTACACCTGCTCGAGCCAGTTGGTGAGGGAGTGATACGCCGCGCGCCCGCGGAGCGACGCTGCGTCGAGCCGCCGCTCGAGGGCTGCGTCACCGACGGCCAGCCCGCGGAGCCGACCGGGGAGGCCGGCGAACGACCCGCCCTCGCTCGCGTGGACGCGGCCCTGGGCCACCACGGAGCGGACCTGGCGCGCCGCCACCCCCTCGCCGCGCGCGAGGCCCTGCGCGAGGGTGCGCTGGTAACCGTCGACGGCGCCCTCGAGGGCCTCGAGCCGGGCGGCCACGGCCTCCCAGCCTGCGGTGGTGCTGGTGTCCATCGCGTCGAAGGTCCGCACCAGCCCCTGGAACGTCGAGGCGAGGTGGTTCAGGTCCCGGCGTTCGTCGCCGTGTGTGAAGCCGTCGAGCGCGAGGTCCAGGTGGTCCTCGAGCACGTGGACCGCGAGGCGCGACCACCGCTCGGTCTGCGGAGGCAGCGTGGCGACGCGGACCCGCCAGTCGCGCAGCACGGTCGCGTGGTGTGCTGCTCCGTCCGGAGACAGGTCCTCCCACCGGTGGTCGTGTCCGGGTACCCCCCAGTACGTGGCGGCGGTGGGGGAGAGCGCGGCGAGGTCGTCGACGAGGGCGTCGGCCAGCTGGAAGGGCGTCATCCGCACCGCCTATCCCGCCGGCGGTCCGGGCTCCGGGTGCAGGTCCCGCCGCTGGTGGCTATCTGGGCGGGATGGCCGGCTCCCGCTTCACCCCCACC
>JBIKWC010000372.1:0-6597 GCA_044356535.1 Myxococcota bacterium
GGCGCGTCTACCGTTCCGCCACCCCCACGCAGGGTCCCGAAGGACGGAATGTGGGGGGCTGGACTCGAACCAGCACGTCAGGAATTCAGTCTCAACCTGAGCTTCAGTCTGACCTCCAACCGTTGGGTAACTCTGGATCAGGAATCGAGGAGCCAGCCGAACAGGGCCTCGGCGACCTGCACCCGGTCGATCTCGAGGTCGTTCGCCTGCTCGCGGGCCATCTTGACGGCCTTGCCGAGCTTGTCGACGCGCTCGAGCAGCTTCGCCTTTCGGGGCCCGGGGACGGCGCCCGAGGACTTCACGAGGTCCCAGTACCCCACGATCACGTCCTCGTGGACGAGCTCGGTCTGCGCAGGGTGCTCCTTGGTGGCCTCGTACTTCACGATGACCTTCGGCACCTTCTTGGTGCGGTGGGTCGTGACGCGGCCGGTACGGTACAGACCCGTGGTCGGGTCCTCCGTCCACTCCTCGGTGTCGTCGAGGATCGGCAGCTTGTCCACGAACGTGCGCAGGTCCGACACCTGCTTCTCGAGGAACAACAGGTACGTGACCGGGGCAGACTTCACGAGGACCCGTCCGTCCACGACCACGTCGGCGACGGCGCGCGTGTTGGCCCACTCGCGGGTCGCTTCCACGTCCCACAGCTCGGTCTCGAGCGACGCGAGCTTCTTGAGCACCTCCGACGCCACCTGACGCACCTTCTTGTGCTCGGGGGGAAGGTCCTCGCCCTCTTCGTCCCGCTTGCGGTACGTCTTGGCGAGGCCCGTGTAGGGCTCGGCCTTCTGCGACTCCTTGTGGAGCTCGGTGACTTCGCCATAGACCCGGGACTTCACTCCCTTCTCGATGGCCACGATCTGGTTCAGTTTCGTCTTCATGGCTCCCTGGTAGCCCGGGCCGCGGAACCCCGTACAGGGGAACGAAAGACCCGTGAGAGACTCGGGTGCAGGGTGATACCCTGAGCGCTCGGAGGTGCTCCTGCTGTCGCTCAGCCTGTTCGTCACCGGACTCGTCGCCACGGTCGCGCTGCTCGCGCCGGTCGTGGGCCGGCTCGCGAGCCCCGACAGCTGGAGAGGGTGGCTGCGGACGGCGCCCAGCAACGCGCTGGCTCCCTCCAAGACCCACGTCCTCGCTGCGTTCACGCCGCTCGACCTCGGCCCGGACCCGGTGCAGTGGCCCTCCGAGCGCCCGTGGCCCGCCAGCCGCATCGCCGAGCCCGAGTGGCCCTCGAAGTCGTGGAACGACGACCACTTCGGGACTCACTGGCGCAAGACTGCCGCCCACGCCGCCGAGGTCGCCGCGACCGAAGCCGCGAAGCCCGCGCGCGCCCCGACCCCCAAGGGCCGGCAGGTGAAGCAGGAGGTGGCCCGCGTTCCGCAGCAGGTGGCCCGCGTTCCGCAGCAGGTGGCGGAGTGGTTCGGCGACGACGCAGCGCGGCGCGAGCTCGTCGAGGACGCCAACGAGAAGCTGGACCGCGGCGAGCAGCTGGCCAGGCAGGCCGCCAGCGCAGCAGCCCAGGTCGCGAAGAAGGCGGCTGCTGCAGCGCCGAGGGTCGCCCAGGTCTCGAAGAAGGGCGCAGCAGTGGCCAACCGGGTGGAGGCCGCCGCGAAGAAGGCGCAGGTCGCAGCCGAGGGTGCCGTCAAGGCGGCGGGGGTCGCGAAGGCTACGCTCGCAGGCGACCCTCCCAGCCGCGAGGAGATCCGCGCCCTGGTCGACGAGTTCGGCCTCGCGGGCGCCGTCAAGCAGATCATGGACAAGACCGGGTGGGACTTCCGCACCGCTGCCCAGCACCTCGCCCAGCACCGCTGAGGGGCCCGGTCAGCCCGCGACGACCTCTACGCGCGCGTCGTTGTAGGCCACGCCTCCGCCGTGTTCGTCCACCACGTCGGGGACGAGCGCGTTGCCGGTCCAACCGTCGAGCGTGGAGCGTCGCCACACGCCCTTCGGTATCTGGCAGACGCCGGGCCGCAGGGTGGCGTCGAGCCGGAGCCGCAGCGTGGCGTGCCCCACGGAGTTCTCCAGGCGAACCACCTGGCCCTCGGACAACCCGCGGTCTGCGGCGTCCTGGGGGTGCAGGTCCACCGTGGCCAGCCCGTCGCCCAGGGTCTCGTACAACGTGGAGCTGATGCCGCGGGTGGACGCCGGGGACACGAGGATCAGCGGGCGGTCTGCGTCGACGGGGGGCGGGCGGTACCGGGGGCCGTCGCTGCCGACGAGGGTGAGCTTGCTCCCGGGGAAGTGGTCGACGAACTGCACGGGGGAGGGGAGCTTCACGAACCGCTCCCGGCGGAGCATCTCCCAGGTGCCGGCGGGCGCGAGGCCCGTGCTCGCCACCACCTGCGCCGCGAGCTGCTCCTCGGTGACCTGCAGACGCTCGTCCGACAACCCCAGGCGCTCGGCGAGGTCGCGCATCACCGCGTGGTTCGACCGGGCCTCGCCGACCGGCGGGATCACGGGCTCGGCCCACTGCAGGAGGTACCCGCCGTACGAGCGCGTCAGCTCCTTGTGCTCGAGGAACGTGGTCGCGGGGAGCACCCAGTCTGCGTAGTCGCAGGTGTCGGTGAGGCTCTGCTCGTGCACCACGACGAACAGGTCCTCGCGCGACAGGCCCTGCACCACGCGGGCCTGGTCCGGCACCGTGGCCACGGGGTTGCAGTCGTAGACGTACAACGCGCGGATCGGCGGGCTCTGCTCCTCGAGGAGGATGCGGCCCAGGTGCGCCATGTTGCGCGTCCGGGCGCGGTGGGGGAGCTGGTACCCGGCCTTGTCGGTGCGGTATCCTGCCGAGGTGGACAATACCCAGCCGCTGCCGCGCGCCCCGAACTTCCCGTACACCGCCGGCAACGACAGGATCGAGCGGATGGCGTCCGTGCCGTTCCGGGTGCGCTCCACCCCCCAGCCGCACCGGAGCAGCCACTTCCCCGGGCTGGCGTACAGCTCGGCGAGGGCGTGGACGTCCCGTTCGGGGATCTGGCACACCGCTGCAGCTCGCTCCGGGGTCCAGGCCGCCACCAGCGCCTCGAACGCGGGGGCGTCGGCCGCCCACTCCGCCAGGAACGCGCGGTCCGCGTGCCCGTCGCGGAACGCCAGGTGCGCCAGGGCCAGCGCCAGGGCCACGTCGGTGCCCGGGAGCGGCGCCACGTGCAGGTGGGCCTGGTTCGCGAGGGGGATGCGGCGCGGGTCCACGACGGCCAGCTTCCCGCCGCGATCGAGCAGCGCCCGGATCCGCGGCACGAGGTGGATCCCCGACGCGCTCGGGTTCATGCCCCACACGACGAGGCCGTCGGCGTGGTCAACGTCCAAGGGGTCGTTGCTGGAGAAGCCGCCGTACGACATCCGGACGCCCGCGCCCGTGTTCGCCGCACACAACGTGCGGTCGATGTTGGTGGTGCCCAGCACCGCCCACAACCGCGCGTCGAGGCCGCCGCCCGTGAGGTACCCGTTCGATCCGCCGTACCAGTAGGGCAGCAGCGCCTCGGGGCCGTCGGCGGCGAGGATGGCGCGGAACCGCGCGGAGATGTCGTCGAGCGCATCGTCCCAGGTCGCCGGCTCGAAGGTGGCGCCCGGACCCTTCGGCCCCACCCGGCGGAGCGGCTGCTGGACGCGCTCGGGGCCATGTACGCGGCGCGCGAACTTGCCCACCTTGCCGCAGATCACGCCCGCGGTCATCGGGTTCGCGTGGGAGCCGTGGAGCCGGCCCACGGTGCCGTCCGGCAGGACCTCGACGTCGAGGCTGCAGCGATCGGGGCAGTCGAGGGGGCAGGCGGAGGGCAGGGTGGGGTTCGGCGACATCGGGGCTCCCGCCCCTCCGCGGCGGAGGGCCCCGTCAGGTATCTTCGTAGCCCGCGCGGCGGAGACCCTGTTCGGTGCGGGTCCAGTCCTTCTCGACGCGCACCTTGAGCTCGAGGTACACGCGGCAGTCGAACAGCTTCTCGAGCTCCTTGCGGGCGGCCGTGCCGATCGCCTTGAGGCGAGCACCGCCTTTGCCGATCACGATGCCCTTCTGGCTGTCTCGCTCGACGATCACGTTCGCGAGGATCCGCACGAGGCCCTCGGCCTCGCGGACGGACTCGTCGAACTCCACGATCTGCACGCTCGTCGCGTACGGCAGCTCGCGCTCGAGCTGTACGAAGATCTTCTCGCGCACGATCTCGGCGGCGAGGAACCGCTCGGAGACCTGGGTCCAGTCTTCGGCGGCGTACTCGGCCTCGCCTTCGGGGAGCAGCGTGCGGAACACGCCCTCGAGGGCCTGGACGCCGTCGCCGTTGAGCGCGGACAGGGGCACGGCGGCGTCGAACGGCACCCGGGTGCGCAGGAGGTCGAGCAGCGGCAACAGCCGGGGCGGCGAGATGCGATCGACCTTGTTGAGCACGAGGACCAGCGGCCGGGCGCGGGCGACGACCTCCGTCCGGACGGACTCGTCTTCGGGGTCGAACGGCTCCTCGCCGCGCTCGGTGCGGGCCAGGAGCGCGGTGGCGTCGACGATCCAGCAGATCACGTCGACCTCGGCGAGCACGGAGCGCGCCCGGGTCACCATCTGCTTGTTGAGCTCGGTCCACGCCGGGTGCAGCCCCGGGGTGTCGACGAGCACGACCTGCAGGCCTTCGCGGGTCAGGATGCCAGCGATGCGGTGCCGCGTGGTCTGCGGCTTGTCCGAGACGATCGCGAGCTTTCCGCCCAGCAGCTGGTTGAGGAGCGTGGACTTGCCGGCGTTGGGTCGGCCGATGAGGCCGACGCTGCCGGAGCGGTGGGGAGCGGTCATCGGTGGGTGCGTGGAGGCATGACCAGCACCTGTAGCTCTCCGCGCGCCACCGCGCCGTCCGCTCGGATGCGGACCTCGCGCAGACCCAGCTCCGCGCGGAGCGTCCGCACGTGCGCGTTGAGTGGACCCCGGGTCTGGGTCTCGTCGGCGGGGTGGCACTTCACCACCACCGCGCTGCCGGCGGGGGTCCCGCGGAGCTCGTGTTGCAGCCGACGGAGCTGCTTGCGCGCCTGCACCAGCTGGCGGAGCGACGGATGGCTCGGCCCGGCGACCGCGTGCCCCAGCCCGTCCGGGCCCGGCTGCAGCCCGATCCGCACCACGTCCACGCCGGCGTCTTCGAGCACGTCGGCCACGGCGCGGCAGGTGGTGACCGCTTCGCCGAGGGTGAGGGGGACGTACGCGCCGCTGCGCCAACGCGCCTGCAGCTCGCTGCCCTCCAGGACCAGCACGGGATGCAGGCGGGCGAACGCCGCGTGGGGGGCCACGGCGCGTGCGTCGTCCACCGCGATCGCGTGGGAGGTCGCAGGGAGACCGGGCGCGAGCACGATCCCGGCCGACAGCCCGAACGCCGCCAACCCGGCGACCTGCTGGGACACCACCCGGGCCGTGTACGGGCGCTTGCAGGCCGCGAGCGCTGGCTCGTGCAGGGTCCAGGCGTCGAGCTCCACGGCGCGGCACCCCCGCGCGGCGAGCCGCTGGGCGCCGGCCCGATCGAGCAGGTCCGGGCGGACCCGCACGGTGAACGGACGCGGTGCGATCGCGTCCAGCAGCGCCTCCGGGGGCAACGCGCCGCCCAGGAACGCGATCCGGACCGGCTCTCCACGATCGCGGACGTAGCTCTCGACCAGCGCCTGCACGAGCGCCACGGACGGTGGTGGCGGCGGCGGCGGGCACCAGACGCAGCGCTGGCCGGGCGGACAGCAGCCGAGGTGCACGGGCACCACCACCGCTGGACCCGGCCGGGCGGGCGTCATCCGCCGTCACCCTCCGCCGGCTCGCTGCGACCCTGCAGCGCTTCCTGCGCGGCGCGGCGCGAGGCCTCCCGCTTGGTGGCCCCCTGGCCGCGACCCAGCACCACCTCGCCCAGGCGAACCTCCACGTCGAAGCGGGGAGCGTGGTCCGGACCCGCGCGATCCACGACCGCGTAGGTGGGCGCGGCGCCGGTCTGCTGCTGGGTGCGCTCCTGGAGCAGGCTGCGGGCGTCTTTCCCTCCGTCCGGCCGGGCGGCGAGGGCGGGGATGGTGTCGTGCGTCCACGTGGCCACCAGGTCGGCGGCCGCCGTGAACCCCGCGTCCAGGAACACCGCGCCCAGGAGCGCCTCCACGCCGCCCGCGAGCACCCGGTCCCGCGCCCGCCCCCCGCTCTGGTCTTCGCCGACGCCGAGGCGCAGCGAAGGACCGAGGTCGAGCGACCGCGCCACCTCGGCCAGCGCCCGCGTGTTGACGAGCTGCTGCCGCATCCGCGACAGCGACCCCTCGCCGCTTCCCGGGTACGCCTGGACGAGGAGCCGGCTGACGGCCAGCTGCAGGACTGCGTCGCCGAGGAACTCGAGCCGCTCGTTGTCGGGGCCCCCGTGTTCGTGGGACCACGACGCATGGGTGAGCGCCTCCTCGAGGAGGCGGGGATCGGTGAAGGGGTGGGCGTCCGGCCAGCGCATGGGCACCCCCATACGGGGCGCTCCGCCGGGGCGCAAGTCCGTGACGGGCCGTGGACCCGAGCCCCCGACCTCCGTTAGGGCGGGTGGGTGCGGTACCTCACCCTCGCCGAGCCCTTCACCTGGGCCGCGGAGCCCGTGAAGGGTTCCCGGTTCGAGGCCCTGCTGGTGCCCGTCTCCGACG
>JBIKWC010000091.1:0-23324 GCA_044356535.1 Myxococcota bacterium
GAGAAGGCGGAGGGCAAGGCCGAGAAGGCGAAGGGCAAGGCCGGGAAGGGCAAGAAGGGCGGCTGATCAGCCCAGGATCGGCGTCCCCGACGCGGGGTCCGCGGCCAGCGTGATGCGGAACACCGCGCCCGGGGTGCCGGGCAGGGCCTCGATGGTGCCGCCGTGGGCCTCGACCACCCGCAGGGCCATCGCCAGCCCCAGACCCGTGCCGCCGGGCTTGCCCATGGTCGCGAAGGCCTGGAACAACCGGTCCCGCATCTCCTCGTGGATGCCGGGCCCGTCGTCGGTGACCTCGAAGATCACCCCCTCTGCCGAGGCGCGCACGGCGACGGTGACTTGCTTCGCGCCTGCCTCTCCTGCGTTCCGGGCGAGGTTCGCCAACACCCGCCGCAGCTTCCCGGGGTCGACGAGGACCTGCCCCGAACCGTGACCCTCGACGTGGAAGCGGGTGCCGAACCGCTCGAGATCCGGGCCACACACCGCCGCGAGGTCTCGGAGGAACGCGTCCACCGCGACCGTCCGCAGCGCGAGCTGCGCGGTGCCACGGCTGAACTCCAACACCTCCTGCGACATCGTCTCGAGCCAGCCGAGCGCTGCGTCCACCCGCCCGGCCAGGTCGCGTCGCTCCGCGGGGTCGTCCTCCTCGGCGAGCATCGCGACGTACCCGGAGATCGCGGAGAGCGGGTTGCGGAGGTCGTGCAGCAGGCTCCCCATCATCTGGCCCACGAGCGCGAGGCGGTCGTCGCGGGCCGCGAGCGCCTGGTCCCGCAGCCCGTGGATCGCCCGCCCCACCGCCGCAGCGACCTGGGACACGGTGGAGACCCCGACCGGGTCGGGCTCGGAGCTGACGAGGATCTGCAGGGCCCCGATCCGGGCGCCGTCGACCACGATCGGGGCCGACACCTGGACCACCCCTGCCCGCCCCGCCTCGGCTGGCTCGTCGAAGCGCTGCAGCAACGAGTCGGCCCACGCCTTGGAGATGCGGCGGGCCCGGAGCCGCACGGTCCCGTCCTCCTCGGGGACCGCGGTCACCACGTGGTTGCGCTCGCCGCGCAGCAGCGCGGACGCGTCGGTCGTGGACCACCGGCGGACCAGGAAGTCGAGGGCCAGCTGGAGCACGACGGCCTCGTCCCGCGCGGCCCCGAGCGCGCGCTCCAGCGCGGACAGCGCCTCCTGCTCGGCGTGTTGGCGGCGCAGGCGGGCGTGGGCCGCGGCCAGCTCCCGGTTGCGCGCCTCGAGCGAGTCCACGAGCTCGGCGTTGGCGATGGCCATCGCACACGCGGGTCCGAGGCCCGACACGAACGCCTCGTCGGCCGCGTCGAACCCCCCCTCCTTGTTCAGCAGCTGCACGACCGCCACGGTCCGGTGCGCGGCGTCGACGAGCGGCACCGCCAAGACGGAGCGCGTGTGGAAGCCGGTCGCCTCGTCCACGGCCGCCAGGAACCGCGGATCCCCTGTCGGCTCGGTCGTGCGCACGGGCACCTGGTGCTCCGCCACCCAGCCGGCGAGCCCGACCCCCATCGGCAGGCGCAACCCGATCGGGCCGACCGAGGCCTCGACGTGCAGGACGAGCTCCTGCTGCGCGTGGTCGAGCAGGTACAGCGACGCGCGCTCACAAGCGACGTTCTTCGCGACCACCCCGAGGACCGCGCCGACCATCGCCTCGACCCCGGCAGGGCGCGACAAGGCGCGGGTCACTTCGAGCAGAGCGTCCAGCAGCCCGGGGTGCACCGACCCTCCGCGCTCCCGGTAACGCCGCGGGGCGACGAGATCTGCGGCAATAGTGGTCATCCCGCTGGCGATGGGTGAGAATGAAGGTTGGGTCGTCCCACCGGATCGAGCTCGAGGTACCCATGACCACACGCCTGCTCCGCACCCTCCCGTTCCTCGCCGCAAGCGCGGCGCTGGGCGGTTGTCCAGCCGTCGAGCCCCCGCCCTGTGGGGAGTTCGACGAGGTGTTCGCGTACACCGACAACGACGGCGACGGCTACGGCTCCACCGAGGCGGTGGGCTGGGTCTGCGAGCTGGTGGCGGGCACGATCGACAACGCGTCGGACTGCGACGACGCCGCCGAGAACGTGCACCCGAACGCCGAAGAAGCGTGCGACAGCACCGACAACGACTGCAACGGCCGGGTCGACGAAGGGAACGCGTTCGTGCCCTGGTACCCGGACAACGACGGCGACGGCTACGGCGTCACCCTCGACGCGGTCATCGCCTGCGAGTCGCCGGGCGCGAAGTTCGTGCGCACGGGGGATGACTGCGACGACACGCTCGGCGGGGTGAACCCGGTCTCGATCGAGGTCTGCAACGACGGCACCGACGACGACTGCGACGGCCTTGCCGACGACGCCGACCCGGGCGTCGACCCCACCACCATGACCCGCTGGTACTTCGACGGGGACGGCGACGGCTTCGGCGACGACACGCTGTTCATGGACTTCTGCCTCCCGCCGGTGGGCCAGCCGGGCGTCACCGAGAACGGCGATTGCGACGACGAGCGCGCGGTCGTGAACCCGGATGCCCAGGAGGTCTGCAACCGCGACCGGGACGACGACTGCGACGGCCTCGCCGACGACGACGACCCGTCGATCGACCCAGCCACGCAGGACTCGTACTACGCGGACGACGACGGCGACGGCTTCGGCAACGCGCTCCAGGCGGCGCTCGCGTGTGAGCCCACCCCGGGCATCGGCGTGGCGAACGACCGCGACTGCGACGACACCAACTTCGAAGCCAACATCGTGCAGGACTGGTACGCCGACTCGGACGGAGACGGCGCTGGAGACGGCGCCGTCGTCACGGTGTCCTGTCTGGACCCTGGCGGGGGCCTCGTCCCCGAGCAGAGCGGCCTCGACTGCGAGCCGCTCGACGACACGATCTTCCCCCTCCAGCTGGAAGACTGCTTCGACGGCATCGATCAGAACTGCGACAACGCCCTCGACTGCGCCGACCAGGACTGCTTCACCGAGCCCACGTGTGTCCCGCCCTGCGCCGACGACGTGCTGGCGCCCACCTCGCTCCCGTTCGCGACGAGCGGCAACACCGTCGGCCAGGGCGACGACGAGCAGCCGACCACCTGCTCCTTCGCGGCTGGGGCGCCAGACCTCCAGTTCTGGTTCACGCCGCCGGTCAGCGGGAACATCACCATCGACATGATCGGCTCGGCGTACGACACCACGTTGTACGTCCTGGACGCGTGTGGTGGCACCGAGCTCGTCTGCAACGACGACTTCTGGGGCCTGCAGTCTCAGGTCACGTTCTCCGCGACCGCCGGCGTGCCCGTCCTGGTGGTCGTGGACGGCTACAGCGCGGGCGCTGGCGCGTTCAACCTCAACTTCAACTAGAACAGGCCGAGCTGCGCCGTCGGCTTGCGCCGCCGACCGGTGGGGTTCCACGTCAGGCGGCGGCCCTTCAGCGCCCCCAGGTCGAGGGCGAAGGTGCCGTCCGCGTCCCGGACGAACACCGTGTGGCCCACCGCGCCCACCACCTCGCCCTCCACCACCACGCCGTCCTCCAGCTCGAGCGGGTTCAACGGCAGGGCCCGGCTCGCGCGGGCGAGGTCCGGCTGGGGCACGAAGATCGGCGCGTGCAGGACGCCGTGGTACTCGCGCGGGAGCACCTCCTTGAGGCGGTGGGTGGCCTCGATCACGAGGCTGCGAGCCTCCACCTCGGTCATCGCGCCCGCCAGGAGCGCCGTCTTGTGGGAGCGCCGCACGGTCTCGGCGAAGCCTGCCTGCGCGAGCAGGGTCTCCATCTGCCGGATCCGGGGCCCCGCGGCCTCCGCGACCCGGGCAGCTGCGAGCGGGCCCTGCTCGATGACACGCTGGTGTTTGCGCGGGTCCGAGGCGGTGCCGACCTTGATGTCCTCGTCGCCGAAACACGCGAGGTACAGGTGGTGGTGTTGCCGGCAGTACCCGAGCATCTCGCTCGAGAGCCGCGGGCACCGGAACCCGTCGCAGGTCATGCACGCGCGGAACTCGTCGCGGGCACCACAGGCGTCGCAGGCACCGCCGCGCGTGGCCGGGGCCTGGTCGGGGCAGCGCACGAAGGCGCGGCCGTCGTTGTAGCCCGTGCACCACTTGCCGGGCTCCACGCGGAAGGCCACCTGGGCCAGGCCCTCGACGACGAGGGGTCCCGCGCGCTCGTCGAGGGACCAGGAGCGCAGGCGCACCCCGCCGTCGAGCCACGTGTAGCCGACGACCAGGGTCCGGCGCTCCGCGTCCATCACAGGGCGCGGGTCGCGATCTCGCGCTGGATGCGGGCGGTGAGCTCGGCGACGGGCATGGCGCCGAGGTCCCCCTCCAGCCGACGACGCACACCCACCGCGTGGGCCTCCTGCTCCTTGCCGCCCACGACGAGGGCGTACGGCACCTTCTCGTTCTCGGCGAGGCGCACCTTGTACCCGAGGCGCTCGTCCGACGTGTCGACCGACGCGCGGATCCCCGCCGCCACGAGCTCGGCCTGGACCTGCTTCGCGTAGTCCAGGAACTTGTCGGACAGCGGCAGCACCTTGGCCTGCACCGGCGCGAGCCACACGGGGAAGTCGCCCGCGTAGTGCTCGATGAGGATGCCGAAGAACCGCTCGAGCGAGCCGAGGAGCGCCCGGTGGATCATGATCGGGCGGTGCTGGGCGTTGTCGGCGCCCACGTACGTGAGGTCGAACCGCTCGGGCTGCGTGAAGTCGAGCTGGATGGTGGTGAGCTGCCACACGCGGCCGATGGCGTCCACGACCTTCACGTCGATCTTCGGGCCGTAGAACGCCGCCTCCCCCTCGATGCGGGTGAACGGGATGCCGCGGTCGGTCAGCACCTTCGCGAGCGTGGACTCGGAGAGGTCCCAGATCGCGTCGGTTCCGAGGTACTTCGTCTTGTTGAGGGGGTCGCGCACCGACAGCTCGACCTTGTAGTTGGGGAAGCCGTAGGTGTCGTACATGAGCTTGGCGATGTCGAGGCAGCCGCCGAGCTCGGCCTCGAGGGTCTCGGGCGTGCAGAACAGGTGCGCGTCGTCCTGGGTGAAGCCGCGCACGCGCATGAGCCCGTGCAATGCGCCCGACCGCTCGTACCGGTACACGGTGCCGAGCTCGCAGTAGCGGATCGGGAGGTCGCGGTACGACCGCGTCTTCGCCTTGTACACGCCGATGTGGAACGGGCAGTTCATCGGCTTGAGCTGGTACTTCTCGTCGTCGACCTCGATCGGCGAGTACATCGAGTCGGTGTAGTGCTCGGTGTGCCCCGACCGATCCCACAACGTGAGCGGGGCGATGTGCGGCGTGAACAGGAAGTTGTAGCCGCGGGCCTGGTGGGTCGCGCGCCAGAAGTCCTCGATGTTCTTGCGGATGAGCGCCCCGTTCGGCAGCCACAACACGAGCCCGCCGCCGTACTCCTGCGTGATGCGGAACAGCTCGAGGTCCTTGCCGAGGCGCCGGTGGTCGCGCTTCTTGGCCTCTTCGAGCTGCAGGAGGTGCGCGTCGAGCTCCTCCTTGGTCTCGAACGCCACGCCGTAGATGCGGGTGAGCATGGGGTTCTTCTCGTTGCCCCGCCAGTAGGCGCCCGCCACGCTCGTGAGCTTGAAGTGCTTGAGCTTCTTGCTGTAGTTGACGTGCGGCCCCGCGCACATGTCCGTGAAGGCGCCGTGTTTGTAGAAGCTGATCACCGGGTCGTCGATGCCGGCCATGGCCTCGAGCTTGAACTGCTGCTCGCGGTCCTTGGCCCAGGTGACGGCCTGCTCCTTGGCGAGCATGAAGTGCTCGAACTTGTGGTTCCCCTTGGCGATCTCGCGCATCTTCTCTTCGATGACGGGGAGGTCGTCGACCGAGACGGTCACGGGGATGAGCATGTCGTAGTAGAAGCCGTGCTCCACGTGGGGTCCGAAGCCGAACTTCGTGCCGGGGTAGAGCTGATCGATCGCCGACGCGAGGAGGTGCGCGGTGCTGTGGCGGATGGTCTCCACTTCGCTCAGCTCGCGGGGGACGAAGTCGAAGTCGGCAGACTCTTCGGACATGGCGCAGCCTCCGCACGGTGCCTATCGTGCCGGGCTGTCGCTCGCTGCCTGTCCGGCGCCGTGGCGCCTCGCGCGGCCCGCGCGCCACATCGTGACCACCGCCGCCCCCAGCGACGCCGCCAGCGACAGGACGGTCAACACGGATCCGAGCGCGAGGAACGGGCCCAGGGGCCCCACGTCCCCCCGCCCCCAGCGCTCGAGCTCGTCGACCGCGCCCGGTCCGGTGATCACCACGAGGGGCTGGGTGAGCCAGGACGCGATCGTCTGGTGGCGGGGCTCCGACGGGCCCAGGCCCCCACAGACCAGCGCGAACACCACACCCACGCTCAGCAGCGACCCGATCGCGAGGGCGAGGTGCAACCCCGCAGGGGTTCTCGCGTCCGCAGAGACCATCATCGCCGCCACGAAGAGCCACACCCCGCCGTACGTGACCGCCCAGCCGACCGCCATCCGCGACGGCACCGACCACCACCCCCGCGCCTCCCCGCCCTGGCCGACGCACAGGGTGAGGGAACCGACGGCGAGCCACACCGCGAGCACCGGCCCGCTGGCCCTGAAGTCGTGGTTCGGCGGCCACAGCCCCCACCCGAGGACAGCCGCGGCCACCAGCGCTCCCGCGACCCAGCCCGTCCCGGTCTCCAGGGCGCTGGGGGGCAGCCGGCGGAGGGACAGGCGCAACGTCCCCGCGCAGGCGGCCGCCGCCGCGACCCAGGCAGCCATGGCCACAGCGAGGGTGTCGCCCCGGAGCGAGGCGGACGGCAGCAGGTGGTTCGCGAGCACCAACCCGGTGACCGAACCCGCGCCCGCCACGACGGCAGCACCCCAGGAACCCAGCATGCACCACGATACGCCGGAGGGAAAGTCGACCGCGAGGGACACGGCGTTATGGGAGCGCGTGCGGTACCGCCACGTCCACCTCCAGGGCCTCGAGTACGTGTTGCCTCCCGTGGAGGTCACCACCGCGGAGCTCGAACACCAGCTCTCCCCGCTGTACAAGCGCATCGGGGTCCCGAACCGGGTGCTCGAGTCGCTGACCGGCGTGAGCGCCCGGCGGTTCTGGGCGGCGGGCCAGACCCACCTCGACGGGGCCATCCTCGCGTCCCGCCAGCTCCTCGCGCGCCACTCCCCGCCAGCGTGCGGGATCCAGGCGCTGGTCAGCACGAGCGTGTGCAAGGACTTCCTCGAGCCCCCCATCGCGAGCCTGGTGGCCGGCGACCTCGGGCTCGACGAGGCGTGCCTCGACTACGACGTGGGGCACGCGTGCCTCGGGTTCATGACCGGCATGACCACCGTCGCCAACCTCATCGAGCTCGGCGAGATCGAGTGCGGCGTGGTGGTCGCCGGGGAAGGCAGCCGCGCCGTCACCGAAGCCACCGTGCGCCGGCTCCTCGCGCCGGGCATCGACTTCCGGACGTACGCCGAGAACCTCGCCACCCTCACCCTCGGGTCCATGGGCGTCGCGGCGATGCTCGTCCACGAGCGCCACAGCCGGCACGGCCACCAGCTGCTCGGCGGCGCGGCCCGGTCGGCCACGCGCCACAGCCGCCTGTGCCTCGGCACCGCCACCGAGATGAAGACCGACGCCCCCACGCTCCTGCGCGAGGGCGTGGAGCTCGCGTCGCGCACCTACGCCGCGCTCCAGTCCGAGCTCGGCATCGACCCCGCCACCGTCACCGAGTTCGTGCTGCACCAGGTGGGCAAGGCCAACCACGACACCCTCATCCAGAAGCTGCAACTGCCCGAGGCGCGGGTGCTCCGGCTGTACCAGGACCATGGGAACGTCGGCGCCGCGGGGGTGCCGTTCACGCTCGCGCGCGCCGCGGAGCAGGGCCGCCTGCAGCCCGGGGACACCGCGTTCCTGATGGGCATCGGCAGCGGCCTGAACTGCACCATGCTCGGGATCCGCTGGTGAAGCGCCACCGGGACGGCCGAGAGGGTACGATGGACGAGAGCGAGGTCCCCGTGCCCGCCGAGGAAGACTCCCTCCGTCGCCGCGCTGCCCGCCGCCTGCTCGATCTGGGCTCGAAGGCGTTGACGCGGGTCCGCCTGGCGGGCGAGGCCCCGGCCGAGGTCACGCAGGACCTGCTGCTGTTGGAGACCCAACACTCGGTGTACGTCCAACTGCACCGCCGGTGGGTCGAGCGCGCCCAGCGCGGAGACCGCGGCCTGCGCAGCGCCCTGGAAGCGCTCGACGCGATGTGGGACACCGTCCGCCAGCTCCGCGGCGCCGCGCCGATCGTGCTCGGAACGTTGTCCAACCCCCACGAGACGGTGCAGGACCGCCGCGCCCAGTTCTACCTCGAGAGCACCCACCTGCTCGAGGACGCGATCCGCATCGTCTTCGCGACCGACCTCGGCCTGCTGGCGCTGCCGCCCGAGCGCCTGGCGGTGCTGGTGCGCATCACGATCGAGGGCCTCGTGGTCGAGCTCGCCCAGGCCCGCACGCCCGAAGACGTCGCGGTGGTGGACCGCGCGTACCTCGATCTCCGCGCGCTGTTCGAGCGGTTCGTGGTGGGCGACGGCACCGGCACGGCCCCCGACCTCGAGCTCACGCCGATCCCGCTACCCTGGTGAGATCAGGCCTGGTAGCTCAGGCCTCGCTGAACACGTGGTGCAGGAGCTCGAAGCGGAACGCGCTCGCCCCCACCCACAACACCTCGCCCCCGAACAGCCGCCGCTCCAACACGCGGTCGCCGTCGACCCAGGTGCCGCTGGTGCTGTCCAGGTCCACCACGTAGTACTTGCGGGCGCGCTCCTGCAGGCGGCAGTGGGTGCGGGACACCTTCGCGTCGGCCCCCACCTGCACGTCGCTGTCGGCTCCGCGACCCACCACGATCCCGTCGACGTCGATGGGACAGCGGTGCCCGTGTTCGCCGACCAGCACCGCGGTGGCGCGCACGCCAGGGACCTCCTGCGTCCGGAACGTCACCGTGACGGGCTTCGGAGGGGTCCGGCGGGTCGCCGTCTCGGTCGCCGTGGGGGCGCCGACCCAGCTGCGGCCCGGCGCGACCTGCAGGGCGCGAGCGATCTGCGTGATGGCCTGCTGCTCGGCCCGGCTCGTCGACCCCACCCCCAGGAGACCCCCGGCGGCGAGGGAGACGCGCCGGCAGTACGCGAGGATGGCCTTCGGCGCGGGGCGACCGGGTCCGGACTCGGCGAGGAGGGCCACGAGCGCTTCGTGACCGCGCTGCACCAGCCCCGGGGACGGGGGGAACGCGAGCCAGTTCCGAAGCGCCAACATCCCGTCCGCGCTCGCCCCGAGGCGCGCCGCCTGCTCGTCGATGACCTTGCGCTCCGCCGACTGGACGACCCCGTCGGCCCACGCCACGTGGACCAGCGGCAGCAGGGCCAGCACGCCGGCGCACGCGGGGTCGAGGCCCACAGCCGCGAGGCGCTTCTCGAGCGCCCGGGACACCGCCATGTCAGAGCCTCCGGTGCGCCCGCCAGCGCTGGTCGGTCTCGAGGCTGTACTTGCGGAAGCTCTCCATCCGGCTCTTCACGAAGGCGTGGTCGACGGGCACCCCCGCCACCTCGGCGCGGGTGCGGGCGTACACCTCCCAGGCCTCCTGCTCCCGGCGCTCCCACTCCTCCATCGACGACAGCGGCTCGGGCGCCCAGCTCTTCGCGCGGCGACCGCGGTCCACCTCCACGCGGAACCGCTCGGTGGCGAGCCGCAGCGGGAGCGCCGCCTCCTCGGCGAGCGCGTGGGCACCTCCGCCGAAGTACTGCGCGACGGCGGGCTCCGGCGCCACCTGGCTCACCGCGCCGCACGACCCGCAGGTGAGGGCCTCGGTCCGCCGGACCCCGTGGGGCAACAACACGCCGCCGCACCGCACACACACCACGGGCACGGCCAGCGCCGCCACCGCCCGGGGGTGGAGGGCCCGGTAGAAGTCGGCCTGCACCTTCACCTCGAACCGCCGCCAGGTGGCGTCGAGCTCGGCCTTGCCGTCCTCCTTGCGATCGATCGCGCGGTCGAGGGCGCCGGGCGCCTGGCTCGAGAACAGCGCCTCGATCTGCTGCTCCCAGACCTCGTCCACGCGGGTGACCAGCTGCCGCATCTGGGCGGTGAGGCCGGTCACGGCGTTGCCGGTGGGCATCGGGTCCTCGGGGAACTCCTCGCGGAGCCCGGCGAAGCCCTGCTCGGCGTCCCGGAGCATCTCCGCCTGCTTCTCCTTCAGCTTGCCGAGGAAGGCCTCGAGCCGCTGGAACAACGCTGCGCTCATTAATCCTCCACGGGATCGGGTCGGCGGGGGAACAGGTCTCCGCCACAGAACCGACAGGTGAACGTGCGGGCCCGCTCCTGCGCTGCGCCACAACCCGGGCAGGCCACGGAGACCCGGGTGTCGAACTTCATCCCGGCCCACGGCACCAGCGCCGCCGTCCGGCGCGCGTTGGCGAAGATGCTGCTGACGGCGGAGACGGGCTTCACCTGCGCGGCCAGCGCATCTGGCACGGTGGCGAGCCACGCCCGGGTCTCGGCGTCGGCCGCCGGGGCGTACCAGCTGCAGAACACGTTCGCGACCGCCCGGGCGCCGTCCGGGCCGGGCCCTACGCCCCGCAGGCCGTAGTGTTCGACCAGCGCGGCCCAGGCGTCCGGAGAGCCCGCAGCCGACAACACCCACGCGGCGTGCTCCTGCACCGCCGCCCTCGCGTCGACGGGCGCCGACACGTCAGAAATCCACGTCCGCGCCGGCCTTCTGGACGCCGCCTTCGTACTTCTTCTGGGCGGCGTCGCACTTGGCGGTGTACTCGGGGAAGCGCGCCATGTTCGCCGTGAGGTTCGTGAGCCACCAGGTGTGGGCCGCCGAGAACTCCGCCGCGTTCATCTGGAACGTGGACTGGAGCATCGCGTTCACGTCCTGGCCGGTCGCGGACCACGCCTGCATCGCGCCCTGGATCTCGCAGCAGCGGTCGAGGGTCATGGGTTCGGCCCCGCCCGCCGCGGTGCCGTCGTAGGCCGCTACGGCCTGGGCCGCGCCCCCGAACTGGCCCTGCCCGGAGCCCATGAACGCCTTGCCGTAGATGGTCGTGATGGTGAACGTGGTGTCCTTCGACATCCGGTCGTTCCACCCCGCCGACGCCCGCTCCCAGGTGGCGAGGTCGTACCCGTGCTGCGCGAGGAGGGCCTGCAGACCAGCAGTATCGAGGCCCTGGGCCTGGCGCGCGGCGATCTGCGCGTACTGCTCCACGGTCACGCCCTCGATGGGCGCCAGGAGCTCGGGGTTGGCAGCGGCGGCGGCCTGCTGCTCGCTCGCGTTCTTGCGGGACGCGGCCTTGAGCGCCGCCGACATGTACTCCTGGGTGTCGAACACACCGTCGCCCACGTTCGGGCCGTGCGGCGTGGCGAAGTGCTTCACGACGGTGGTACGCACGGTGAACCAGTGGCCTGCGTCGCGGTAGCCGAGCTCCTGGATCTTCTGCTCGGCGAGGCGCGGATCCGTGGACCGCGTGTGGTCGAACACCATCTCGTGGAAGCAGAAGTCCTCGAGCGTGGAGGGCCCCTTCTCCTTCAGCGGGCCCCAGTCGTCCTTCCACTGCTCGCGGGGGACGCCGTCGTCCACCCGGTTGACCCACTGGACCTCCCCGTCTTCCTCGACGAGGTCGGCGCCTTTGCGGGACTCCAGCACCTTGGCGGAGTCGCTCGTGCCGTGGACGGAGATGTTCTCCTCGCCCTCCACGTCCTCGAGGCCCTGCACGGCTTGCTGCTTGATCTTCGCCTTGTCCTTCGCGGAGAGCTGCTTGGGCGCCGGATCCTTCTTTGGCCCCAGCCCGAGCATCGCCAGGATGGCGTTGATGATGTCCTCGATGATCTTCATGAAACACCCCCTCGGGGCCGCAACCTAGCATGCGACGGGACGGTGGGCGCCACCGACGCCGGCGCGTCCGGGGGTAGAGTCGCCCCGCGGAGGCGGGCAGATGGGCAGGAGCGACAGCGCGGTGCGGCCATGGCTGTGGGTCCCCACGTTGTACTTCATCCAGGGATTGCCCTACTCGATCGTCAACAAGGTCACGCCGGTCCTGTACAAGGACCTCGGCGCGTCGAACGCCGAGATCACGTTCTGGGTGAGCTGGTTGTCGGTGTTGTGGGCGTTCAAGGCGTTCTGGAGCCCGCTCGTGGACAAGGTCTCCACGAAGCGCCGCTGGGTGGTGGTGATGCAGGCCGTGATGGGGCCGACGCTCGGCCTGCTGGCGTTCACGCTGCCCACGCCCGTGTTCGTCCAGGCGTCGCTGGCGTTGTTCTTCGTGTTGGCGTTCTCGTCGGCCACCTACGACGTCGCCGCCGACGGCTTCTACATGCTCGGCCTGCGGACGGAGCAGCAGGCCGCGTTCGTGGGGGTCCGCAGCACGTTCTGGCGCGCCGGGCTGATCGCGGCCGAGAGCGGGATGGTGATGGCCGCCGGGTACCTGATGGCCCACACCACGCCCACCAGCGCGTGGAGCCTGACGCTCGGAGGCTCGGCGCTGGTCTTCGTGGCGGCGACCGCGTTCCACGCGTGGACGTTGCCGCGCCCCCCGGAGGACCAGCCCGCGCCCGGCGGCCCTCTCGGGGACACCGCCACCACCCCCGACGACGCGCCCACCCACACCTGGTTCTCGGACGGCGCCCGCGAGTGGATGCGCGTGGTGGTGCCGTTCTTCCGCAAACGCGGCGCCTTCGAGGCGATCCTGTTCATCTTCTTCTTCCGGTTCGCCGAGAACATGATGTTGTCGCTGGTGGCGCCGTTCATGAAGGACCCGCTGGCTGCGGGCGGCCTGGGCCTCGACAACGTCCAGTTCGGCTTCGCCAAGGGGTTCGTGGGCGTGCTGGCGCTGTTGCTCGGAGGCGTCCTCGGCGGGCTCGCGATCAGCCGCCACGGCCTGAAGGCGTGGTTGTGGCCGATGGTCGCCATCCTCCACCTGCCCGACCTCGTGTTCCTCTACCTGTCCTGGTTCCAGCCCCAGGACTTCCCGCTGATCTGCGCGCTCGTCGGCCTCGAACAGTTCGGGTACGGGTTCGGGTTCACGGCGTACATGATGTTCCTGCTGCGCCTCGCGTCGGGCCCGAACAAGACCGCGCACTACGCCATCGCCACCGGGCTCATGGCGCTCGCCGTCACGCTGACCACGATGTGGACGGGCGCCCTCCAGCAGCAGATCGGCTACCGCTGGTTCTTCGTGCTGGTGCTGGTCAGCGTGATCCCGTCCACGCTGGTGACCACGCTCGTCAAGCTCGAGCCGGAGTTCGGCCGCCGCACCTGACCGTCACCAGACGTAGACGGGGCCTGCGACGTTGTCGGACTCGTAGACCTCGTCGATCTCGTCGAGGCTGTCGGCCTGGATCCACGACGAGCAGCCCCAGCACGACTCCGGCACCTCGACCTCGAACGAGATCGTGTCCCACGGGTCGATCGAGGCCACCTCCACGTAGTACTCGCCCTCGAGCCCCGGGAACGGAGCGTTGTTCCGATCGAGGTAGATGTCGAGGTAGAACCTGCCGGTGCGCTCGTCGCCGTAGTTCGAGAGCTCGACCCAGTACCAGACGGAGTAGCCGTCGGTGACGGCGTCGAACCCCTCCACCACGATGTCGGCGGGGTACTCCTGGGACGCGATCGACAACGTGGCGTCGAGGCGGTTGTTGTCCTCGTCGGACTCGTCCACGACCCCGCCCGAGTCGAGCAGGACTATGAGGTCGTGGTCGCCGGCGTCCACGTCGTCGAGCGTGAGGGTGACGGTCTTCGTGGCGCCGGGCCCCACCCAGTTCACGAGGTCGAACGCGTCGCCGAGGTCCGTCGGGCGGGGATCGCGGCTCGGATCGAGGAACGCGTCGATCCAGAACGACGAGGCGCCGGCGTTCCCGCGGTTCTGCACCTCGAGCGACAACGTCACCCGGCCGTCGTCGCTCCACGCCGAGACGTCGAGCAGGCGCAGGTCGGGCGCGGCCGACTCCACCACCACCACCTCCGCCTCCGCGGACTCGACCTCGTCCCACACGGCGCGGACCCTGGTCTTGCCGGCCCGCTGCCCGATGAGCTTCGTGCCGTCGATGATGGCGACGTCGGGGTCGTCGATGATCCAGCGCACCTGCGACGTGGCCTTGGACTGCGTCCCGTCGCTCCACCGCGCGGTGGCCTCGAGCTCGACCTTCTGGTCCACGCCCACGGTGAGGTCGGACGGCAGGACCGACAACGCGTCGAGCTCGGCCTCCGTCACGGTCACGGTGACGGTGGGGCTCAACACGTCGTCTACGCCGGCCCACACCTCGGTCCGCCCGGCCTCGAGGGCGCGCAGGACACCCTCCTCGTCGAGCCCCTCGCTGACCGTCGCGACGCCGGGCGTGTCGCTGTACCAGTCGCAGCGGTACGTGAGGTCCCCGCTCGTGCGGTCGGCGAACAGCCCGGTGGCCGTGAGCGGCGCCTCGCCACCGACGGGCACCACCATCGACTCCGGGGAGACGAGCACGCCGATGAGCTCGGCCTGCTCCTCCTCGAAGCGGCGCAGACCGTTGCGCTCGGTGCAGGCAGCGAGCGCGAGGGCGAGCAGGATCCGCATGGAGAACTCCCTGGGACCCCTCACTTGCGGTTGAAGTCCACCTTCAGGATCGCATCGAGCTGGGTCGGCGACAAGTAGGGGTTCTCGGAGCTGTTGTAGCTGGCCGTCGACGGGTTGCTGTACGGCACCCACGCGAAGTCGGGGTGCTTGTCGTCGTCGTCCCACTTGCCGCTGAGCACGAGCCCGGCCTGGTCGGTCACCAGCGTGTAGCCGTAGGTCTCGGTGAACCCGTCGGCAGCGGGCGAGCCGCGGTCGACGTGGCTCTCGGTCACGCCGTCGGTCGCGAAGTACACCGTGGCGGACACGCGGAAGGTGCGCTCCACGGGCATGATCGTGACGAACGGGCGCAGGTCCTCGAGGGTGGAGGGGCCGATGCCGTCGACCTCCTCGAGCTCGTCGACCGTCTGGAAGGCGCCGTTGGCGACGCGGTAGTCGATGATCGCCTGCGCCAGGACCACGCCGATGTTCGGGAGCGTGTCGAGCTCGGCCGCCGTCGCGGTGTTGATGTCGATCAGGCCCTCCCCGCCGCCCACCGTGGTCTCGGTCACGTCGAGATCCGCGCCGTACGCGGGGAAGTTCCAGACCTCGTCGCTCGCGGTCGTGTCGAAGACGAACGGCACGCGCTGGTCGCGGAGGTAGAACGTCACGAGGTTGTGGAACGCCTCGGGGTGGAGGTCGGCGAGGTCGTCGCCTTCCTTGTAGTACCGGGCGCCGTAGAAGCGGCTGTAGGTGCTGTAGTGGGTCTCGGTGAAGAGGCCCTTGAGGTCGGCCGAGGTGAACTCGACGGGCGAGCCGCCGATCGACGCCTGCACGGAGTCCGTGGGCTCGTTCAGCAGGATCGCGGCCGCGGCCCAGCCGTTGCAGTGGCCCCACCAGGAGCCGCCGCCCGGGGACCAGTGGTTGAGGAGCTCCCACTGCTGCATGGCGAACGGGTCGCTGGCGCGCTGGTAGTAGAGCGCGAGCGAGGTCTTGTCCATGGGGGACAGCTCGTCGAGGTCGTAGCTCCAGCCTTCGTTGTGGACGAGGCGGCCGTCCACGACCTTGAGGAGCCCGCCGTCGAGGTCGGCGCGGAGCTTCGTGTAGAAGGTCTTGAGCGCGGTGGTGAGCTCGGTCTGCTTGGCGCGGTACTCGGTGACCTTGGTGTTGTACTCGGTCGAGCCCTGCGTGAGCGTGAACAGCTCGCCGCGGATGCGGTCCATCTCCTTGCGGAGGGGCTCGGCGGTGGCCTGCACGCGGTCGGAGACCGAGGAGCGGCCCTCGTAGCCGAAGACGAGCGCGCCTTCGGACTGGCGCCACCAGCTGCCGTTCCAGGGCTCGTAGCCGTCGGGCGCGCCGAAGTCTTCGCTGCCCGTGACGACCGTGAGCGCCTTGTCGATGTCGACCGAGGCCGCGAGGGCCGCGCGGTAGTCGTAGTTCTCGGGGGCGGGGCCGCGCTCGAGGCCGCGGAGGCGGTCGTCGGCTGCGTCGATCAGCGTGACCTCGACGTTGTCGGAGACCACGTGGCTCGGCCAGGGCTTCCCGTACTCGTAGCGGGCCTCGACCACGCCGCCGCCGATCTCGTCGTCGAACGCCACGTCGACCGTGAACTTGTCGACCTCGGCGAGGTCCATGGTGGAGCCGTTCTCGAGGAGGCGCTTGCCCGTCGTCACCCGGACCCCGTGGGGCGCGAGGTACGTGGGCGCAGCGGACAACATGGACTGGGCGAGCGGCGACCAGCTGCGCTCGAGCTGCTTGCTGGTCCACGCCTGCTCGAGGCGGCCGGTCTGCGAGTCGCTGAACGACACCACCGCCGCCAGGCGGCCGCGATCCTCGCGGAACACGAGGTAGACGGTGGGGTTCGTGTCGGCGTACGCGTGATCTTCGCGGTTGAGGCCGGTCTCGATCGAGGCGCGCACCACGGACAGGGCCTTCACGTCGCCGCGGGGCGTGACGGCGTACGGGTACAGCTCGTCGCCGCTGGCGGGGACGAGGCCGTCTTCCACGACCTCGAACGTCCACACGATCTCGTCGGACCACTGCTCGCCGAGCTGCGGCATCACGTCGGTGCCGAGGTCGACGGCGCCGAGCTCGGTGCGGGCTTCCCCGATCCGGTAGCTGGTCGCGAGGTGCCAGCGGTCGCCCTGGTTCCACTCGAACACGAGGGGATCGTCGCCGGGGCCGGACTTGCAGGCGGACAGAGCGACCAGGGCCAACGGGCCCCAGGAGAGGAGAGCGCGCATAGAGCAGACTCCGGAAAGAAGGAGATCGTCTGGAGAGCCAGCGCTTCCGCCAGAGGGAGGAAACGAGAGCCCCGTAGTCGGGCCAACGCCGGGTGTCAACCCGCGCCAGAGGTGACGGGTGGTGACGGTCGGCCGCCACCCGCGTTCCACGGACGCCCCGACACCCTTTCACGCGGTGTGGACCGGGAGGCCCCGCCGCGCCGGTGACGGTGGAGGGGCGAGGTGCAGCGTGTGGTGGTTCGCGGTGATGCAGCAGGCGACGGCGTCCGACGTGATCGGGGACGAGACCCACGTGGAGCTCGAGCTCGGGTTCCTGGCCGGTGACCGCTCGTTCGGGGCGATCCCGTTCGAGCAGACGGGAAGCGGCCGCCCGCTGGCGGGCCTGGACGCCTCGTTCCTCGCCTACCCGCTGTCGGACACGTTCGTGACGGGCCCGCGCGCCGAGCTCCGCGCGGTGGCGCCGCCCCTCCGGGTGTCGCTGGGGTGGCAGCGCCCGTACCCGGACTGGCAGGTGGCCGTCCCGGACGTGCAGGACGTGGACGGGAACGGCGGGCGGGTGCGGTCGTCGGTGCGCGCGCTCCACACCGACGAGCTCCTCCTGGGCCTGGGCGTGGAGGCGCCCACCGGGGTGCTCGTGCCGTTCCTCGATCTGGTGGGCACGGTGCACCGGTCGTCGGTGTCGCTCGAGGTCGACGGACGTGCTGCCGACTACGTCTCCGAGGGGTTCTCGCTCGGCGCCCGCGGCGGGTTGCGCCTGCAGTGTTCGGAGCACCTCTTCGTGCAGGCGAGCGGCCTGTACGCCCCCACCGGCCCGCAGACCTGGGGCGCGACCCTGGGCCTCGGCGTCGCCGCTTTCTGATTCTCGGAGCACCCATGTTCGTCATGTTCGCCCTGTCTTCCGCCCACGCCGACACCCTCGCGCTCCGCGACGTCACCGCCGACGCCTGCGGCACGGTCACCGGCACCCTCGACGTGTTGCCGGCGTTCTTCGCCCGCACGATGACGGTGGAGAGCGGTTCCGGGTCCGTGGAGGTCGTGGTCCCCGCCTTCACCTCCGACGTGCCCTTCACGGTGGAGCGGGGGCGCGCGGGGCCCGTGGAGGTCGGCGCGAGCTGGTGGTTCGTGTCGGCGACGGTGGTGTCGGTGCCACTGCCGCCGCTCCAGGTGCGGCTGGACACGCGGGTCCCCGAGGAGGTGTGGGCGGGGACGGCGTTCGAGGTGCCGGTGACGGTGCGCTCGGCGTGCCCGACGCTGGCGCCCGAGGTGCGCCTGGTGACGGCAGCGGGCGACACCCTCGCGTCGGTGGAGGCGGCGGCGGGGCCCCAGGTGTTGTCGGCGACGCTGCCGCGCGAGGGGACGGTCTCGGTGAAGCTGGAGGCGAGCCTGGGCTCCGTGATCCTCGCCCAGACGGAGCGCCACCTCGTCGTCGGGCCCCCCTGTGTGGACCGCGACGGCGACGGCCACCTGGCGTGCCGCCACGACGACTGCGACGACGCAGCGCCCGCCGTGTTCCCCGGGCAGACGGAGGTCCTGGGGAACGGCGTCGACGACGACTGCGACGGCGTGAACGGCCAGGACGCGGACCGCGACGGGTACGAGGCGGCGGCGGTGGGGGGCACGGACTGCGACGACCGCGCGGCCTTCGTGCACCCGGGGGCCTCGGTGTACCCGGACGCGGACCGCGACGGCGCCGTGGCCTTCGCGGTGGCGCTGGACCTGGACTGCGACGGGGTCCACGAGGAGGTGCCGAAGTACGACTGCGCCGACACCGACCCCCGCATCCCGCGCGCGGAGGAGGGGGTGCCCACGGGCGTCGACGAGGACTGCGACGGCCTGGTGGACGAGGGCACGGTGGTGTTCGACGACGACGGGGACGGCCTGGCGGAGGTGGCGGGCGACTGCAACGACGCGGACCCGAGCGTCCGGCCGGGGGCGAGGGAGACGCCGGACTGCCGGGACGAGGACTGCGACGGCGTGATCGACGACGGGGTGACGCGGCGCCACCAGGACGACCGGTTCGAGGTGGAGGGGGGCGCCTACGAGCTGCCGGGCGCCACGTGGAAACGCGGCTTCTTCGGTGGGCACTGGCGGGGCTCGTCGACGCGGGTGTCGGCGGTGATCCGGGATCGGGGCGACACGGAGCGGTACACGGTGGATGCCCGCGATGGGACGTTCGACGACTTCCACGTGTCGGTGGCGGTGACGCGGATGGGCGACGGCCAGGTCTACGAGGTGACGGTGTCGGGGCCGGGCGGCACCACCACGGAGACGGTGGACGCGCCGGGGTCGGTGGGGGTGGGCGGCTCGGCGGGCAGCGACGACTCGGGCACATACGACATCACCATCACCCCGGTGGGCGGCGAGCTGGACTGGTGCCCGCTGGAGCTCACGGTGTCGACGGGGTGACTCGTACCTTCAGGTCCCGCCGGTGGCGAGGCGCCCCTCGCACATGGCCTCACCGGACCCGACGTCGACCCAGTCCGACGGTCCCGGGTTCTCGGCCTCGAACGGCGCCGGACGCTCACCTGCATAGGTGATGGTCCCCTCGACGGCCACACAGTCCGTGTTGTCGCTGTCGCAGTACACCCCGTCGCGCAGCTCGAGCACGATCAGGTCGTCGGTCCAGGTGTCGACGACCCCGGTGCCGGTCCACTTCCGGGCCTGGGACACAGAGGAGAAGCCGCCAATCAGCGCTGCCTCGCCCGCATCACGGGGTCGCTCCTCAGCGTGCCTCCTGTCCTCTATGGTAGAATCATTCGCCCTGTGCTACCCCCTAGATCTCGCAGGAAGGCAGGAAAGAAAGGGAAGAAATGGAAGAGGGAAAGGAGTCCAAGCACTCGCAGGAGTGCCTCCTGGGTACGGCGACGGATCACCGGAGGACCTCGACCTCCGCCGGGTACATCCCGTCGAATGGAATCGCCCGGTACAGCTTGACCCCGTCCGGGAACGGCCCCACCTCCGTGTCGATCGCCAGGTCCAGCACCGGCTCCGCGCGCGCCGGGTCCACCTCGAAGATGCGCACCGAGCGCATCGGACGCCCCGCGAGCACGTTGTCCTCCCCCCCCTCCGCCGACACGAACCCGTAGTTCGCCAGCACGTGGCCCCCCGGCAGCCCCGTCGCGTTGCCCAGGGCCGGGCTGTACAGGTCGCCCGGCGGCAGCCAGACCCAGGCCGTCTCCGCCGTGTGTGCGTCCTCGTCCACGCGGATCGCCGTCACCCGGCTCGCCAGCCGCCGGCCCGGAGGCTCCGTGTACGGCGTGTACCCCTCGTTCCCGTTGTCGAAGAACACCAGGTTCCCGTCCGCGTCGAACGAGGGCCCGTGCTGGTGGAGCGGCCAGCCGTCCGGCGCCGGACCCGCCAGCAACAGCGGCGCCACCGCCGGGCTCCACCCGTGGGGGTTCGAGAGGATCCAGCGAACGTCCCCCGCGTGGTCCAGCGCCACGAGCGCGTCCTGGTGGCGGAGCGACACGATCACCCCCGACGGGTCCGGGAGCAGGGCGTTCGGGTGGGCCCAGTCCCAGCCCAGCGACAGCCGATCGAGCGAGTCGAACCCGATGCGCAGCGGGTCCAGCCGGTCCGCGAGCGACCAGCGCGACCGCACCGTCCCGTCGCGGGCGATGTCCAGCACGTCGGCGTCGACGATCTGCGTGGGGCCGCCCAGGAGCGTGGGGTCGTCGTACGACAGGGGGAACGCGTCGACCTCGCGGGACGTGAGGGCGAGCGTCCAGTAGCCGTCCTCCGTCTCGACGAGCTCGTGCGTGAACAGGCTGGCGTCGATGAGCACGTCGCCCGGCTCGCCCTGCGAGGACGACGACCGGAGCCGCGCCACGCGCTGGCCCAGCCAGTCCAGCTCCAGGAACCCGTTCGCCGAGAGCCCGACCACCGAGCCCCTGCCCGTCGGGTCGACGTCGCCGAAGTCCTCGGGGCCCGTGTACGCCCACACCACGCCGCCGTCCCGCGCGTCGAGCACCACGAGCCAGTGCCGACCGAACGGCGTCTGCAGGGGCGCCAGCAGGTAGCGGGTCTGCAGCGCGGCTTCGTCGACCGACCGCACCTCGATCGCGGGGAAGTCGGGGTCGAGCGGCTCGGTGCGGAAGGTCGCTTCCGCGGTGACCGTGTGCCCGGCCTCGTCTTCGAGCGACACCGTCACGACGTGCTCCCGGTCGGGGCGCGCGCCGAGCACCGGGACCCGGTGGGTGCGGGACCAGGTCGGGAAGCGCACCTCGCTGTCCACCTGATCGGCGGCCAACGCGAGCGTCAGCCGGGTGGGGACGTCGGTCTCGACCGTCAGCTCGCGCGCGAGGGGGGCGAGCGGTGCCGCAATCAGCTGCGGACCCGCGACCAGTTGGGGACGGTCGATCGGGTCCGACGGTCCGTCCGTGCACGCGAGCCACCAGGACAGCACCACCCCGACCTCCTGCGACCACTGTAGCTTCCCACCCCGAGCGTCGCTCGCCCGCCGGAACCTCGCGTACCGCCGCGTGGGACCTTGCGCTGCGACCCGTGTCAGGTACAGTGCGACGCGTAGACGACCTCGAATCGTCACGGAACGTCACCGGCCTGTCGCTGCGGCGGCACCGTCGGACCACTCAGGGGCAACCACCATGCGACGCTTGTTGATGTGGAGCTCGGTGGCAGGGTTCACGGCCTGCCTGCTCAAGCCCACCCTCGCCACCGTCATCCCGAGCTACGGCTACGTCGACGGCTGCCAGCCCGTCATCATCCAGGGGCACCACCTCGGCACCGCCGCCAAGGGTCGCATCGGCGACTCGCCGCTGCTCGACTTCCGGGCCGCCGACATCGACGAGAAGCTCGAGGAGCACGCGCAGGACGTGGGCTTCAAGTACTTCGGCACCTCCGGGCCCGCGCCGGGCGGCAAGGCCGGCTGGTACGACGTGATCCTCGAGGTCGACGGCGAGGAGCTGGTCCTCGACGACGGCTGGTACTACCGGGCCTGCCCCGCCACCTTCGCGGTGGACGCGTACACCGTCCCGACCGAAGCCGACGTCGGCTCCGTCATCATCTTCGAGGGCTGCGGGCTCGGCGGCAACGTCACGCTCCAGTTCCTGGACGACACGCTGGCGGCCGTGGGCTCGGCCGACCTCGTGAGCGACTGCTCCACGGCCGACGTCCACGCGAACGTGCCGGCCCTGCCCGCCGGCGACTACACCATGCAGCTCGTCGCCACCGACGGCACCGTGTTCCTGCTCGAGACGTGCAGCTCCGAGAGCGGCGACACCGGCGAGACCTGCGTCCCCGACACGATCACCCTGACGGCCCGCTGAGGTGATGCCATGATTCCCTTCTACCCCTCCCTCCTCGCAGCGCTCGTCACCACCACCCAGGTCGCCTACGCCATCGAGACCGGCGCCGTCGTCGGCTATGTCGTGGACGAACAGGGGCTGCCCATCCCGGGCGCCGAGCTCCGCGTCAGCGGCGTCGATCTGGCGGGGGAACGCATCGTCCTCGCGAGCGACGACGGCGAGTTCAACATCGACGGCCTCTCCCCGGGCACCTACCAGCTCGGCGTGTACTTCAAGGGCACGCTCGTCGCGAAGGCCGAGATCCGCGTCGCCCTCAACACCACCACCAAGGTCCCCATCGAGGCCCGCCTCGACACGGTCTCCGAGGAGATCGAGATCGTCGGGTTCAAGCCCGTGGTCGACACCAGCAGCTCCGCGATCAGCAACGAGCTCTCGGCCAAGGAGATCCAGGAGATCCCGGTCGGCCGCTCGTACCAGGACGTGGTCCAGACCATGGCCGGCGTCAGCGGCCGCATCGACACGAGCGAAGGCGGCGGCGGCGACGGGAACCCGTCGGTCCGCGGCGAAGGCCAGTACGGCAACAACTACACGATCGACGGCGTCTCCACCCGCGATCCCGCCACGAAGACGTTCGGCGCGGACGTGAACTTCGACGCCATCGAAGCCATCCAGGTGTACACCGACGGCGCCCCCGCCGAGTTCGGGCAGTTCACCGGCATGATGGTGAACGTCGTCACGAAGGACGGCGGCGACGAGCACCACGGCAGCGCCGCGATGTTCTACAGCCAGCACGCCTTCTTCGAGCAGAAGTACGACATCTTCAAGCCCGAGAAGGAGCGCGAGGTCCCGACCATCAAGGGCCGCGACTGGGCCCCGGTGTTCAACGGGACTGCAGGGGGCCCAATCGTCCCCGAGAAGCTCTGGTACTTCACCGCCCTCGACCTCAACTACTCGCGGTCCATCCCCGAGGGTGTGGTGGTCGCGCCGGACGGCACTGGCGACGTCGAGGTGTACGGCGGCCAGTTCATGGGCAAGCTCACCTGGTTCCCCAACCGCTCCTGGACCCTGCGCTACATCTTCAACGGCGACTACTCGACCATCTCGAACATCGACGCGTCGCAGTTCACCGCGCCGGAGGCCACGACCGATCGCCGCGACTTCAGCCTGAACCACCGGGTCACGGCCACGCTCGCCCCCGACGACAAGAACACCCTCGAGCTGCGGTTCGGGTTCCTGAACTCGAACCTCGACATCGTGCCCTCCTCCGGCGACCGCGAGACCCCGTCCCGGTTCGACGCCCAGGGCA
>JBIKWC010000374.1:0-6521 GCA_044356535.1 Myxococcota bacterium
CGGCGACGACACGCTCGCGAAGGTCGTTGGGATACGGTCTCGGCATCGGAGGGTCCTCGCGGTGGAGCCCCGATCACCCGTCGGATCGCCGTCGTCCACCGGATCAAGTCGACCCGCCGGGGGTGTAAACGTCCTGCCAGGCGGTGTGGTCGCTGAGTGTGGTCATCGACTTGTAGAACTCGCTCCTGCTCAACGCCGCGACGACCTTCAGCATCTCGCCGGCGGTGAGCCCCATGGCCCTGCCCCCGTCGAGGGCGGTCTTGATGCTCTACCCTATAAGGGTAGTGGGGTCAGCGACCATGTCCACCTCGACGGACCGATCCCGGCCGAGCGCCGAGGTCTTGAACGTCGACGTCCTCGGCACCAGGACTTCCTCGACCCGTCGATGGCTTCAGGCGATGGAGACTCCGGGGGGTGTGCATGAGATCCGATGGCGGCGTCTTGGATGCATCGGCTTGGTGCGACAAGTGGTGCGAGCGATGTCCCCTGGCGGACTCGTGCCCGGTCGGAAGGGTGGAGCTGCGCCGTCCCTCCGCCTCTCCGGCGGAGAACCTGGCGCAGGCGATAGCGTCCCTCGCGCGGGCCGAGGCCCTGTTGGAGGCGGAGCTCCTGAGGGAGGGTCTCGAGGTGCGGGAGGAGGATGTCGCCGCTTGGGTGGCCGAGGACGAGGCGCTGTTCTCCCACCCCCTGGCGCTGCAGGCGTCGTGCTGGTCCGCTGCGGCCCGGGGCTGGCTGGCAGGAGCGTCCGGTGAGGCCGCTGCCGTCGTCGGCTGGTACGGCTCTCTGATCCCGGCGAAGGTGCATCGAGCGCTCGGGGCCATCGGGAGCCACGAGCCGGACGCGTTGGGCACCGCGAAGGTGGTGACGCTCGGCCTGCACCGCGTCATCGAGGCGGTCAGCGACTGGTGCGGGCAGCACCCGCTCGATCGAGGAGCAACTCAGCTCGTGGTCGCGTCGGCCGACCTGGTGGTGAGCGTCGAGGCGACCTTCCCGGGTCACCTCTCGTTCCGGCGTCCGGGACTCGATCCCTGATCGACCGTGTTGGGGGTGCTTCCGTTCGCGGAGTACGTTGGACGCACCCGTCGGCAACTGACGAGGGGCGTCCGGAGCCGGTGGCGGAGGTCGTCCGGCGCGCGCTCACCGACGGCTGACCGAAGCGACGGACACTGGACGTGAGGGAGGCCCGTTGAGCACGACGACCTTGTGGCGACCGGTGGGCGCCTACGAGCTGCGGCTGATCGGAGCGTCGGGCTTCCGAGCGTTCCCGCCACGCCTGCCGGAGCAACCGGTGTTCTACCCGGTCTGCAACGAGGAGTACGCCGCGGAGATCGCCACGAAGTGGAACCTCGACGATCCGAACTCGGGCTACGCGGGGTTCGTGACGCGGTTCGTGGTGCCGTCCGGCGTCGCGGACCGGTACCCCCGCAGGGTCGTCGGCGCGCGTCGTCACGAGGAGCTGTGGGTCCCGGCGGAGGAGCTGGCGGCGTTCTGCGCCTCGTTCGTCGGCCCGATCGAGGTGGTCCGCGGCTGGCTCGGGTCGCGGTTCCCGGAGGTTGCGGAGTGGTCCGGCGCCCTGGGAGAGCTCGATCGAGACGCGTTGGCCCACGCCACAGACCAGATCGTCGCCGGCACGCTCCGGGGCGGCCCGCTCACGGCCTCGGTCGCCCCGCTGACCCTACCGGACTGATGAACAGATGGCGCTCAGCCGCTCGACCGGACTTCCCGCGCTCGCCTCCTGAACACGTCGATCACCTCGGCCCGCATCCTCGGGTTGACCCGACCGATCGCTTCCGCGACCACGATCGCGTTGTCGGACGTCATGGCCCCAACGGCCACGAGCTCCAACATCAACTGGAGTCCCCACATCACGGCGACGCCTGCCGCCTCGCACTCCCGGCGCAGGCGGCCATCGTTCGACACGCAGGTCCACCCGTTGTCGCGCGCGAGGATCAGGCAGACCCGATCCTCGAAGGACAGCCGGCCGGTTCCGGCCCCGGCCTCGGTGAGCTGCTCGAGCGTCCCGTCGACGACGACCAGACCGAGCTCCGCGCAGGCTGCTTCGTCGAGCTGCTCCACCTCGGCGAGCACGTCCCGCGGAACATGGACGACGCCCAGGTGGCGCACGACCACCGCCAGGACTGTCCGGTCCGTCAGCGCGAAGTCGATGAGCACGTTGGCGTCGACCAGCAGCAGCATCGGAGCCTACGCGACCCAGGACGCTGCGAGGTCGCGCATCTCGGCTACCCCCAGCCCCAGGATCTCGGCGCCCCGGGACAACGAGATGGCCTCCTCCTCGACGGCGCGACGGACCAGGCGCGCGAGGCGGTCCCCCTGGAAGTCGTGCACATCCAGCCCGGCGGGCTCGGCGCCGGCGCTCGCGAGGAAGCGTGGCTCCCCGAACACGTCCTCCGTGACGCCGGCGGGCTCGGTGAGCTTGAGCAGCGGGCGTCGCTGGCGGCGCTGGTGCTCCGCAGCCATGTGTCGCCACAGCCGCGAGCGGTCGCCTGGCGGGAGGCGCTCGGACACCCGGTACAAGACGGCCCTCCAGCTCACGCGGAACACGCGCTTCACCTTGAGCACGCGGTCGTACAAGCCGAGGCCGGCCGCCTCCTCCCACTCACTCCAGAACGGGGCGTCCGGCATCAGGAAGTGCGACGCGAAGACCTCGGCCTCGCGCTCCTGCTGGTCGTCTTCGTCCTGGACGGAGACGTCGTAGGCGCCGAGGTGCAGTAGCAGGTGTCCGAGCTCGTGGACCGCGCTGTAGATCCAGTGCTCGACCGCGAGCCGGTCCCAGGTGTTGACGACGACGGCGGGCCCTCCATGGTCCTCCGCCACCGAGAGTCCGAGGAAGGCGTCGTTGGCGACCACGACCGCCCGCACCTTCACGCCCCGCGCCTCCAGGAGGCCGCAGATGTCGTGGATGGGCTCGCGCGGCCCCAGGCCGAAGTGCTCCCGAGTGGCTGCCGCCACCTGGGCGAGTCCCACCCCTCGCGACGCTGCGAGCCGCTCCCAGAGGGGCGCCAGCGCGTGGGGCTGGCGAGCGTCCAGGATCTCCTCGAGCTCCTGGAACGACCGCAACCATCGGGCGACGTCCACGAGGATCTGGTCTCGGCTCTTCAGCCGCTTGAGCGAGCGGAAGCGGACGCGCTCCAGCTTCGGAGCGGGCGTCACCAGCTCGCGGAGCGGGACACCGAGTACACCGGCGATCGCGCGGAGGTTCTCCGGGCGAGGCTCGGCGTGGCCCTTCTCGATGGCGCGGTACCCCGCTCGGGAGAGCCCCGCCCCGTCGGCGATGGCTTCCTGGGTCTTCCCGCGGTCCTTGCGGATCCGGAGCAGGTTGCGGGCGATGAGCTCGGTGTCCATGCCAGGCCCCTCCTGGCTCGATACTAATCATTTCTACGATCGTCGTATAGATGGTCGGTGGGTGATGTGCTCGAGGGCACCCTGGACGTGGCCGGCAGCGCAGATCAGCCCAGGGTGCTCACAGGCAGCGCAGACCGTCGGCGGTAACGGCGACGACGGGGGGACGAGAGGCGGCGCGGTTCAGCGTGTTCCCGAGCTGCTGGAGCTGCTCCTGGGTGGGTTTCCAGGAATGGGCGGCGGTGAGCTCGCTCCGGGCGAGGTGGGGGCCGAGGTTCACGACGTTCTCGGTGGACGTGAGGTCGAGGGTCTCGACCGCGAGGCGTGCGCAGCGCTCCTGGTGCTCGGCATCCACGAACCCGTTCTCCATGACCCGGTGGAGCACGGGGCACACGCGCAGCACCTGGTCCAGCCTCCTGCCGGTGGTGTGGACGATGACTTCGACCACGCAGACGACGCCCGCGCGCGATGCAGGAAGGGGCGCCGAACCGTCGAAGAACGCGCGGTACCGGGTCACCGGGATCCGGTGCAGCGCACCGTCGGGTCGCTCGAGGAAGAACCAGAGTGTGGTGCCCACCGCTCTCTCCGTGACGGCTCAGAAGGCGAGCCAGCCCTGTTCCCGGAGTCGTCCCCAGGCGACCTTGATGTCGCTCGGGCGCATGGTGGACCGCTTGCGCTCGCTCCACGACCGCACCGCACGAAGCGCCGCCTCCGGATCGGTGCGGCCCGCGGGGTCCTCCTTGGCCGCGCAGTGCACGGTCGCCAGGAGCTCCATCCCGTAGGGTGTCTCGAACCCCTCGATCAGGTGCGCGACGCGCTGGAATCGGGCCTGGACACCGGCGTCCTCGGCGAGGAAAGAGCGGGCTTCGGCCACCGCCTCGTGCTCCACCTCGATCACCGCTCCGGGACTGCGGTCCACGACGCCCCGCAGGAAGTGCCCTTCCAGGCGCTGCAGCAGGTGGTGGAGCCCGTCGGCGTACGGGCCGTAGTGGTGCTTCGAGTAGCGGAGGCCCATGTCGTGCCCCGCCTCCTGAAGGAAGTAGGCCAGCTTCTGGACCTCGAGCTGTGTGAGGTCGTCGTGCAGGACCCGGTACTGGCCCATCAGGGCGAGGATTGCCGCGCGTTGCGGGGTCCACCCGGGGCGCTCGGTGTTCACGGGCTGTTCGGCGGGCGGCGGAGCCTGCCCGGGTTCCCAGAGCTGGACCTCGAGGTCGACGAGCGGGGCGAGCGCTGCCTCGATCCGAGGTCGAACCACGGCCCAGTCGAGGCCGCCGTTGCCCGCCCCGAGCGGGGGGATGGCGATGGAGCGGATGCCGAGCTCGCCGATCTTCACGACCAGGTCCACGAGCCCGGCGTCGATGTCTTCGAGGCGAGAGCCCGCCTTCCAGTGGCGCTTGGTCGGGAAGTTCAGGATGAACCGTGGCGACTGCAGGCTGCCGGTCTGCCAGACGTGGATGCGCCCGGGCTGGACCTGCTCGGCGCGCACCGCCGTCTGGTAGTCGCGGAACATGGCGGGCCACGCCTTCTTGAACTGGAGCGCGATGCCCTTGCCCATGACGCCCGCGCAGTTCACTGTGTTGACGAGCGCGTCCGCGTTCGCCTCCAGCAGATCTCCGGTTCCGGGTCGGATCATGACCGGAAGTATCCAGCGGAGGCGGGTTCCACGAGGCGCGCCCGCTGGATGTCGACGTCATCGACGTGGCCGCGCTCGTCCCACAGCCAGGTCCACCGGCCGGTGGCGTCCTTCCTCGCCAGGACCGTGCGGGCGCGCGACCAGGGGTCCTCCCACCCGGGCGCGGTACCGAGCACGACCTCCATCGGCAGCTGTCGGGCACACGCCTGCTCTTTGCGCCCGTGGAGTCGGAGCTCGTCGCGGAGCGACCAGGGCGCGGGGAGCCGCTCGTCGAGGAACCCCCACCGCAGCCGGACCCACCCGTGCAGCCGGCCGTACTCGTACAGCGCGCAGAGCGCCTTGGCGTCCGATTCGAGGCGGCGCGTGAGCTTCCCCAGGTCCCCGGCTTCGAGGTGACGGGCCAGCGCTCCGGGCTCGCCGAACGGCTTCGAGATCCCGCAGGTGCCTGCGATCAGGAGGTCGGTGGTGATCTGGAGCGTGCGGCCGCGCTGGTTGAGCTTCCAGGTCTTCTGGGTGGCGCCGAGGTCAGCGAGCCGGCGCTCTCCCGGGTCGAACGCGAGCGCGCGCAGGAGCGGCCGGACGTCGAGGGCGCCGAACAGGTCGTACCCCGCGAGCTTCTCCCGGAGGTCCGCGAACTGGTCGGCGAACCAGGTCCGAACGGTGCGCTCCCCGACGTCCACCACCGCGACGGCCGCCGGCCTGGCCGCAGGGAACGCCACGAGGAGGCAGCGCCGCAGGCCCTCGAGGACCTCGCGGTGTTCTTCGCGTTGGCGCTCCCACGCGGCCTGGTGCGCAGCGATGACCTCGGGAGGGGTTTGGAGGGACGCATGTTTCCGGGACAGTGCGACCCGCTCGCGCACGGCCTCCCGGACCCCGGTCAGATCCGCGCCGGGGGCGATGGCCCAGCGTCCGTCGGGGAGCACGGTGACGGGGTTCCCACGCCGGCCGAACTGTTTGGGGCCGTCGCCGCGCAGCCCACCCCAGGGGTTGCGCGTGGTCAGGGCGGCCTTCACGGCCTCGGGCGCGAGCGGGCCTCCGTTCGCGTCGAGCACGGCGAGCGCGAGCCGAACCGAGGACCACGACCCGAGGCTTGCACCCTTCCACGCCTCGTCGAGCTCACCGTTCGTGAGCGGGACCTCGGGCCCGGGGAGCGGGGCGAGCACGGGTGGCGACGGCGGTGCGGTGGCGACCTTCGGAGGACGGAGGCCCAGGCGGAACACCCACAGGTCGAGCTCGTCGTCGTGCGGGTCGAGGTGGTACTGCTCGCCGTCGCGGTAGGCTGGGGGGCGCCCTGGCCGGCAGCGCTGCAGCGAGAGCAGGGCGCTGTCCTCGTCCATGATGCCGAGCGCGGCGAGCCGGGCGGCGACCTCGCGGAGGGTCATGGACTCTCCGCGCTCGAGGAGGGCGCAGAGCAGGAGGGCGAACGTGTTGGCTTGGGGGTGTCGCGCGACGACGGCGAGGTCGGGGCGGGTGATGCCGAGGGTCTCGCACCAGGTCACGCTCACGCCCTGCTCCTCGGTACCGCAAG
>JBIKWC010000092.1:0-23243 GCA_044356535.1 Myxococcota bacterium
CGTACGCGGGCGCCCCCAGGGCCACGTTCACGCCGCGGCGCTGGCCGATCGTGAACCGCCACCACGCGTCGTGCCGGCCCACCACCGTCCCGTCCTCGGTGATCACGTCGCCTGCTGCGTCCTCGGCGCCGTGGGTGGCGGTCCACTCCTTCACGAACGCCGCGTGGTCCCCCTGCGGCAGGAAACACACGTCCTGCGACTCCGCCTTCTGCGCGGTGGCCAGGCCGAACCGCTCCGCGTGCGCGCGGACCTCGGGCTTCGTCAGCGCGCCGAGCGGGAACAGGGTCTTCGCCAGGGCCTCCGGGGTGAGCGGGAACAGGAAGTACGACTGGTCCTTGTCGGCGTCGGCGGCCCGCGCCACGGCGCCGTCCACGATGCGGGCGTAGTGCCCGGTGGCGAGCGTGTCGGCGCCGAGCTCGAGGGCGCGGCCCAGCAACACGCGGAACTTCAGCACGCCGTTGCACTTCACGCACGGGTTCGGGGTGGCCCCGGAGAGCCAGGTCTTCGCGAAGTCGTCCATCACCGCCGACTGGAACGCCTCGCGCAGGTCGAACACGTAGAAGGGCACGTCGAGCTTCGCTGCCACCCGCCGCGCGTCGATCGCGTCGTCGAGGCCACAACAGTTGCCGGGGACCGCCGTGGGGGAGCGGTCGTGCAGCTTCATGTGGACGCCGATGACCTCGTGGCCCTGCTCCGCGAGCAGCGCCGCCGCGACCGACGAGTCCACGCCGCCGCTCATCGCCACGACCACGCGCACGCGCCCTCCCGCGGGGGAGGTAACTTCACCAGGCCGGGTCCCACGGTCGGTCGCGGGATAGATTCCGACCATGTTGCCCCCCACTGCCGAAGATCTCCGAGACGCCGAGACGCGGCCCTACTTCCTGTGGTGGGTCGACGCGACGGTCGGGGACTTGCGGCGTCACCTGTCCGACCCCGACCCCGACGTGCGGGCGTACTGGATGGGCGCGCTGTTGCGCGAGGCCAACAGCCGCGACGTGTGGTTGTTCGTCGACGTGCCGACCCTCCAGGCGAACTGGCCCCGGCTCGTCCGGCACCTCGGCCGAAGCCGCGCCATGTGGGCCTGGCTCCTCGACCTGCCGGATCCGGGCCCGCTCGGGTCGGCGGCGCCGTGAGCGAGCGCCGGTTCGATCGCCGGGTGGTGTCCGAGCCGCTTCTGGAGGTCGTGCGCGCTGCGCAGCGCGTCGCTCCTGCCCATCTCGGTGGTGGAGCGGCGTTGTCGGGCGCGCATCTGTCTCATCGGCGGACTCGAGACCTCGACCTGTTCGTCCACGATCGGGTGGCCCACCGGGAGCTCGTGTCTGCCCTGCCCGACATCGCCGCCAGCAGCGGCGTCTCCATCACCCTCGTGCGGGACGGTGGTGGGTTCGTGCGGGCGAGGATCGACCTCCCTGGCGTCGCCACGCCGGTCGAGCTCGACCTCGTATACGAGTCCCTCGCCGACCTGTCGCCGCCCGACGGGCCGATCGAGGGGGTGCTCCTGGAGTCCCTGGCGGACCTGCGCGCGTCGAAGGTGACGTGCCTGCTGTCCCGGTCCGAGCCCCGCGACCTCGTCGACCTGCTGTTCCTCGAGCGGGCAGGGTTCCGCGTCGAGGACGATCTGCCGCTGGCGCTCCGGAAGGACGCCGGGATCGACCCGGCCATCCTGGCATGGCTCCTGGCCACGTTCCCGGTCACGCCGCTTCCCGACATGCTGGTGCCGCTCACGGTCGAGACCCTGCGGGACTTCCGGGACGACCTTCGCGACCGGTTGCGTGCGCTGGCGCGGCCCCACTGACTCCGCGCCCGGGTTGATCCGGTCGCTTCGCGGCGGCTCGTAGCCCGTACTCTCGACCTCGACCTCGACCTCGACCTCCGACCTCGACCTCGACCTCGACCTCGACCTCGACCTTCGGCGCAACGGGCGCGCGGGGCGCAGTGACAGCGTGAACGACGGAGGTGGCGCGGCAGCTGCAACCGGAGGAGGGGTTGCATGACGACCGGTGAGCGGGACAAGGTGGACGGCGTGATCCCTCCTCCGTCCGATCCCGCAGCAGCGCGTCCGGGGACGTCCACGGACGGAAGCTGGCACGCGATCGCGGCCGCCGAGGTGGTCGCGGCGGTGGGCTCCGACGAGGCGCAGGGCCTGTCCCAGGCCGAGGTCGCCACCCGCGTGGCGCGCGACGGTCCCAACGCGCTGCCCGAAGCGCGCAGCCGCTCGCTGCTGTCCGTGGTGGCCGGGCAGTTCAAGAGCCCGCTCGTGTGGCTCCTGTTCGTCGCGGCCGCTGTCGCCGCCGCGCTCGGCGAGTACTCGGACGCGGCGGTGATCGCGGTGGTGGTGGCCCTGAACGCGGTGATCGGCGCGTTCCAGGAGGGGCGCGCCGAGCAGTCGCTTCGGGCCCTGCGAAAGCTGGCGGAGCTCCAGGCCCGGGTGGTCCGCGGGGGGAGCGAGGCGCTGGTCCCCGCGCGCGAGCTCGTCGTGGGCGACGTGGTGGTGCTCGAGGCCGGCGACGCGGTCCCCGCCGATGCGCGCCTGTTGACGGTCGCCTCGTTCAAGACCGCAGAGGCCGCGCTCACCGGCGAGTCGCTGCCGGTGGAGAAGTCCAGCGCGCCGCTCCCCGCCGACACCGGGCTCGCCGATCGCGTCAACGTCGTGTTCGCCGGCACCCACGTGGTCGCGGGCCGCGCGCGCGCCGTGGTGGTCGCGATCGGGACCGCCACGGAGGTCGGCCGCATCGCGGCGCTCGCGGAGTCCGGCGTCGTCCGGGAGACCCCCCTCGAGCGGCGCGTCTCCCGCTTCGGGCGCGTGGTCGTCGCCGGCGCGGTCCTCGTGTTCGTGTTGGTGAACGTCGTCGGGGCGGTCCGCGGCCTGCCGTGGATGGAGATCCTGATGGTCAGCATCAGCCAGGTCGTGGGGATGATCCCCGAGGGCCTGCCGGTGGCGATGACCATCGCGCTGGCGGTGGGGGTCCAGCGGATGGCGGGCCGCAACGCCGTCGTCCGCAAGCTGTCCGCGGTCGAGACCCTGGGCAGCACCACCGTCATCTGCAGCGACAAGACCGGCACGCTCACCCGCAACGAGATGACGGTCACCACGCTGGTCCTGCCCGACGGCCGCGAGGTCGTGGTGGGTGGGTCGGGCTACGACCCCGTCGGTACGCTGCTCGTGGACGGCGCCCCCGCCGAGGCCGACCCTGCGGTGCGCGCGCTGCTCGAAGCGGTGACGTTGTGCGGAGACGCCGAGCTGTCGGGCCCCCACGACGAGGGCGCGCGCTGGCGGCCGGTGGGAGACCCCACGGAGGTGGCCCTGGTCACCGTGGCGCGCAAGGCCGGGCTCGTCCCGGAGGACGTGCGGCGGGCCGAGCCCCGGGTGGGTGAGCTCCCGTTCGACTCCGCGGTGCAGGCGATGGCGACGGCGCATGCGGGGCGCGTCCTGGTGAAGGGTGCGCCGGAGGTCGTCCTCGGGTTGTGTGGGCTCGACGAGGCCGCGCGCGCCGCGGTCGCCGCCCGGGCCGAGTCGCTGGCGGCGAAGGCCCTGCGCGTGCTGGCGGTGGCCGAGGTGCCCGGAGGCGTGCTGGAGGGGGGCCTCGAGCCGCTGCGCGGGCGCGCGGTGCACCTGGGTCTCGTGGGCCAGTTCGACCCGCCCCGCCTCGAGGTCGCCGACGCCGTCGCGCGGTGCAGGGCCGCCGGCATCCGCCCGGTCGTGGTCACCGGGGATCACGCAGCCACCGGGCTCGCCATCGCGCGGACGTTGGGCATCGCGGTGGAAGGGGACCTGGCGGTGGACGGGCGCGCCCTGGCTGCGATGTCCGAGGAGGAGCTGACCCAGAAGATCTCGTCCATCGCGGTGTTCGCGCGGGTGCAGCCCGCCCAGAAGCTCCGGATCGTCGAGGCTTGGCAGCGGTCGGGCGCGGTGGTCGCCATGACCGGCGACGGCGTGAACGACGCCCCCGCCCTCGTGAAGGCCGACGTCGGCGTGGCCATGGGGGTGACCGGCACGGAGGTCGCGAAGGAGTCGGCGGACATCGTGCTGGTCGACGACAACTTCGCCACGCTGGTGGCCGCGGTCGAAGAGGGCAGGGTGATCTACCGCAACATCCAGAAGGCGATGTTGCTCCTGTTCTCCACGTCGGCCGCCGAGGTCGTGATCCTGCTGGTCGCGCTGCTCCTCGGGTTCCCGCCGCCGTTCGCCGCGGTCCAGATCCTGTGGAACAACCTCGTCACCGAGGGCCTCGTCACCGTGAACCTCGTCCTCGAGGGGCCGGAGGGCGACGAGATGGAGCGCCCGCCGATCTCGACCCGCGAGCCCCTCCTCAGCCGCACGATCCTGCTGCGCATGGCGCTCATGGTCCCGGTCATCGCGCTCGTGGTGCTGGGCTGGTTCGCGTGGCGGACCGCCGCGGGCGTGCCCGAGCAGCAGGTGCAGACCGAGGCGTTCACCCTGCTCGCGGTCTGCGAGTGGTACAACGTGCTGAACTGCCGTTCCGAACGCCACTCGGCCCTCACCTGGTCGCTGTTCCGGAACCGCTGGCTGGTCGGAGGCCTCGTCCTGGGCAACCTCCTGCAGCTCGCGGTCGTGTACTGGTCTCCGCTGGCCTCGGTGTTCCACACGGTTCCGTTCGAGCCGTGGGTGGTGTTGGCCCTCGGGGCCGTGGGCAGCGTGGTCCTGTGGGTCGAGGAAGCGCGCAAGCTCGTCGTACGGCTCCGCGCGGCGCGATAGCAGGGCGCTCGGGAGATTGGATGCCGCTGCCGGTCGTCGCTGTCGTGGGCCGTCCGAACGTCGGAAAGTCCACCCTGTTCAACCGGATGGTGGGCTTCGCCAAGGCCGTGGTGCACGACCGCCCGGGCGTCACCCGCGACCGCCTGTACGAAGAGACCACGCTGATGGACCAGCGCCGGGTCCTCCTCGTGGACACGGGCGGCATCGAGCCCCACACCAAGGACGACCTCCTCACCTCGATGCGCCGCCAGACGATGGTGGCCGTGGAGGAGGCGGCGGTCATCCTGTTCGTCGTGGACGGCAAGGCCGGGATCGTGCCCGCCGACGAAGAGGTCGCCGACATGCTGCGGCGCTCCGGGCGCCCGGTGGTGGTCGTGGTGAACAAGGTCGACGGCCCCGACCAGGAGGACCTCGCGTCCGAGTTCTGGTCGCTCGGCCTGCAGACCCTGGTCACCGTGTCGGCGGCCCACGGCCGGGGCCTGTTCGAGCTCGGAGACGCCGTGATCGCCGCGCTTCCGCCCGCGGGGGAAGGGGAGTCGCTCGAGGACGACGAAGACGGCCCCGTGCGCATCGCGGTGGTCGGCCGCCCGAACATCGGCAAGTCCACGCTCGTGAACGCGCTCCTCGGGGAGGAGCGGCACGTCGTGGACGACGCCCCGGGCACCACGATGGACCCGATCGACAGCAAGCTCGTGGTCGACGGCAAGGAGTACGTGCTCGTCGACACGGCCGGCGTCCGCAAGCGCGCCCGCATCGAGGACGTGGTCGAGCGCTGGGTCTCGCTCCGCTCCATCCGCGCGATCGAGCGCTGCCACGTCACCATCCTGATGATCGACGGCACGGAGGGCGTCACCGACCAGGACGCCAAGCTCGCCAACCTCGTGATCGAGCGCGGCCGCGCCCTGGTGATCCTCGTCAACAAGTGGGACCTCGCCAAGGGCAACCCCGACCTCGAGGCCCGCGACCTCACCGACCAGATCGCGCAGCACCTGCCGCACGCCTCGTTCGCCACGCACCTGTTCGTCTCCGCGAAGTCCGGGCGCGGCCTGCACCGCGTGTTGCCCGCGATCGACGCCGCGTACGCCGAGTTCGACAAGCGGGTGCCCACGCCCGTGCTCAACCGGTTCCTCATCGCCGCCGTCAACGCGCACACGCCGCCCCAGCAGTACCACCACCCGGTGCGCATCCTGTACATGGCGCAGACCCGCGTTCGCCCGCCGACCTTCGCGTTCTTCTCCAACACGCCGGATGGCATCGGCCCTGCGTACCGGCGGTACCTCTCCAACCGCCTGCGCGAGGAGTTCGGCTTCGCCGGCACCCCGCTGCGGCTCGACTTCGTGCGGCGCCGCAAGTCCGGCGAAGGCCGTGGCGACGACGACGAAGCCCCGGTGGGCCGCGACGAGGAGGTCGATCTCCCGCCGGATCCGGAAGCGTCCGAGGAATGAGCCGCCCCGCCATCCACCTCCTCGAGAGCCGGGTGGTCGACCAGATCGCGGCCGGCGAGGTGGTGGAGCGGCCCGCCAGCGTGGTGAAGGAGCTCGTCGAGAACGCGCTCGACGCCGGCGCCACGCGGATCACCGTGACGCTGGAGGACGGCGGCCGGGCCCGGATCCGGGTGGAGGACGACGGGCACGGGATGTCCGAGTCCGAGGCGCTCCTCGCCATCGAGCGGCACGCCACCAGCAAGATCCGCGTCGTGGCCGACCTCGACGACGTGCGCTCGCTCGGGTTCCGCGGCGAGGCGCTGCCCTCCATCGCCGCCGTGTCGCGGTTCCAGCTGCTCACGCGGCCCCACGACGAGCCCACGGGGACCCGCATCCGGCTGGACGCAGGCACCCTCGTCGACGTGCGGCCCGCGGGCGCCTCCCCCGGGACCGTGATCGACGTCCAGGGCCTGTTCCACACGCTCCCCGCCCGGCGCGCCTTCCTGCGCAGCGCCCCGACCGAGCTCGGCCACGCGGTGGAGGCCGTGCGGCGGATCGCGCTGGTGCGACCGGACACCGGCTTCGAGGTGCGCGGCGGAGACCGCGTGCTGGTGCGCGCCCCCGCGGCCACCGGGCTCGCCGATCGGGCCCACGCGCTGTTCGGCGCCGAGCTCGGGGACGCCGTCCCATTCGAGGACGACGGCCCTGCCGGGCGCCTCGCCGGCTGGTGGGTCCCCGGGGCACACCGGGCGACGGTGGGGGAGGGGGTACACCTCTACGTGAACGGGCGGTGGGTCCGCGATCGCGTGCTGCGCAACGCGGTCCACGGCGCGCTGCGGGAGCGGGTGCCCGCAGGCCGCAGCCCCCTCTTGTTGCTCGACGTGCGCCCGCCGGCAGCCACGGTCGACGTGAACGTCCACCCCACCAAGTCCGAGGTGCGGTTCCGCGACCCCGCCGCGCTCTCGGCGCACGTGACCCACGTCCTCGCGCGGCTCTCGGGCCGCCCGCGCCCCGCTCCTCGCCCGGCGGCCGACGGCCCCACGTTGTTCGCGCCCGCGCGACCGACGATCCCCGCGCTGCCGCCGGACCTCCCGCCCCGCGAACCCGTCCCCGAGGACGTCGCCCCGCTGCCGCTCCCCGCGCCCGTGGCTGCGGAGCCGGGCGCCGCGTCGGCTTCCCGCATCCTGGGGCTGGTCCGGGGCCGGTACCTCGTGGTGGAGGAGGGAGGGGGCGTCTCGGTGCTCGACGCCGGACGCTGGTGGCGCCGCCGCCAGGCCGCGCAGGCGAGCCCGGGGCCCCGCCTGGTGGTGCCGGTGCGGGTCCCGCTCCCGGCGCGCGACGTGGTGGTCGTGGAGGCCGCCCTGGACGCGCTCGAGCGGCTCGGCCTGCGCGTGGCGGTGTTGTCGCCCACCGAGGTGGTGGTCCGCGGCCTGCCGGCCTCGCTCCCGGACGCGCCCGCCGCCGACCTCCTGCGGGCCGCGCTCGACGCGATGCGGCGGGGGCTCGATCCCCGCGCGGTGTGGGGGGAGACGTTGCCGCCGGCCCCGGTGTCGCTGGGCCTCCTCGCAGGTGAGGCGCTCCCGCTGGACCTGCGGATCGCCCGGGTGGAGCTGCCGTGACCGCGCGGGTGCTGGTGCTGGGCGGGCCCACCGCCGCAGGCAAGACCGAGCGCGCGGTCGCGCTCGCGCTCGCCGCGGACGCCGTGGTGTTGTCGGCCGACGCCATGCAGGTCTACCGGGGCCTGGACATCGGCACCGGCAAGGTCACGCGCGAGGAGATGCAGGGGGTCCCGCACTTCGGGCTCGACCTCGTCGCGCCGGACGAGCCGTTCGACGCTGCGGCGTGGGCCTCGCTCGCGGATCGCGTGGTCGCGGAGCACCCGCGCGTGGTGGTGGCGGGGGGCTCGGCGTTGTACCTTCGGTCCTGGCTGTACGGGCTCGTGGAGACGCCCCCGGTCGACCCCGCGCTCCGGGCCGAGCTCGAAGCCCTGACGGACCCGCACCCCGCGCTCGCGGCCGTCGATCCCGCGCTCGCAGCGCGGCTGCACCCGAACGACCACCTCCGGATCGTGCGCGGACTCGAGGTCTTCCGGCAGACGGGGCTCCGCCTGTCCGAGCTGCACGCGGCCCACGGCGCGCGCACGCCGCGGTTCCCGTTCGTCGCCGTGCACCTGGACCGCGACGATCTGTTCCCGCGGATCGAGGCGCGCGTCGACCGGATGATGGCGGCCGGGTACCTCGACGAGGTCCGCGGGCTCCTCGAACGCGGCTACGCGCGCACGCTCAAGCCCATGACCTCGCTCGGGTACCGCCACCTCGCCGACCACCTCCTCGACGGGCTGCCCCTCGACGAGGCCGTGCGGCGCACGGTCCGCGACACCCGCCAGTTCGCCCGCAAGCAGCGGACCTGGTTGCGGTCGCTCGGGTGGCCGGCCGCCGCCGACGACGCCGGGTTGGTGGCCGCGCTGCGCTGACCCCACGGTGGTAGGCTCCGCCGCGGAGGCCCGGTGCAGCGGTCGGCTCGGATCGTGGTCGTCACGTCGCTCGGCTTGTCCCTCGGCGCCGGTTGCGCCGAACGCGTCGTGGCGAATCCGCCCCCACTGCCGGTGGCGCCACCGCCGGTGACGCCGCCTCCTGCCGTTCCTCCGCCGGGCACCCACGACCACACGCGGTTCACGGTCGTCCTGAACGGCGCCGACGCCAGCGACCGGCGCGTGTACAAGTCGCCCGACGGCTCCTGCTACGTCGTCGGCGCGTGGGTCGGCCCGCCGCCCACGTCGTACGTCCCGCCGCCCACCGAGGCGACGCCGTGCCCACCCCACATGGACGCCACCTGGACGGCCTGCGCGTTCGGGACGGTCCAGGCGGTGGAGGACGGGTCCGAATGCCTGTGTGCGGTCACCGGGAACCCGCCGGCTCCACCCCGGGTGGTGGCGTGCCCGACGGCGCCGCCCCGGCCCGCTCTCCCCGAACCCCGCTCGGAGTAGTCATGTCCGATCCGAACGCCCCCAAGCCTCCTCCCCCGTACTCCGTGCCCCCCGCGGGCGAGCCGCCCCGCGCCGGCACCGTGCCTGCTTCGGTGCGGGCTGCGCAGGTCCGCGCGCTCGGCGCTGTCGGGGTGGACGCCAGCGGCCGGCCCACCGTCGCGGCCTCGCGCCCCCCCGGCTCCCCGGAAGCGGCGCAGGTGTCGGCCACCGGCGCCCAGATCCCCCGACCCCGTCCGCCCTCGGCGGTCCCGGTCCGGCCCGCGCGGCCCGAGTTCTTCCCGCTCGAGCCGCGGAGCTGGGAGGAGGCCGGCCTCGACCCCGGCCAGCTCGAAGCGCAGCTGCTCCGCGGCATGCTCGGCTCCCGCGCCGAGACCGGCAAGACCGTCGCGGAAGCCATCGGGCTGCCGCTGGCCCTCGTGCGCGAGGTCCTCGACAAGGCCAAGGACCGCAAGCTCGTCAACTACAAAGGCACCACCACGCTCGGCGACTTCGTGTGCGAGCTCACCGAGGCCGGGCGCGACAAGGCCCTCGAGTCGCGAAAGCTCACGAGCTACGTCGGGAAGGCGCCCGTCCCCTGGGAACACTACGTCGAGGCGCTGAAGTACCAGTCGCTGTCCGAGGTCAACCCCGGGCCCGAGGACCTCGCCAAGGCGTTCCAGGACCTCTACGTCAACGAGGAGATGTTCGATCTGCTCGGGCCCGCCGTCACCTCCGGCAAGGCCCTGTTCCTCCACGGGGAGCCCGGAAACGGCAAGACCTCGCTCGCCGAGCGCATGACGCGCTGCTACGGCGGGAACCTCTGGATCCCCGACACGCTCGAGATCGGCGGGAACATCGTCAAGCTCTACGATCCTTCGATCCACAAGCTCGTGGAGATCGATCCCGCCGCCCACCGCGGGCGCGACCGCCGCTGGGTCCGCATCGAGCGTCCCACCGTGATCGTGGGCGGCGAGCTCACCCTCGACATGCTCGAGATCCGGTTCGATCCCACGACCCGCATCGGGGAGGCCCCGCTCCAGCTCAAGGCCAACGCGGGCACGCTCGTCGTCGACGACTTCGGCCGCGGCAAGACGCACCCGCGGGACCTCCTCAACCGATGGATCTTCCCCCTCGAGAAGAAGATCGACTTCCTCTCGCTCCCGGACGGCCGGAAGGTCAGCGCGCCGTTCGACGCCCTGCTCGTGTTCTCCACCAACCTGGAGCCCGGGGACCTCGCGGACGAGGCCTTCCTCCGCCGCATCCCGTACAAGATCTACGTCGGAGACCCCGACGAGCACGAGTTCGCGCAGCTCGTCGAGAAGATGGCCGCGAAGCTCGGAGTCATCCTCGAGCAGCGCTCCGTGAAGTACCTCGTGGACCGCCACTACAAGCTCACGAAGCGCAACATGCGGATGTGCCACCCCCGCGACCTCCTCCTGCAGGTGGTGCACCTCTGCGAGTACGAGCGCCGCCCCAAGACCGCCGGCCCCCGCGAGTGGGACCGCGTGGTGGCGAACTACTTCGGGTACGCGCAGTCGGCGGACAAGGAAGCAGCGGCTCCCCCGGAGTAGTGGCGGAGGCCGGTCGCCCCGAGGGGCGACTGCGGCTATAGGGCTCGCGGCGAGGAGCCTGCCCGCGTGTCGTGGTGTCGTGTCCTTTCGATGATGATCCTGTTGGGGTCGAGCGGCTTCGTGGGGGCTGCGCGCGCCGCGGAGCCAATCCCGGCCGAAGGGACGGTCACGCGCGTGGTCATCGACGGCAACCGCCGCATCGAGGAGGCCGTGGTCCTGGCCGCCGTCTCCGTGCGGCGCGGTGAGCAGGTCACCGCCGCGCGCATCCGCCGCGACCTCGAGTCCGTGTTCAAGACGGGCTTCTTCGAAGACGTGGTGATCGAGCTCGTCCCCGACGCTTCCGGCGAGAACCCGGGCGGCGTGCAGGTCCACGTCAAGGTCACCGAGAAGCCCGCGGTCCGCGACGTGAAGCTCGTCGGGCACAAGAAGGTCGACGAAGACGACCTCCGCGAGGTGCTGGACGTGCGGGCCTTCACCGTCCTCAACGAGGCGAAGGTCAAGGAGAACGTCCAGAAGCTGCGCGACGTGTACGTCGACAAGGGCTTCTACCTGGTGGACATCGAGCCCGCGTACGCGCCGGTCGGCAACGACCAGGTCGACGTGGTGTTCAACATCGTCGAGAACCGCAAGGTCGTCGTCCACCGCGTCGAGTTCGCCGGCAACGATCACCTGCCCGCGAACAAGATCAAGAAGTACCTGCAGGTGAAGTCGGGCGGCCTGCTCCCGTTCCTCGGCAAGGCGGGCACCTTCAAGCGGGAGCTGCTCGAGTCCGACCAGCGCACGGTCTCCGCCGTGTTCCTCGAGGAGGGGTACCTCGACGTGAAGGTCGAGCCGCCGAAGGTGTACCTGTCCCCCGACAAGCGCTTCATCTTCGTGCACTACGACGTGACCGAAGGGGATCAGTACACGCTCGGCTCGCTCGACGTGGGCGGCGACTTCGTCGAAGAGGAGGGACTCACCCGCGAGGCCGCGCTGCAGGTGGTCGCCGGCCGCCAGGTCCCGGACATCCAGGAGGACCAGTGGCGCCAGGCCGAGAACCGGCCGAAGCGCTGGTTCCGGTTCGAGACCAAGGCCGTGAAGATGCAGACCGGCGAGGTGTTCCGGTACAGCACCATGGACGGCGTGCGGTCGAACCTCGAGGCCCTGTGGAAGGACCAGGGCTACGCGTTCGTGAACGTGGCGCCCGACATCCAGCCCGACCCGGAGACCCGGGTGGCCGACGTGGTGTACGAGATCGACCGCGGCGAGAAGATGCGCATCGGCCGCATCAACATCACCGGCAACGACCCAACGCTCGACAAGGTCATCCGCCGCGAGATCCCGATCAACGAAGGCGAGGTGTTCCGCGGCTCGCTGCTCGGCGCGTCCCGCCAGCGCCTGATGCGCCTCGGGTTCTTCGAGGACGTGACCATCGCCACGCCGCCAGGGGAGGGGAAGAACGTCCTCGACCTCAACGTGCAGGCAGCGGAGCGGCCCACGGGCTCGTTCTCGCTCGGCCTCGGGTACTCGAACCTCGAGTCGCTCGTCCTCAACGGCAGCGTGTCCAAGAACAACTTCCTGGGCATGGGCTACAACATGTCCGCGTCGGTGAACTGGTCCCGGCTGCGCCGGCAGGGGAGCCTGTCGTTCTTCGACCCGTTCTTCCTCGACAGCCGGTGGATCTTCTCGGTCGACGCGTACTACCTGTCCCAGCAGTTCCAGGTCCAGAACGACGAGTACCGCCGCGGTGGCTCGCTCTCGCTCGGTCGGTACCTGGACACCCGCAACGACGTGAACGTCCGCGTCGAGTACACCTTCGAGGACGTGGGCCTCCAGAACGTAGACCCGTACCGCCTGCGGATGTACGGCGGGGACCTGTACCGCAACGGGCTCACGAGCTCGCTCGGCGCCGTGTTCGCCGTCGACAAGCGCAACGACCGCATCTTCCCCACGCGCGGCTTCCTCACGAACGTGAGCAGCTCGCTCGCCGGCGGGTTCCGCGTGGGCGACGAGGAGCTCTTCTCCCTGTTCGGGGGCGAGTTCAACTTCGTCGAGTCGAAGTTCAACTTCCGCCTGTACCAGCCCGTGGTGCCCAAGACCGACCGCGTGGTCTTCCGGATGAACGTCACGCTCGGCGACATCCGGTCGACCGACGGCCGCGAAGTCGCGTTCATCCACCGCTACCGCGCGGGCGGTATCAACAGCCTGCGCGGCTTCAACTGGTTCAGCCTCGGTCCGGCCGTGCGGGTCACCGCGTCCGATGACCCCATCCGCGCCGACGACAAGCTCATCGTGGGCGGCACCCAGACCTGGACCAACAACTTCGAGATCGAGGGCTCGATCGTGCCGCAGGCGGGCATCTCGGGCGTCGTGTTCTTCGACGCAGGCAACGCGTTCAACGGCCCGTCGGGCATCGACCCGATCTCGCCGTTCCAGCTGCGCACCGCCATCGGCGCCGGCGTGCGCTGGCGGTCGCCCATCGGGCCCCTGCGGTTCGAGCTCGGCATCCCGCTCCGCCCGCAGCCGGACGAGCGCAAGAGCGTGTTCGACTTCGGGATCGGCTCGTTCTTCTAGAGCACCGATCAGGCTAGGCCGCGGGCTCCTCGCGGTCGTAGAACATCCAGCCGATCTGCACGACGCCGTACACGATGAGGCCCCAGGCGAGGCCACCGATGAACATCATCCGGTACCCCTCGGCCCACACCTCGCACGCAGCGGAGCCCACTTCCAGGAGCAGCAGCGTCACGAGGCCGGCGCGGTGCCGCGGCCGGTCCAGGTTGCCCGCGTGCACCACGATCAGCGTGATCCGGGCGACGTAGTAGTAGTAGCTCGCGGTGGTGAGCAGGAAGAACGGGTAGAACCCCCAGGCGAAGGCCTCGTCGTCGGTCCGGCGCCGCATCGCCAGGCCCAGCGCCACACAGCCCGCGGCCGCCAACGCATACCGAAGCGGCTGCTGGCGCCCCACCAGGGCCCGGGTCGACTTGGAGATGAGCTTCTCGCCCGCCTTGCCGCGCCACGGCTCGGTCGCGAGGGCCATCGCCATCCCGATGCGACGGGAGCTCAGCTGCTCCGCGGAGTTGTGGTCCATCATGTTCTCGAAGTGCTCGGCCACGCGATCGGCGCCATACCGGTACGTCGCAGCGCCCTGGAGCAAGCCCACCGCCAGCAGGAACCCGCCCGCCAGCACCAGCAACGGCCGACGCACCTCCCGCCCCCAGAGGCCCCACAGGCCACGCCACATCGGTCCCCACATCCACAACGCGGGGAACATGCGGAGCGTGGCTGCCCAGCCCGCGGCCAGGCCCGCGATCAGGTGCCCCCACCGGCCGCCCCGCTTGAGCGCGGCCATGGCGATCAGCAAGGCGGCGACCCAGTCGTAGCGCAGGAACACCCAGGCGAGGTACGGCCATCGGGTGGAGTACGTGACGAAGAAGAACAAGGCGGTGAACGCGGCGACGTCCAGGCCGTAGGCCCAGCCGACCGCGGCGACCCCGACGAGGAGGAGCCCGACGTCGACGTACCCCAGGGGCTTCAGGGTCTCGACGGGGACGAGGTTGGCGATGGGTTCGGCGATGAGCGTCCACACGGGCGTGCCGTTGAAGCCGTGATCGTTGATCAGCTGGTCCCAGAGCTTGTCGTCGAGCTCGTGCATACACTGGCCCCGCGAGTCCCGATCGCGACAGCCGAGGTCCCGCTGCATGACGAGCACGTCGTGCTCGAACGCTGCCCAACGCTCCGGCGTGAACCGGGTCTCGGCCACCACCTTCCCGCGCGCCACGCCGTTCGCGACGGAGTCGAAGTGGTGCCCGGTCTCGTCCTGGGCCATGTACTTCTTCGCGCGCGGGAAGAAGGGACCGTCGTTCTTCGCGTCCGCGTACAACATGGCCGGGTAGAGATCGAGGTAGCCGAGCTCGTCGATGTACTTGGCGTTCACGTAGTAGTGGAACAGATCGTAGGCATCGAGGCGGCGGACCCACGAGTCCGGACCCCAGCGCGAGTAGTTCACGAACGCGAGCGCCGTGAGCAGCAGGAGCGCGGGCCGCCGGACCTGGGTGGGCAGCCGGGCCCACCACACGGCCAGCACGGAGGCCGCGAGGGCCAGCCAGAACTTCGGGAGCTCGGTGAAAGGGCGCGGGACGTCCATCATGGGGGCTGGTTCTAGCCCGAAATCTCCGGAGCCGCGCGGCGCCCGGGATAGGGCGGCGCGATGTTGCCGGTGTTGTTCTCGCTGGGCGGCGTGGAGGTTCGCTCCTACGCGGTCGCCGTGGCGATCGCGTTCCTGGTGGGGGCGGTGCTGCGCGCGCGGGAGGTGCGGCGGCTGGGGTACGACGCCCAGCCGGGCCACGCCTGGGTCGGAACCGGCGCGCTCCTCGGCGCGATCGCGGGTTCCAAGCTCGGGCTCGCCTGGTTCGGGCCGACGACCTGGTCCGAGGCGTGGGCCTCGCTCCTGGACCTCGATCTCACCGGCAAGACCGTGTACGGCGGGCTCCTCGGCGGCTGGGTGGGGGTCGAAGTCACCAAGCGGCTGGCGGGCGTGCGGGGGTCCACCGGGGATGCGTTCGTCGCTCCGGTGCTGGTGGGGCAGGCGATCGGGCGGGTGGGGTGCTGGGCGAACGGCTGCTGTGCGGGGGTGGAGGGGGTTCCGGTCCCGCTGCTGGAGGCGGCCCTCGATCTGGGGTTGCTGGGCCTGGTGCGCCGCGCCGAGGGGGTCCCTGGCCGGGCCTTCCGATGGATGGTGGCCGGGTACTCGCTGATCCGGGTGGTGCTCGATCCGCTGCGCGCCGACGCCCGCTGGATGTGGGGGCCGCTGTCCGCGCTGCAATGGTCGGCGTTGGTGGTGGCCGGGCTGCTGGTGGCGGACCTCCTGGTGTTCAGCCGCGGAGCCGCTTCCGAACCCCGTTGACGGCGACGAGGAGCAGGGAGAGCCAGGTCGGGGGCAACGCGATCCACGACGCCAGCTGGACGAGGTCCCGCCCGGCGAGCCAGGTGCGTGGGTCGTCGTCGGCGAACTGCGGGGCGCAGATCACGACCACGCCGACCCCGATGAGCACCGACGCAGCGGCGGCGAGCGCGAGACCCTGTTCGATCCGGTCGGCGGCGGGGGCCTCGACCCACGGCGCGTCGGAGGCGCGGGAGCCGAACCACCCGGCGGCCAGGAGCCCCCACCCGACGGCCAGCGCGCGCAGCCCGGCCCAGAACACGATCGGAACGTCGCGGGCGAGGTCCTGGCGGACGTCACCGCGGTGATCGAGGGCGTCGGACATGCGGGTGACGGGCTCGGTGAGCCACGACCACGTGACGAGCGCGGCGACGGCGACCGCGAGGCCGAGGATGGCGGGCCAATGCGCGCGAGGGTGCGCGCCGGCGCTGCGCGAGAAGGCCCACCAGGCGCCCCACGCCCCCACCAGCACCGCGACCACGCCGCCGGGACCGAACAACACGCGGGTTCCTCGCTGGTCTCGTGAGCCGCGCTCACTTGGGTGTGTACCCCCGATGCGAATCGAACGCACGACCTACTGATTAGGAATCAGTTGCTCTATCCACTGAGCTACGGGGGCCCGCCGACCGGGTAACCCGCGGGTCGCCGGTGGGTTACCCCCCGCTGGATGTGGCGGTCCGGCGCGATGGTTCTCGGGATCCTGGGTGGGTGCTCCACGTACGAGCGCACCCACCTGGCGGCGCTGCCTGCCGAGGGCGTGCAGCGGGTGTTCGGAGACGTGGAGCGGGGCGCGATCGGCTACGTCGGAGCGCCGGACGCCGACACCTTCGACCTGGGGGTGCGCGACTGGGCCCACGCGGGCGGCGCGGCTGCTGCGGAGCGACGCATGGACTCCTCGGAGTGGGGCCTCGAGATCCGGGGCGAGGTCCTCGACCTCTGGGCCCGCAGTCCCGATCGGCGGGCGGGCGTCGACTTCGTTGTGTACGGCCCCTCCGAGCTCGACGTGGAGCTCGTGGTTCTCGACGGTCTCGCCGAGGTCCACGGTGTCCGAGGTGAGGTCGTCGTGACCGCGCCGGCGCTCCTCGTGCGCGGGGCGGAGGGCTCGCTCGATGTCCTCGCCACGGAGGGCCACGCCGAGGTCGAGGCGTTCCCGGGCCCGTCCGACACCGTCCGGGTCGAGGCCCTGGAAGGAGACGTCGTGCTGGCATTGCCGTACGGCGCGCCGATCACCCTGCGCGTCGACGCCGATCCCGCCTGGGGCGTCACCGTCACCGATCTCGGGTTCGACTCGCTCGACGCTGGCCCCGGGCACGTCGACGCCGTCGCCGGAGACGGCAGCATCTCCGTGGACGTTGTCGTGGAAGGCGGCTCGTTCACGTTGTGGCAGGCCTCCGAGCCCGAGGAGCTGCCGTGACCGGCACCGCCCGCTACGTCTTCGAGGAGCGGATCCGGGCCTTCTCCGAAGCCTTCGTCGTGCGCTGGTGCGGTGGGCCACGCGCCTTCTTCGTGGGGCTCCGCGAGGACGGCGCTCCCCGCCGCATCTACTTCGCTGGCGAGGAGGGGTTCGACGCCGAGCAGAAGGAGCGGCTCGTCCAGGGCCACCCCCGGTGGTTCCTGTACCTCCCGCACGCCGACGGCATCTACCTCGAGTGGCTGGATCTCGACGCGCGCACCTTCGCCCAATGGCTGGGAGAGCCGCTCGGCGACGACGCCCTGGCCGACACCACCTCCACCGGCGCCCGGGGCTCCTTCCCGACAGCGTGGCGGGTGATCTTCCGCTGAGGGTTGGTGCTTTCGGGCACGACGGTTAACGGCTCGCCCACGGAGGTAGACGTGGACACCGCGGAACGGCTGCGCGCCCTCGATTCCCTGCCCACGGAGGCGCGGCTCGACGGCCTCGTGGCGCTGGCGGCGGGCGTCTCGGAGAACGAGGCGAAGCCTGTCAAGGCTGCGCTGCTCGCGGTGGTCGAGTCGGGCGAAGGGGACGCACGCCGTCGCCTCCTGGTGGGCGAGGCCCTGGGCCGGTTGGGTGACCCCCGGCTCCGGCGTCCCGCCGATGCCGACTACTGGGTGACCATCGAGAGCGACCTGGGCAACATCGTCATCGGCCGGCACGCCGTCACGAACGACGAGTTCGCCAGCTGGGCGGAGCACGGTGGTTACCAGGATCGCGCGTCGTGGACCGAGGAAGGCCTCGCGTGGCTGAAGGCCACCCCGGATCCCTGGCCGAACCACGCCAAGGACCCGGCCTTCACGAACTTCACGGTCCGGAACCAGCCCGTCGTCGGCGTCACGCTGCACGAGGCCCTGGCCTACGCCAGCGCCCACGGCGCGCGCCTCGCCCGCTCGGACGAGCGGGTGTGGGTCTGCCGCGGCAAGGAGAAGCGCCCGTACCCGTGGGGCTCCCCGTTCGGGGAAGGCAACGCGAACACGAGGGAAGAGGTGCTCGGGCGCCCGTGCGCCGTCGGGTTGTACCCGAAGGACCGCACCCCCGAGGGCGTGACCGACCTCGCGGGCAACGTCGCCGAGTGGATGGCGGACGACGTGGGTGGTCAGCGGCTCGTGCACCCCGGCGCCTGGGATCAGCCCTCGATGGCTGCATGGGCCAAGGCGCTCGCCCTGCACTCGGCGGATGCCCGCTGGGCGGGGCTCGGCTTCCGGCTCGCCCGCGACGCGGACTGAGTCTTGGCGTCCAAGCAGCGACGCCCGGAGCACGAGCCCGAGCACGCCGAGAGCAGGGCCTCTGCGGAGGTGGCGATCGGCCCCGCGGCCGGGCTCGGCACCGAACGCGATCTCGTCCCGCCGGTCGCGTCGTCGCTGGCCCGGACCCCGGACCTCGCGCAGGTCGGGAACCCCATCGCGGAGCGGATCACGCTCGCGTTGTGCGTGGCGCCCCGATCCGCCGACGCGACGACCCACCTCGTGGAGGTCGTCGACCGCTCTGCGTTGCCCGACGGACGCAAGGTCGAGATCCGGGAGCGGCTCCGCGCCGATCAGGCGGCTGCAGATGCCGTGGCCAACGCGGTCGTCCGGGCCTTCGGTCGCGACGACGCCGATCTCCGCACCGCCTTGTCCGAGGGGGCGCGCCTCGCCACCGACCTCGACCTCGTGACCACGATCGCCCGGCACGCCGGCGAGCCCGAGACCTCGGTGCGCGCGCTCTGCGACGAACTCTCGGGCTGGGTCGGCTGGTGGTGGGACGAGAAGGAGGAGGAGGACGCGTCTCCGGGGGACTACGCTGCGGAAGAGAGCGGCGCCTGACCTTGTCGGCGGCTTCGGAAAGGCGGGATACGCGGGCGCCCATGTCATCGCTCCCACCGTCCGTGCTCGACGCCCTCGAGGCGGGCGGCATTCCCTGGCCGGGCCCGCTCACCGTCGACGACCGCCACGCGTTCGAGCGCTTGCTCGACGGCGTGTCGGAAGACGGCCGCACCCCGCTGCTCAGCGCGGTGATGGATCCCGACCGCAACGCCTGGGCGCGGGCCGCGTTCCACACCCTCCACTTCCTCACCGCGCGCGGCGCCCGGTTCGTCGGCTTCGCCAGCGACGACGCCCTCGAGTTCGAGGATCAGCGCGGTGAGCGGTTCGGCGCGATCCCGCTCGCCTTCACGCTCCCCCCGCACCCGGGCGGGGAAGAGGGCGACGTCACGCGCATGCTCGGCGCGCTCGACGCGGCGTTCGCGCACCGCCGGTACGCGTTGTGGCTCCGACGTCCGCTCCCGGATCGCGTCGACGTGGACCCCGTCCGCCGCGCGGTGCACCTGTGGCTCACCGCCCTCGAGCGCGGGGATCGCACCGAAACCCACGCCGTCTACGAAGACGACGACATCGCGCTCGACCTCACGATCATCCCGCCCGCGCAGCGCGGAGGGCCCACGGGCCGCCTCGTCACCGTCATGCCGCTCCCCTCGCTCGATCGCCTCGCGGTGACCGATGGCCGGATCGTCGAGGCCGCGGCCAAGGCCGAGGAGTCGGCGGGAGACCTGCCGCTCGTCTGCCTCGCGGTCGCCGATCGGCCCTGGAAGGTGTCGCGGGGCTACATGCAGCAGCTCCTGTACGGGACCCCGGATCGCGTCGAGACCACGCTCACCGGTGGTTCGTCTCCCGGGGCGGGGAGCGCCGGCACGTACGAGGCGGAGTTCACCGCGACCGGCCGCTCGATGTTCAGCGATCCGGCGTGCAAGCGGGTCGCCGAGGCGGTGTGGCTCGAGCCCGGCGCGCAGACCGGCGCGCTCTCCTACCGCGCGCTCTCCCTGCAGAACCCGTGGGCCGCGGCCACTCCGGCGATCCGATCGGTGGGTCGGACCTTCACCTCCCGCTCCGAGCGCGGGGCGCGCAAGGTCGTCCTCCGGTGGGAGCCGGGCGCATGATGCCGCGTGCGTACCCGGTCGGCTCCGGCTGGGTCGAGGTGGTCACCGGCTGCATGTTCTCGGGCAAGACCGAGGAGCTCATCCGCCGGCTCAACCGCGCGCGGTACGCCACGGCGAAGGTCGTGGTGTTCAAGCCTTCGGTCGACGTGCGCTACGCCGTGGGCGACGTCGTCTCGCACAGCGAGCTGCGCTTCCCCTGCAAGGCGGTGGACACGGCCTCGCAGATCCTGCGCGAGGTCGAGGACGCCCAGGTGGTCGGCATCGACGAGGCGCAGTTCTTCGACTCCACCCTCGTGCAGGTGGTCGAGACCCTCGCCAACGACGGCCGCCGCGTGGTGGTGGCCGGCCTCGACCAGGACTTCCGCGGCACGCCCTTCGAGCCCATGCCGGAGCTCATGGCCATCGCGGAGTACGTCACCAAGACCCTGGCCGTGTGCATGGTGTGTGGCTGCCCCGCGAACCGCAGCCAGCGGCTCGTCGCTCGCGACGCTCGCGTCGTGCTCGGCGCTGCCGATGCGTACGAGGCGCGCTGCCGGGCCCACTGGCGGCCCGAGCCGGTCGACGCCCAGCAGCATCTCCCGCTGCCATCCACGGAATGAAGGCGCGCACGCTGGTCCCCGCGGTCGCCCTGGGAGGGGTGGTGGTGGGGCTCGCGGTCGGGGTGCGCGTGTTCCTCCGGCCCGAGACGGGCCACGGCGACGCCGAACGCACGCTGCCCGACGACGAGTGGGCGGGTGCCCAGGACTGGTTCGCGGCAGCCCGGAACGCAGCCTCGCTGCCTGCGGTGACGACCGCGACGGGTCCGCGCGAGGTCGGCCTGTGTCGGATCGCGCCCGGGGCAGCCTCGCGGTGCGTGTCGGGCGTGGGCGCGACCTGGGCGGAGGCGGTGGTTCATGCTGCGTCCGGAAACGATTGGCTCGCCGACGGGACGCTGCGGCTGGAGCTCGTGCTCGAGGTGGCACCGTCGACCTTCCCCGCCGACGCGAGCCCGCACCAGGCGGGGACCCGGGGCCTCCGGGTGGGCCCGCGCACCGTGTGGCCGTCGGAGGTGTTGATCGACGGGCTGTTCAGCACGCCCGACGAGGACGATCCTCCGGTGTGGAAGGTCCCTGCGCTGCAACAGGCCCTCGGGGTCTCCAGCGACACCTTCGCGTACGAGTCCGTCACGACCTTCACGCTCGTCCAGGCTGCGCCCGGCCAGCCGCCGCGGCCGGTGTACCGGCTCCACGGCAGGGACTGGCCCGCCACCGATCCCGCGTCCCTCGCGCGACCGCTCCACCTCGCTGCGGACCACCTCGTCCACCTCGTCTCGCCGGAGGGTCGGATCCGGTACCGGTACGATCCGAGGGCGGGCCGCGCGCTGGCGGGGCAGAACCTCCTCCGCCACGCCGGCACCACGTGGTCCCTGCTGCGTGCGAACGAGCGGTTCGGAGACCCCCGGTTCGTCGGGGCCGCCGACCGCGCGCTGTCGTTCCTGCTGCGGCACACGGGCACCGACGTCCGGCAGGGCCCGCACGGCGGTGGGCGGGTGCGGTTCGTCCTCGAGGGCTCGAACCACAAGCTCGGCGGCGCCGGCCTGTCGTTGCTCGCGCTGGCCACGTGGCAGCAACAGACCGGGGACACGAAGTACGAAGAGGCGGCGAAGCAGTTCGCGACGCACCTGTTGTCCCAGCAACAGGAGTCCGGCGAGTTCTGGTCGTACGCGCCGAAGGTCGAGGGCGGCCCCCGCAAGCCCGACCGGTCGGAGTACTACCCCGGCGAGGCCGTCCTGGGGCTCGTCGCCTGGTACGCGTCCGACCCGGACCCCCGGTGGCTCGACACGGCGAAGCGCGGCGCGGACTGGCTGATCGACGTGCGCGATGCAGGCAAGGGTCCCGGCAAGCTCGCGGCGGACCACTGGTTGATGATGGCGCTCGAGCGCCTCCACCGGGTGACCGGCGACGACCGGTACGTCGAGCACGCCATCCACCTGGCCGAGACGGTCGCCTTCCAGCAACAGCGCCAGGCAGGGCACGACCGGTTCCACCCGGACTACCGCGGGGGATTCTACGAGCCTCCGCGATCGACGCCGGCCACCATCCGCGCAGAGGGGCTGGGCGCGGTCCTGGACCTGTGCGCACGCACCAACCGCGACTGTGAGCGGTTCGTCCCGGTGCTGCACCTCGCGGTCGGGCACGCGCTGCAGTCCCAGTACGGCGAGGACGACACGTGGTGGACACCCCGGCCCGAGGACGTCGTGGGGGGCTTCGCTGGAGGGCTCGTCGACCCCGAGCTCCGCAACGACTATACCCAGCACGCGTTCTGTGCGCTCCTCGCGGCAGAGCGCCACCCCCTCCGTGATTGAGCTGGTGCGCGGGTCCAGGGGAGGCGCAATGTGTCATCGAGCGTCATCGTCCGATGATGTGGATAGAAGCCCCGAATGGCCGACAGCAGATGAAAATCCCACATCGAGCCGTGGACAGGCGCCCGTCGACCTTGTAAGAAACCGGCGGGTCGCCATCGCCTGCCTCAACTGGCCACTGGCTTCCTGAACACGGAGGAGACGACACCATGCGCAACCTGATTTACGTCGCTACGCTCGCCCTGGTCGCCTGCGGCTACAGCGAAGACAAGTACGCCGAGGACTTCGCGGCCAAGTACTGTGACCAGCTGGTCGAGTGCGGCGGCGACCCCTGTGCCGACGCCACTGGCACCGACACGACCGACACCACCCCGGTGGACGACTCCTGCGAGTTCGACTCCGGCGCGGCCAAGGAGTGCATCGACGCCGCCTGGGAATGCTCCGAGGAAGTCGCGGGCTTCTCGTTCCCGATCCCGGCCGAGATCTGCGGCAAGGTGTACGTGTGCTCCGGTACCGGCACCACCACCGAGCCCACGACCACCGAATGAGCCGCTGTTCCCCCTAGCGGGGAACGGGATATCAGAGCCCCGCGGAATGTTCCGCGGGGCTTTCTTGTTCGTGGGCTCGGGGCCGAGTCCGGGGAGGGGTGATGCGCAGCGCGTGGCTCGTCGTCCTGATCGGGGTCGTGTCCTGCGGCAAGGTCGAGGCCGAGGAGTACCTCGTCGACTTCACCGAGCAGTACTGCGACGTGTGGTTGGCGTGTACGGACCCCGCGCAGCTCGCGTTCGACGGCCTCGACTCCCCCGAGTCGTGTGTCGCCACGAACGGTCCGCGGTTCGCCGATCAGTGGAACGGGTGTGTGCTCGACCAGAAGAACGCCGACCGATGCCTCGCGTTCCTCCCGGGTACCGACTGCCCCGAGAGCGGAGAAGACCTC
>JBIKWC010000093.1:0-23201 GCA_044356535.1 Myxococcota bacterium
CGAGAAGAAGTTCAGCGTGCCGTCCCAGTAGGCGTTGCAGGTCTGGCCGAGGTTGACGGTTGCGAGCACGGGGTTCGCCACCCAGTCCACGCTCGGGGCGTACACGTCGCCCCAGGCCTTCACGTCGTGCACGAACTTGTACACGTCGATCTCGGACTGCGAGGCGTCGCTGCTGGTCCACTCGAGCGCGGTGTTGCTGGACGACAGCAGGCCCTCTCCCCCCGACGCGTTGAGCACCCGGAGGTAGTCGCCGTCGAAGTCGGTGCGGTACGGGCCGGACCCGCTGACGGTGTAGTCCCCGAGGTCGTCGGTGAGCGCCTGGTCGTTCGACGACTGCACCACGGCCATCGGGAACGGCGAGGTGACGAGGTTGCTGCCGTCGACCGTGCGGCGGTGGTGCCGGCCGGTCACGGTGCCGGTGGCGAACCGCACTTCGTTGTAGACCTCGAGGAGCTCGCCCGTCTCGCCGTCCACGAACGACACCCAATGGCCCACGGGCGCCGCGGTGCGCGACGTGACCTGCCAGACGCGGCGGAGCTCGAACGCGTCGAGGGACCGGCGCTCGAGGAGCAGCGGCCGCACCTGGACGTCGGTGTGGGTGGCGAGCGGCGCGGGGCCTTCGGTGAAGGCCTGCTGCACGGCGTCGTCGGCCGACCACGCGAGCGCACCCGACACGGTGGCGGTGGGGGCGGTGGCGACCTTCACGGCGACGAGGTTCCCGAGCTTGACGCGCGCGGACAGGCCCCCGCGCCAGGTGTCGAGGCCCTCGCGGAGCGCCGCGAACTCGACGTACCAGGTGTCGGAGGCTTCGTCGTGGGCTGCGGAGCGCAGGCGGAGGGCGCCGGGGCGGTAGCCGAGCAGCGAGGCGTGGCGGTCGAACAGCCCGGTGAGCGCGGAGACGAGGGCGTCTTCGGAGGTGGTGGGCACGGGGATGCCGCGGCCGCGCAGCCACCGGGGGGTGTGGGTGGTCTCGTCGAACGTGGCGGTCCAGCCGCGGCCCTCGTGGTCGGCGAACGCGCGCCAGGCGGGGGACGCGAGGAGGCGGGCCTGCTCGGCCTGGTGCGTCACCTGGAGCCGCTCGGGCTCGATGCCCTCGTAGACCTCGGTGGAGGGGGCGACGGCGTGGGCGAGCGCAGCGAGGAGGGACAACGGGGCGGTGAGCATCGGGGAGGCCTCTGCCCCTCGGACTGCACGGGGTGTGCCACGGCTGGGGATGCCCGCGATCAGCGAGCCGCACAGTGGATCTTACGGGGGTGTCCGGGCCCCGGAGCGACATTTCTACCGCACCCACGCGGTCCGGCGGGTCGGATACGCTGCGAGGATGGATGCGCTCGATCGCCTCCCGCTCGAGGTCCTGATCGCCCTGCAGGAGCTGATGGTGGCTCGGGACGGCGAGGCGCAGGAGCGCGCGCGGCTGCGGGCCTCGGACGCGGGGTACTACCTGGTCGCGATGGCGGGGAAACGGGCGGACCCGGAGCCGATCCCGTTGGAGGAGGCGCCGGACGACCTGGAGGCGATCCGGCTGACGTTCGGGTGATCTCGACATCGAGGTCGAGATCGAGGTCGAGGTCGAGGTCAGCGGGACCTGAGCAAGTCCTCGCAGTCGATTGGCGCATGGCGGACGTTGGAGGTGCGGACGGACCGGCGCTCCAGGTCGACCTCGGCACACACCTCGGCCACGACGGTCCGGGTCTCCGGGCTCCCACAATCCACGGCGTTCGTCGCGGCGCACACCCGATACCCGCCGGCGATCGGCACGCTTCGCACCTCACACGCCCCGCCCGCCAGCATCCCAGAGGTCTTCGCGACGCAGCTCGCGACGGCCTCCGGCTCACCCGCCGGGCACGTGTCGAACGGGGGGTCCGGGTCCACCGCCGGCCACTCTGGACACGCGGGCGGGGCGCTACACCCCAGCGGGCCGAGCGACAACAGCGCGGCGAGCGACCAGCGGTCCACGGCGTCTCCGAACGGGACCTGCAGGGTACCAGAGCGAACTCGGGATCCGTCGGTATCGCCGGTTGTCCGGGGGCACGGGCACGGGCACGGGCAGGGGCTGGGGCGCGGGGGGCGTTCGACCACCCCCGGACGGGTGGATAGAGGGGCCCATGCCCGAGCTGATGGGGTGGGGTCGGTACCCGGTGGTCGAAGCGCCGGTGGTGTTGTCCGAGGACCTCGCCCGCGGCGGTCGCGACGCGATCCTCGCGCGTGGGCTGGGCCGTGCGTACGGCGACGCCGCGCTGCCCCCGCTCGGCGCCGGCCGCCCGGTGCTGGTGAGCACCCTCTCGGACCGCATCCTCGGCTTCGACCCCGACACCGGGCTCCTGCGCGCAGAGGCCGGGCTCTCGCTGTCCACCCTCACCCGCCTGTTCCTCCCCCGCGGCTGGTTCACGCCGGTGAGCCCGGGCACGCAGTTCGTCACCCTCGGCGGGATGGTGGCCTCGGACATCCACGGGAAGAACCACCACTCCCAGGGCACCTTCGGCGCACACGTCACGTCGCTCCGCATGTTGACGGGCGACGGGCGGGTGGTCACCGCGTCGCGGACCGAACACCCGGAGCTGTTCGCGGCCACGCTCGGCGGAATGGGCCTGACCGGCATCGTCCTCGAGGTGGAGGTGCGCCTGGTGCGGCCCCCCACGACCTGGCTCTACGAGGAGGTCTCGCGCCACGGCTCGATCGGCGAGGTGTTCCACGCGCTGGGGGCAGCGTCGAAGGCGTGGCCCATGACGGTGGCCTGGATCGACACGACGGCGCGGGGCGCGAGCCGCGGGCGCGGCATCGTGATGGCGGGGCGGTGGGCGGAGCGCGACGAGGCGCCGAAGGAGCCCACGCCGCTGTGGCCCGGTGGCATCCCGGTGCCGGAGGTGTTCCCGTCCGGCGTGATGAACGGGGCCTCGATCCAGGCGCTGAACACGGCCTGGTACGCGAAGGCGTCGTCGGGCGTGGTGAAGCACGTGGTGGCGCCGCACAGCTTCTTCTGGCAGCTGGACCTCGCGACGGACTGGAACCGCGGGTACGGCCGGCGGGGCTTCCTGCAGTACCAGTGCGTGATGCCGTCGGACCTGGCGCTGTACGAGCGGTTCCTGGACCGGTTCCAGGCGCTGGGCGGGGCCTCGTTCGTGACGGTGTTCAAGGACTGCGGGGCGGAGGGCGAGGGGCTGTTGTCGTTCCCGAAGCCCGGGACGACGCTGGCGGTGGACGTGCCGATCCGGAGCCCGGAGTGGGCGCGGACCTTCGTGCGGGAGCTGAACGCCTTCGTGCTGGACCACGGGGGGCGCGTCTACCTGGCGAAGGACGCGTTCACGACGCGGGCGGACTTCTTGCGGATGTACCCGCGGGCGGGGGCGTTCGCGGAGGTGCGGCGGCGGTACGACCCGGAGCTGCGGCTGCAGTCGGCGCAGTCGGTGCGGTTGTTCGGGGCCTGATTTCGGCCGGCCGACCGAACACGGAGTCACGGAGGGCTCGGAGGAGCACGGAGGGGTCGAGCCCCTGTGGTTCGTCGAGGCTGTCGACTTCGACATACCCATGTCACGCATACGACTCGACGACACCTGGCGTTGGCGCTACTCTCTCCGTGCCCTCCGTGTTCTCCGTGCCTCCGTGTTCGGTCGACAAAGACGCGGGCGCAGGGAACACCTCGGCAAGCGGATCGGGCGCGTCCACCACCCCGTGAGCATCGAGGTAAGCTCGGGCATGTCTCCCCCGCCAGCCGCCGTACTCGAAGCCCTCGCCCGCGCCATCGCCGCCGTGGACCACGCGCAGCTCCGGGCCCTGCTCGCCCCCGACGTGCGCTGGGTGCAGGTGGGCCGGAAACCTGTCGTGGGCGTCGACGCCGTGCTGAAGGTCCTCGACCGCTACGGGGCCGCGGACGCGCTGGAGCTGCGGCACGTCGTCGCGGATGGCACCACCGGCGCGGTCGACGGCGTGGCGCAGCTCGGCGGCAAGTCGCGCGGCTTCTGCCACGTCGCGGAGCTCGACCATGGCCGCGTGCGCGCGTTCACCACGTGGCTCGTCGTGGAGGCCGCGGGGCAGTCGCCCGAAGGTGCGATGACGGAGGACACGTTCTGGCAGCTCATTGCGGAGACCGGCGGGGCCTACAAGCCCCTGGTGACGCGGCTCGCCGACCTCCCGGTCGACGCGATCGTGGCCTTCGACGACCACCTGGGGCGGCTCCTGCACCGGAGCTACGGCGGCGACCTGTGGTGCGTCGCGTACGTCGCGATGAGCGGTTGCTCGGACGACAGCTTCGACTACTTCCGGGGCTGGCTCGTCACCCGGGGCAAGGCCGTGTTCGAGGCTGCGCTGCGGGATCCGGACAGCCTCTTCGACCCGCTGGTCGCCCTGAAGGAGCACGAGGGGGACATCCCGTTGAACGAAGACATCCTCGCGGCTGCAGCGAAGGCCTACGCGAAGAAGACGCGCAGGGCCGACTTCTACGACCTGCCTCGCGTCGCCCTCCCCCCGCGGCCCAAGGTCGAGTTCCGGTGGGACGAGGACGACGAGCAGAGCATGCGGACCCTCTGTCCGCGGGTCTTCGACCGGTTCTGGAGCGACCCCTTCTGAGGATCAGGGGCCCTGCTCCCCCTCACTGACAGGCGGCGGTCTGCGTGCAAGTGAGGGTCACCTCGCTCCCCAGGCCCGGGTACGTCGCGGGCGCGCCCGCCCTCGCGTGGGCCAGGTCGTCCGGGGTGTTCGCGGCGGTGGCCCCGAAGTCCGTCGCCGAGATCGCCGCCGACGAGGCCGCGTCCAGCGACAGACCGCCGCCGGTGGCCGCCCCGTTGCCGTCGAACGCGCAGTCGACGAAGCGCGTGTCCGCGAACATCAGCGCGACGCCGCCGCCTTCGTCGGTCGCCGTGTTGTCGACCCACGCCACGCGCTCCAGCAGCGCCTCGTGAAGCAGGTACCCGCCGTCCTCGTAGGAGTACGTGCTCGTCCACTCGACCAGCGACCCACCGCCCACCGGCGCGGTGTTCCCGGCGATCACCGCGTCCCGCAGCGTGCTCCAGCCGGCCAGGTGCACGCCGCCCCCCGCCTCCCCAGCGACGTTCGCTCGGACCGTCACCGCTGCGGCGGTAGCGGGGAGGTCGGGTGCCCCGCGGACGTTGAGCCCGCCCCCGTTGCTGGAGGCTTCGTTGCCCTCGAACGTCCCGCCGGTCCACGTCCCCGGTCCCACGTGCGCGCCGCCGCCGTCGAGCGCCGCCCGGTTGCCCGCCAGCACCGTGCCCGCGTCCGCCGTGACTGCGCCCTGGTTCACGTAGACCCCGCCCCCGCCGATGGCGAAGTTGTCGCGCACCTCCACCCGCACGAGGTCCAGCGTGGTCCCCGCCATGAACACGGCCCCCCCGCTCGTCGAGGTGTTGTCGACGAGCGTGGTGTCTTCCACGACCGTCGGGGCGCCCGTGTAGAGCGCGCCCCCGCCCAGCGCTGCCTCGTTCGCCTCGAACCAGCTGGCCCGGATGGTGAGGGCGCCGGGCGCCGCGAGGATCGCGCCCCCTTGCTCGGCGAGGTTGTCGACGAACGTGCTGTCGCGCACGTCGAGCGACCAGCCCTGGATCGCCCCCCCGGACCTGGCCGCCTCGTTCCGCTCGAACGTGCTCGCCACCACCACGACGGCGGGGCCCGGGTCCAGCTGCTTGATCGCGCCGCCGAGGTCCGCGCGGTTGTCCTCGAACGTGCAGCGCTCCACGGTCAGCGCTCCGCCCGTCGACACCGACACGGCCCCACCCTGCGCGGTTCCCGCGGAACACGCTGTCGCGCAGGACGAGGTCGGCGCCCGCGACGGCGCCGCCGGTCGTGGCGGGTCCCCCGCGGTTCCGCTCGAACACGCAGTCGTCGGCGACGAGGGAGCCGGACGTGGCGTCCACGGCGCCGCCCGCCTCGCGCGGGACCCCGTTGCGCAGGGTGAGCGCGCGCAGCGCGAGCGCGCCGCCATCGACCACGAACACCGGGCCCGCGTCCTGGGCGTCGAGCACGGCGGCGTCTCGGTTCCCGGAGCGGGACGTGATGGTCAGGCGCTTCGTGACCTGCAGGTTCGACGCGGGGAACACCCCGTCGCACGCCTCGAGCACGTCGTCGTCGACGGCGGCGGCCAACGCGTCCCCGATCGCCCCGTACCCGGTACCGTTCAGCATGGCGGCGGCGGCGGTGGCAGGGTCGCAGTCGTCGTCGACGTCGCCGCACCCCTCCGCGGCCCCCGGGTGGACCGCGCTGTCTGCGTCGTCGCAGTCGCCCCCGACGTCCACCCCGGGCTCGTCGCCGCACGCGTCGACCGCCGCGCCACCGAACCCGTCGCTGTCCCGGTCGGCGAACCGGAGCCCCTCCGGGCAGGCCTTCGGGTCTCCGCCACCCTCGCAGCCGCTCAGGATCGACCACCACAAGCCGCCGAGCACCATGTCCCCTCCCTCGGCGACGAACCTATCCGGGTGGCCGGCGCGGTCCGGTCACGCGCGGGTCACGCGCTCCGACCGACGAAGGCGTCCGCCTGCGCTACCGTCTCGACCCATGTCCGTCCCCCCTCGCGCCCTGCTCACCACCGGCGTCGGCGTCGTCCGCTGCGCGCTCGTCGTGCGCCTGCTCGACGAGTGGTGGTCGTACCTCCCCGCCGGCACCATCGACGACCAGGTCGGGGACCTCGGCCTGTCGTACGGCCAGTCCGGCTGGCTCCTCGCGCTGCTCACCCTCGGGGGGCTCGTCGGCAGCCCCGTCGCCGCCCTCGCCGACCACGGCCACCGCCGCGCGCTCGCCATCGCCGGCACCCTCACCATCGCCGTCGCGCTCCTCGCGTTCGCCGCAGCGCCCCCGTTCCCGGTGCTCGTGGTCGCCGCGTTCGTCCTCGGTGGCGCCAGCGACGTGATGCTGCGTCCCCTCGAGTCCGCGCTCGCCGAGCTCGCCGACGACGGGCTCGACCGCCTGCTCGGCCGCCAGCACCTGATCACGTGGGTCGGTGACTTCGTCTCGCCCGCACTGCTCGCGATCGGCGCGGCCACCGCGCTCGGGTGGCAGGGGGTCTTCGCGTTCACGGCCGCCGTGTTCGTCGCGTTCGCCGTCGCGCTCCTCCTCGTCGACTTCCCGGCGCCACGGGCCGCGGACGACGAGGAAGCGCCAGCGGTGTCGCTGGGCTCGATTCTCCGCCACCGCGAGGTGTGGTGGCTCACCGCAGCAGAGTTCGTGTTGTTGCCGCTCGACGAGACGTTCCTCGGGTTCGCGGTCGCCCGGGCGGCGTCGGCTGGTTCGGGCGCGGCCGCGCAGCTGCTCGCCGGGGGCGTGGTGGCGGGCGGGATCGCCGGGTCGCTCCTGGTGTCCCGCCGCGGGCTCGATCGTCCGCGGGTGGCGGTCGGGTGCGCGCTCGTCGTCGTCGGCGCAGTGACCACCGCGCTCGTACCCACCCTGGCCGTGCAGGTGGTGGGGTTCGCCGCGCTCGGCGGCGGGACGGCAGTGGTGTGGGCGAAGGTGCACCACCGCATGCTCACGTTGCTCCCGACGCGGTCCGCGACGGTGCCCACGGTGGTCTCGCTGCTCAGCACCCCGGCGCTCGCGATCCCGGTCGCGATGGGCGTGGTCGCGGACCGGGTGTCCCTCTCGGTGGCGCTGCTCGGTGCGGCTGCGCTCTCCGTGCTGCTGGCCTTCGCGGTGTTGCGGCTCGGCGGAGATGCCGTCGCCCCCGAAGCGCTCGACGACCTCGACTGAACCCTCAGGGGGCGTCGCTCCAGGTCTCGGTTTGGACCACGTGGAGCGTCCACCGCACGCTCCCGTCCGGTGCGCTGTCCCCGACGTCCCAGGTGGTCTCGATCGAGCCGCGCACCGCCAGCGTCGCGAGGTCCACCTCCAGCGCGCCCGAGCCCACACCGGTGAAGGTGCCGACGCCCACGTGGCCGCGCCCCGGCGCCGGAGCCGTGCGCAAGGTCGCCTCCTGCTCGACCGACAGCGACACGCGGTCCCCCTCCATCCCCGTGATCGACCAGGTCTGCTCGACCCGCAGCACCACCTCGCCGATCAGCAGGTCCCGCTCGACGGTCCACCGCGCGCCTGCGCCGAGCGGACGCCGCGGGAACTGCGGCATCAGGGCCCGCCACTGCCCGAGCACGCCGCGCAGGGCATCCTCCGCGCGGCGGTCGTAGCGCGGCTCGATCGCGCACACCTCCCCGCTCCGCGGGTCGACGCGCAGCCCGACGGTCATCGGCGGCGGGAGGGGTCCGGGGGTCACCGGCCGCGGGACCGAGCGCTTGCGCCGCAGATCGAGGGCGGGCGCGCCCTCTGCGGCGTCGAACGCCAGGGTGAGCCCGATGGTCAGCGGCTTGCCTGCCGGCGCGGCCTCCACCACGCGCCGCACCGTGCGGTCGACCACGAACCGTTCGGCCGACGGCGGCACGGTCTGGCCGCGCACCGCGCCCTCCACCGCGAAGGTGCCCTGCTCCTCGGTGCGCCAGCGGCTGGACGCTGCGGGGCCCGGCGGTGGGGTGAACGCGAGCGCCCGCCGCGGCAGGTCGCCCACCGCGTGGGTGGTGACGGTCGCCGGCGGGCCGGCCAGCGCGGGCGGAGGCGGTGCCGCGACGGACTCGAACCGGGTGGAGCGGAGGTCGGACCTGCGCAGGAGGTGGCGTCCGAACCTCGCCCGCGACACCTCGAAGGGCAGCTCCGCGAGGAACGGCAGGTGCTGGTGCAGCTCCGGAGGCTCGGGCGCCGCGTCGGTGAACTCCACGGCGACGCTGCGCAGGCGCACCCCCACGCCGAACAGCTCCTCGAACCGGTCGACCTCGGGCGGACGACCCACCCGCTGGGAGAGGCTTCCTGTGCCGCCTCGGTACACCTCGACCACGCTGGCGGGGTCGGACGGGTCGGGGAACTGGACGACGATCGGCCACCAGTGCGGCGCGAGCTCGAACCGCGTGCCTGCGGGGACAGCGAAGGGATCCCCTCCCCGAGCGGCAGCTTCCAGGAGCACGCGGTTCGGGAACTCCTGGTTGTAGTCGTCCCGGAGCAGGACCACGGCCTGGCCGCGCGCGCCGAGGTCGAGCCACAGGGCCTCCGCGTCCCGCCGGTGCTCGAGGCCGGTGAGCGACTTGCCCTCGCCCAGGGGGATGGACACCTCGATCTGGCACACGCTCCACGTCCGCGCTGCGCGGACCTCACCCTCGGGCGTGTCGACGACGGCCTCGATGCGGTAGGTCGCGCACCGACCCGTCGGCTCCTCCGGCGCGCCACACACGCTCGGTTCCTCCGGCTCGAAGGGCTCCGACGGGGGCGCCGGCGAGGGTCCGGTCGACGGAGGTGGCGGCGAGCACCCGCCGAGGGTGAAGGCGGCTGCGAGCGCGGCGTGCGGCATGGAGTCTCCGGTGGGAGCACCAGTCTCTCCTTCCCGGGTGACCACCGCGTGGACCAGGCCTGAATCCGCGCTGCGCCGGCCCCGCGGTGCAGGTCCAGCGCCAGTTACGGGGGTCGCCGGGGAGAGGAATGGACGACCGGGACCCCGGGGCGGTGGACGCCGGACAGCTCCTGGGCTGGATGGCGCTCGGGCTGGCCGCGACCGTGGTCGCGTTCGGGGTGCCGATCCTCGCGTTGCCGTTCCTCGGGCTGCTCGCGATGCCCGTGGCCCTCCCGGGGATGCTGGCGCTGGCGGTGCTCCCGGCCCTCACCGTCCGCTGGTCGTCGCCGTGGCCGCGCCTGGTGGCGGGAGGGGCCTTGCTCCTGATCGCTGGGGCCGCCGACGTGCGCTTCACCTCGCTGCTGATGCACGCCGCCCAGACCGCGTTGCTCGATCGCCATCCGCCCGGCGCGGCCAGCCCCGGGGATCTCGTCGGCAGCACGCTGATCACCTGGGGGTTGCTGGTCGCGGGGGTGGGGCTCGGGCGCGGCGCCCGCCTGCCCGGGGCCATGGCGTTCGCGACCGCGCTCGTCGCCGTCGCTCCGGTGGCGTGCGCGGTGCTCGCCGCCTTCCACGCGCTCGGCTGGCCGTTGAGCGCATGATCGCCGCCCTCTGGCTCGTGGCGGCCGTCGCGGGCTGGGTGCTGCTCCTGGTGCTGCTGTTCCTCGGCCTGCGCACGCCTCCCGAGCGGTCGAGCGGCTGGCCGGCCGTGGCGCTGGGCCTCGCCGCGATCGCGCTCGGCGTCGCGGTGACGTACGCCCCGAGCGCGCCTGCGCCGTCGCCGCCCCCGGTGGTCGAGCCCGTCGTCGAGCCGGCGCCCGCGCCGTGGCCCCCGACCGCGCTGCAGGCGGCCCTCCACCGTCCCGCCCAGGAGCCGCCGTTCCGCGACCCCGTGTACAAATACCGGTTCGCGCGGTTGCTGGTGTTCGACGACGGCGTCGTCCTCGCGATGTCCAACCACCCGCCCGCCCCGACGGCGCCGTGTGCGCTCGACGACGGACGCGAGCGGACGCTGTTCCTGCCCGAGGGAGACGTTGCGCAGCCCGGGGAGTTGCAGGGCGGCGGCACCTTCGCGGGCCTCGGGGGCAGCGACCCGTACACCGCCACCGGGGAGGTCCGCCTGGACCGCGTGGAGGGCGAGCGCCGCGCCGGCGTGGTGGACCTGACGCTGGTCGGCGACGGGCAGGACGGCACCTTGACCGGCACCTTCGACGCGACCGTCACCCATTGCCCGGCGACCTCGACCCGGTTGCCCGGGCAGGGCGGCTCCGACGTCGCCTACGCGTTCGCGCTGGACGGCCACGAGGTCACCGGCACCCTGACCTGGTCCCGCCTGCTCCGCGGGCTGTACGGGAACGACCAGCTGGTGTTCCAGCTCACGCCGTCGCCCGACTGTTCGCCGCGCGCCCCCGTCCTCGCGCCCCTGAGCGGGATCTGGTTCACGTCCGAGCTCCCTGAGGGCACGGGCCCCCACCGCTTGACCCCGGGCGTGATGCCGGGCCAGGACGCGGTCAAGACCTGGACCTGGTTCCCGCCGCGCTCGGCGTCGCACAACCTCGGCGTCGGCGGGGTGCTCCAGGTGGACACTGTCGACGAGGAGCACGTCGACGGCACGATCGACGTGGAGGCGACGGTCCCCTACGGTCCGGAGGCCGGGCAGAAGGTGGGCACCATCCGGGGCCGGTTCGACGCCGAGATCGTGGACTGCTCGGCCTGGAAGGAAGGCCTCCCGATGTGACCGGCCGACCGAACCATCCCCCTCCCAACCGACCAGCCGCCGAACCATCCCCCTCCCAACCGACCAGCGGCCCGAGGTGGCGCGGGGCCGGCACGAGCCAGCGCCGAGCTTCACCCAGTCTCCGGGCGCAGAGCCGACCTCGTGGGGGAGAAGTGGTCGGTTGGATGGGGGATGGTTCGGGAGGTGGTCGGTTCGAGGGGGGATGGGTACCTACGCCTCCTCGCTGCCCGCCAGGTCGCCCCAGGATGGCGCCAGCACCTGCTCCCACACCCGTCGCGCACCCGACTCCTCCGGATCGGTCGCCGCGAGCCTCCAGGTGGCCGCCTCCACCACGGCCAGCGTCTCCGCAACCCAGCCCTCGCGGACCAGGTCGTCCACGAACCCAGCGAACGACGGGGCCAGCGCGACGTCGGTGCCCCGGATTCGACCGACGGGGTACGGCAGTGTCGAGGTGTCCGGTGGTCTTCGCTGCTGCGCTGTCAGGGATCGCACTGGGGTTCACGCCGCCGCAGCCCGTGTGCGACGCCAACCTCGTGTTCGTGGGGACCGTCGTCGAGCTGACGGCGTTCTGGTTGCCGTCCGCCGCAGGTGGGCCGCCGCAGCTGGCGACGCGGGTCTCGCTCACCGTCGATCACGTGGTCCGCGACACCGCCGGCGACACGGCGGACGGGAAGGCGGAGCTCGCGATCCTGGGCGGCACGCTAGGTTCGCAGCGGGTCGTGGTCGGCGAGATGCCGAACCCTGCGGTCGGCGACACGTGGTCGTTCGTCGCGCGCCGGTACCCGGACCTGGAGCACCCGTTGCTGCGGGCGTGGTCCTACGTCCCTGCGGGGACCCTGCGCTCCGAGGCCACCCTCCTCGAGGAGTGGGCAGCCACCTGCGGCGGCTGAGCCGGTCAGTCGGGGCCGTCGAGGGGGAGCTGCCCAGCCGCGAGGTCGGCGATGCGTCGCGCGAGCTCGCCGGAAGACGCTGTGACCGCGAGGTCCAGGAGGCGCCGGAGCGCGATGGTGCGGATGGGGTTCTCGGCGAGCGCCTCGCGCAGGTCGGCTTCGGCACGCGCCACTTCCTCGGGCCGGTGCCAGGCTGCCGCAAGCACACGGACGACGGCCAGCCCCACGCGGACGTGAGCGCTGGCGACCGACCACGGGCTCGTCCAGGCCTCCTCCACCTCGTCCCACGCCGCCTGGCGGAGCTCGACCCGGCAGCCGAGGCGCTCCAGCTCGATCAGCGCGCGCAGCTCCAGCGTGGGCGGCTCGTCCAGGGTCGAGAGCACCGCGAGCCCGGCTGCGGGGTCTCCGTCCACTACGCAGCAGATCGACAGGAGGTACCTCGACAACGGGTCCGCGTCGCGGAGCAGCGGCCGGGCCTCCTCGGTGTACCCGACCTCGATCAGGCAGCGCGCCAGCTCCAGCCGGGCGAGGTACGCCCGCCGCTGGTCCGGTGGGAACGCATCGACCACCTCGCGAGCGATCTGGAGCGCCCGGTGGGGGTAGCCGGCGCGCAGCAGGATGGAAGCGTGGTTCAACCTCCCCCGCGGCGTCAGGTCCGGGAACGCGTCGGAGAGCTCCACCGCGCGGGCGTGGTGCCCGTGGTTGGACCAGTGTCCCGCCCGGTTGTGACGGACGCGCCACAGCACTTCCTCCCGGCGCTCCGGGGGCAGGGCGTCCGCCGCAGCCTCCGCGAGGTCGAGCATCAGGTGCCGCCGCGCTTCGGTGTCCGGCTCGAGCCTCCCCGCGAACGCCAGCAGCTCCGCCGCGCGCGCGGGCTCCCCCGCCAGCCACCGCAACCACCCCGCCTGCTCCGCCCGCTCCGAGGACCGCCAGGTCTCCGGCGCCCCGGGCTCGTGCAGGACCTCCGCGGCGGCGCGCACCTGGTCCGGGCTCGCCTCCCCCCGCCGGACCAACGCTTCGCGGAGCGCGGCGTCCGCGAGCCGTGGGCCGGCGACGATGGTCCCCGCCCGCCGGAAGCGCTCGACGGTGCCCGGCGCGAGGACGATCCCGACGCGGGCACAGGCAGCGAGCCACTCGCTCTCGGTGGCTACGCCGTCGAGGAGCGCCAGGACCGACAGCGCCGCCCGGTCGCCTTCCGGGATCAGGTCCGCCAGGTCCTCCCCGGACGGCACCGCGGCGCCGGGGCGAAGGCTCCAGCCGGCGGTCCCCTCCACCAGGTCCCCGCGGGACGCCAGGTCGCGGACGCGGGCCACCACGCCCCCCGGGTTGCCCACGGAGGCGCGCGCCAGGGCCTCCAGCAGGCCCGGATCTCCGACCCCCAGCGCCTTCGCGAGGGCCCCGGGATCCGGGTGCGGGCCCACCCCCACGTCGCGGACCCCGGGGAGCGGCTCGCCGGCGCGCGCGGCAGCCACCACCGCCAACCGGCCGGGACGGAGCGCCACGGCGGCGCGCAGCAACTGCAGGTCCCGCGCATCCCAGTCGTCCGCGATCACGAGGACCGGGCGCTCCGCGGTCGTCACCCAGGTGAGGAGCGCGGCGAGGGGCTCGTCGGTCAGCGCCCGTTCGTCGGCCACACCCACCCCTCCCGGCCGGAGCGCGAAGCTGCGCAGGGCCCGGGCGACCGCGTCTCCGCTCGGCGACCACGGGAGCACGTCCACGGCGTCCTGCTCGCGCGCGGTCGTCGTGAGCCAGCGCAGCAGGGCCGACTTGCCGACCCCCGGCCCGCCCAGGAGCCGGACGGCGCGAGGGGCGGCGGGATCGGCGGCGACCAGGCCCCGGAGTACGCCGGAGAGCAGGGAGCGCTCCTCGTTGCGCCCGACCAGCGGCACCGACCGCAGCCCCAACAGGGCCAGGGACGCCGGCATCCGCTTGGGGTGGCGGCGAGCGGGTCGATCGTCGTCCAACCCATCGAACGTACGGGACGGAGCGCGTCCCTCCGAGATCCGCTCGAGCCGCCGCAGGGCCTCGCGGGCGGCCACCGCGGTCGGGAAGCGCGCGGACACGGCGTCGGCGCGCAACCGCGCCACCCACTCCCGCAGGTCGCTGGGGACAGGGAACCGTGGCGACCACGGTGTCGTCGTGGGCGGGCCGCCGCACACCAGGGTCCAGGCGACGCCGCCCAACGCGTACAGGTCGGTCCAGGGGCCCTCGTCCGCGAAGCGCCCCTCCCGCTGCTCGGGCGCGAGGTAGTCGGGCGTGCCCCCGCGCGGCCCCTGGACCCCGGCGACGGTGGAGAGGCCGAAGTCGCACAGCTTCGGTCCGGGCCGGGCGTCGTCGAGGGTGCACAACAACACGTTCGCGGGCTTGAGGTCGCGGTGCAGGACGCCGCGGGCGTGGGCGTGTTGCAGCGCGGGGAGCAGCTCGTCGAGCCAGTCGCGGACCGTGGACCACCCCGGCGGCTGGTGGCTGTCCAGCGCACCGCCGCTCGCCAGCTCGAGCGCCACCCAGGGGGCCCCGTCGTCCCCGACGCCGTGGTCGACGATCCACACGATCCCGGGGTGATCGAGCCGCGCGACGGCCTCGACCTCCCGGCGGAGCAACGAGCGCCAGCGGGCGCCGTGTTCGGGGTGCAGCCGCTTGACGGCGACCTCGTCCCCGCTGGACTCGTGGACGGCGCGCCACACCTCGCCCACCGCGCCGGCGCCGAGCCGCGAGACGCCCCGGAACGGTCCGAACTCCACGCTGCCTCCGGGAGCATCCTAGTGCGCCGCCGGCCGACCTCCGACGGACGTCCGTCGACCAGGCGCCTTCGCACGCGAATCATTCGGCGTTTCTCCATTGGTCCACGCGATGCAGGGGCGGTCCACGGAGGCCGAGATGACCGCCCGTACCCACCGCCCCCGCACCGCCGAGACCACCGAGACCACCGAGACCTCCCAGGCCGCACCCGAGGTCGGCGCCTTCTTCGACACCGGCGGCCACATCGGGCTGGGCGACGCCGTCGACGGCGAGGACGTGGTGGTGAGCGGTGTGGCCTTCACCGCCGGCGAGATCTCGGCGCTCGTCGACTTCGTGGGCGCCCCGTCTGCCCTGTTCGAGTACGCCCACACCGACGTGGTCGCCATCCGCAACCACCTCGACCAGAACCTCGAGGACCGGGCAGCCCTCGAGTCCGTCGCGTTCTGGGACCCCATCACCGAGAAGTACGGCGTCCCCTACTCCACCCTCGCCCAGGCCAACGAGGACCACTTCGCCCCTGGGGAGGCCGGCGGCCCGAACTACGCCACCTCGTTCGTGGACCAGTTCGCCGAGGCCCTCCGCCTGATGCAGAGCGCCGCCGAATGCGACGACGAGCAGCAGGCCGCGCAGACCCGCAACCTGGCCCGCGCGGTCGGCTACGGCGCCGAGCACTACCTGCAGGACGCCTACTCCGCCGGCCACCAGGTGGGCGCGGGCGACGTGGGCGCCGCGGTGGACGAGATCCTCGGCCTCTCCAACTTCGAGGAGGTCGTTCACGGCGCCGGCACCATCGTGTTCGTGGACCACGCCCCCGAGCTCGCGCATTGGAGGGTCCCCTCCGTCCTTCACCCGGTGTACGGGAGCCCGATCGACAGCCTCGCCGAGTGGCAGTCGCTGGTGGAGCTCGGTGGCCTCGCCTTCGGCCGCGAGTCCGTGCGCGACGGGGTCCGCCAGGAGGTCCACGAGCGCCTCGCCGAGAGCCCGGTGTGGGTGACCTCGGAGCTGCACCCCGAGCCGTTCTCGCTCGGCGGCGACCACGCGCCCGCCCCCGAGAGCGCCGGGGTCCTCGCGAAGGCCCTCGAGCACGTCCGGGACCTCCTCGCGAACCCCACGCCCCAGTCCCCCGAGGCCGTCGCCGCCGCCGCCTGGGCGCGCGTCCGGACCACGCCCACCACCGACACCGCGGTGATGGTGAAGAAGACCATCAGCGACTGCACCCGCAACGAGGCCGAGCTGATCCGCTCGGTCGCGAACGCGATGGGCCGCACGCTGCCCGACATCCTCGCGGGCTTCGAAGCCAAGGGGTTGGTCTGGCGCGGGGACGGGTCCACGCCCGAGCAGCCCGCGCCCGCTCCCGAGCAGCCTGCGCCCGCTCCCGAGCAGCCTGCGCCCACGCCGCAGCCCGAGGCCCCCCAGCAGGGCGCGCCGGGTGGCTGGGTCGGCTGGGCCCAGGACTTCGACGCGGACCGCGACGACCCGTGGGTCCAGTCGCGCTGAGCGGACCGCTCAGCTCGTGAAGTACAACACCCCGAGCACCGCGAGCCCGCCGAGGACCATCACGGTGAGCCACCCATGGCTGAACAGCTGGCCGAAGATCCACTGGGTGATGATTCGCTCGATGATGTGGAACAACAAGTCCATCCACGCCTCCCCTGCTCTCCCGGAGCCTACGCGCGGCGAACCGGATCCTTGCATTCCTCCCGGGCCGCCGCCCTCAGGGAAGGTGCAATCGCACCGTGCCCCTGTCGCTCCCTGCCACCAGCGTGTCCCCCGCCCAAGCCAGGCCCATCGGGCTCGGGTCCGGCACCACGAACGCCGCCACCGGCTGATCGGGGCGAGCGAGGTCGAACACGATCAACGCCTCGCGGGTCCAGGTGGCCACGCGGGTCCCGTCCGGTGAGAACGCGGCGACCGCACACTCCGCGCCTGCCTCCAACACGGCGACGACGCGGTCCCCGGCAACGTCCCACACCACGACGGGACCGACGTGGGTGGACACCGCGACCCTCGGTTGGCCCGGTGCGGCAGCGAGCAAACACCCCTCGACCGGGAGGCGGGGACCGCTCCCCGAGCGGTCGTGGGCCACGACCGCGCCGGGGGAGTTGACGACGAGGTGCCCGTTCGTCAGCCCCACGAAGGGCACAGTCCCGGGCCCTGCGAACGCCAACGGAGCGTCGGGGATCGTCCAGGCCCGCCCACCCAGGACGCCGACGTGGACGGCGCCGCCCTGCTGTGACGCCCACGCCCACCCACCAGGGGTGGCGGCCACGTCGACAATTGCGTCGTCGAGCTGCTCCAGGATGGAGACCGTTCCGTCCGGGGCGCGTCGCGCCAACGCGGTATCCTGCCACACCAGCACGGAGCCGTCGTCCCAGGCGCCCAGGGGGACCACGCCGTCCGGCAGTCTCCTCTCCCCGACGTATCCCACGCGTTCGCGGTCGAGGCCCACGACCGCATCACCCGCCCGCCAGGCCGCTTGCAGCGTGGGTACCGTGGGCGGAGGCGTCGGTGTGAGGCGCGGGAGCGCCACGAGGGGTTGCGAGCGGGATGCCAGCGGTGACAGCGGCAATGGCTGCGTTGCTGGCACCGCCACCCGCGCCACGCCTCCACCTTCCAGGACGGCGACGAGAACGCGTCCCGTAGGGTCGAACACCACGCGCTGCACCGGGCCGGGAAGGTCCTCGCGGCCCAGCTCCGCCCCGTCCACCGTCGATCGCAGCGTGACCGTCGAGTCTTCCACGTGGGCGCTGACTGCCCCGTCGGCCGAGGTGACGACCTCGTCCTGTCGGCGGAACGGGGGCGTCCAGCTCCGCACCGCGCGGCCCGCAGCGTCGAACTCGAGCGTTCTACCGAACGTCGAGACCCGCACGCGACCCGGGCTGGCGTTGACGAGGCTGGAACCCGCGACTTTCGACGGCAGCGGGGTGGACGCGAGCTCCGCCGTCGACGCACCGTCCCGCCACGAGAGGCGCGTCCCGCCGTCCGAGGACACCAGGAACACGGCGGCGCCGTCGTCACTGAACACGACCGAGGTGGCCTTCTCGCCGCTGCGGAGGGCAACGGGTCGCGGATCGGTGGGGACACCCAGGAAGGCTTCCCCCAACGCCGTCGTGACCGCGACGCGCGCGCCGTCCGCCGAGAGCGCCAGCGCGCCAGGCAGTGCAGGGCCGACCTCGACCCGCTCGACGCCGGCGTCGGTCCGGAGCCGGATCCCGAGGTCCGGCGCGAGGTACAACAGGGCGCGCGCGCCGTCGGCGACGCCCAACAGCGGCACCCGTGGAAGGTTCACCACCTGGTCTGCGATCGGCGGCCCCGAACGCTGGGTACCCTCCCGGTCCGTCGTCCGGACCACCCCTTGCGAGATCCTCCAGACGCGCCCGTCCACCGCGTCGACCCCCCACCACCCGACGGCGGGTACGACCACCTCTCCACGCACCTCACCGTCGGCGCCGACGCGCAACATCCGGGTCTGGTGCATGGCCGTCAACGGCCTCGTGGCAGCAACGACCGCCTGGGATTCGGTCCAGACCTCGTCATCCACCCGCTCGACGGGCCTGGCCCAGACCTCGTCACCCACTGCCACCAGGGGCACGGCCCGAACCGGACTGCCACCGAGCGTTCGACCCGACCGGGAGACCACCACGCGGAGCCAGCCCTGGTCCTCCAGGGCCACCCGCGTTCCGCCGGCGTACGCCAACGGGTTCCGCCCCGGCGCGGTCCACCTGAGCCGGTCGTGGTGGTCGTAGCCACGCACCTCGTCCCTCGACTCCACCACCAGCAGACCGCCGGCTACGTCATCGAGTCGCTCGAACGGATCCGTCGGGACGTGTCGCGCGAGGACCGCGGCGGTGTGTGGGTCGAGGACCACCCCATCCGACGACACGACACCGGAAGCTTCGACGAGTCCCCGGCTGTCGGGCAGCCTCCACTGGACGGCGCCGTCGGAGAGGGAGACGGCGATCAGGTCATCGGGACACTCCAGGAACCCGAGGGTGGCGTCCGACGAGACCTGGAGCCTGGGACCCGTACACGGGAGGGCGGCCCTGAACACCTCGCGGCCGTCCGGGTCGAGCGCGACGAGAGCGTCCGCCTCGACGTGCCACAGCCTGCCACCGGCCGCGGTGGCCTCGAACGGATCCTGAGGGGCGACCGGCAACGCTCCGAACCATAGCGGCATCGCCGGGCGTACCACGCGGCACCTGCAGGGTCCAACGCCCGACCCGCCGCCATCAGGAAACCCATGGGTTGCCTGTGTCGGTGTCCCGGCATACAGGCAACCCAGAGGTTGCCCATGGTCGCGCCCGACGCCCGCCTGTTCGCCGCCCTGGCCGACGACACCCGGCTCGCCCTCCTCTCGCGGCTCGCCGATCGCGCCCCGCAGCCCACCTCCGCCCTCGCGCACCACACCGCCACCAGCCGCCAGGCCGTCACCAAGCACCTCACCGTGCTCGCCGGCGCCGGGCTCGTCCGCGACGTCCGCGTCGGTCGCCAGCGCCTGTGGACGCTCGACGCCGCCCCCCTGCGCGAGGTCCACGACTGGGCCGACCAGTTCCGCCGCCACTGGAGCGACCGCCTCGATCGGCTCGAGCGGTTCCTGGTGGACCCCCCCGAAGGAGACGAGCGATGACCCCGTGGACCCAGGACGCCCCCGCCGACGAGCTGCGCCTCGAGCGCCACCTGCGGGCCAGCCCCGAGCGCGTGTGGCGCGCCTGGACCAGCCCCGAGCAGCTGGCCGCCTGGTTCGGCCCCGACGGCTTCCGCGCCGAGACCGAGGCCTTCGAGCTGCGGCCCGGCGGCGTGTGGCGCTTCGTGTTGGCGCACCCCGAACACGGCCGGTTCGACAACCTCGTGTCCTTCACCACCGTCGACCCCGCGCGCCGCCTCGCGTACGACCAGCGCAACCCCGACGGCTCCATCCAGTTCCGCGTCACGTTCGACGCCGACGGCGACGGCACCCGCCTGCGGTGGCGGTCCACGTTCCCCAGCGCCGAAGCCTGCCGGCGCGTGGTCGAGGAGTTCGGCGCGGTCGAAGGCGGGCACCAGACCGTCGCGCGCCTCGCCGGCCACGTCGAGGCCGTGCCCCACCGCGTGGGAGCCGGCCGGTTCCGGGTCGCGAGCTTCAGCGTGTCGGCCGACGGGTTCGGCGCCGGGCCCGACCAGTCCCTCGAGCACCCGCTGGGCCGGGGCGGGAAGGAGCTGCACCGCTGGGTGTTCCCGACGGCCACGTTCCAGCAGCGGCACGGGAGCGGGGTCGGTGGCACCACCGGCGACGACGACCGGTTCGCGGCCGACGGCTTCAAGGGCCTGGGGGCGTGGATCCTCGGGCGGAACATGTTCGGGCCGGGGCGCGGGCCGTGGGACCTGGCCTGGCGCGGCTGGTGGGGCGAAGAGCCGCCGTACACTTGCCCGTGTTCGTCCTGACGCACCATGCGCGGCCGCCGCTCGCGATGGCCGGCGGGACCACGTTCCACTTCGTCACCGACGGGCTCGAGGCAGCGCTGGCGCTGGCGCGCGAGGCGGCGGGTCCGGAGCGCGACGTGCGGCTCGGGGGCGGCGTGGCCACCATTCGCCACGCCCTCACCGCGGGGCTGCTGGACGAGCTGCACCTGGCCGTGGCGCCCACGCTGCTGGGCATCGGCGAGGCCCTGTGGGCCGGCCTCGATCTGGCCGCGCTCGGCTATCGGGTGGTGCGCAGCGTCCCCACCGAGGAGGCGTTGCACCTGGTGATCCACCGCACTCCCTGAGCGCGGCTCCCTGCCCTCACGCCCCCGCGGGCGGAGGCGCGACGAACCGGCGCAACACGAGGTGGGTGGGCGCGAACAGCAGCGCCGGCAGCCCCACCATCAGGCCGGCCAGCCACACCAGCGGCGGGACGAAGGCCTGCGGCTCGGCGCTCGAGAAGCCCCACACGTAGTTGACGTTGATCGGCAGGTTCGGGTCGGCGGCGGGGTCCGGTGCCGGCAACACGAGCCAGCAGAACGGCAACAACAGCCAGGTCATCACCGTCCAGGCGACGAGCGCGCGGCGGTCGTACCCGAGGCGCCACACCAGGTACAGCAGCAGGAACGGCAACCAGAAGTGGAAGAACGACAGCCCGCGCGTGAGCCAGGACAACGCAGGATCGAACATGTAGTTCGTCATCCCGACCACGGGGCGACCGACCACGCCGCCGAGGAAGTCGACCTGCCACACGAGCTGCGGGGCGACGATGCCCACGGTGGGGGCCGACGCGAGGAGCGCCGACTCGGTCCACACGGCGGCCAGCGTGGTGAGGACCGCGATGTCGCAGAAGTACAGGAAGTTCGTGGGCCCGTACGACCGCAGGTAGACCGGGATCAACACGGCGCAGAACGCCGTGTAGGCGACCTTCACGACCAGGGGAACACGCACGCCGACCTCCGCGCCGACGTTACCGCGGGCTGTCCGGATCAGGGCAGTCCCGCGTCAGGGACAGTCCGCGCTCGGGTGCCGGAACGTGGGCAGCCCCTGCCAGACGTTGCGCTCGGGGGTGGCCCAGTGGGGTGCACCCGCCGCGGGGAAGCCGCCCCAGGCGTCCCGATCTCCCGGGAACTTGTTCGGTCCCGACCACGCCTCGTCGGCGCCCGGCACGTCCCAGCCGCCCGCCCCGTCGTCCACGACCACCACACCGCGGTGCCCGCTGTGGACGATCTCCGCGCGGCCGTCCGCGTCGAGGTCGGTGACGAGCGGGTGGGCCATCCAAGACGAGGTCGTGGGCACGCCCGCGAGGGAGCCCCGCACAGCGCCGTCCGCGCCGAGCACGAAGAGGGTGCCGTACGCGCCCGCCCACTCCGCCACGACGATCTCGTGGTAGCCGTCGCCGTCGAGGTCGGCGAGCGCGAAGGGCCAGAAGGCCCAGTCCTCGCCGGGGATGCCGCGCTCGAAGAGCACCGTGAGGTCGTCGTCGAGGACGACGAGGCCGGTGACGTCGCCGACCACGATCTCGGGGGCAGCGTCGCCGTCGAGCTCACCGAGGCCCACGACCGCGGTCTGCACCGTGTCGAGCCTCGTGGAGCGGAGCAGCGTGCCGTCCGCATCACAGATCTCGACGAAGCCGCCGCCCGCCGCGACGACCTCGCCGTCCGGGTCGCCGTCGAGGTCGCCGATCGCGAGCGCGGTGACTGTCCAGCCGGGAGTCGGGGCGGAGCACGTGCCGCGGAGGGCTCCCGTTGACTCGAACAGCTGGACCCCGGTGCGGTTCCCGAAGGTCGCGAGCTCGTGTCGTCCGTCACCGTCGAGGTCGGCCGAGATCACGGTGGGGTTCCCGCCCGCCCCCTCGAGCCCCTGGAGGTCTGCTTTCCAGGCGCCGGTCCGCGCGTCGCGGATGCTCGCTCCCGCGACGAGCTCGATGGTGCCGTCCCCGTCGAGGTCGGCCAACCACGGGTTCCCGTCGGCATCCCCTCGCGGCAAGGCAGACCCAGCGATCCAGGTTCCGCCGTCGACGAGGTCCCAGCTGCCGGATCCGCGCGCGTAGGACCCGAGGACGCCGTACTCGGGACCCGGGACCGCCGGGTCCACGTCCCCCACGACCCCGCGGGACAACCACGCATCGGGCGCCACGCTGCGTCGGAGCGTGGCGGTCGAGTCGTACAGCGACTCGGCCAGCTCGGTCGACACCCACAGCTGCTGCGGATCGGTCTCGTCGACCACGCCGTCGCCGTTCTCGTCGAGGAACCGGCCGCTGTGGAGCTGCCACCCGGTGTGGTCGAACGAGATCTCTCGCGCCACCTGCAGCGGGATGGGGCCAGTGGCGCGCGGCGTGACACACGCGGGCAGCGTCGCGGGCGTGGTGGTGGGCGCCGGCGTGGACGTTTGCGGCTCCGGCGTGGACCCGACGGGCTCGCCGGGGCCGGTGGAGGACGGCGGGGCTGCGCAACCAGCCAGGAGCAGAGCAGAGATTGTGGCGCGCATGCGGCCTCCCCCGGCAGTCTACCGCTGGAACCACAAGCTGAGGAGCCGCGGGGCGGGCTCGGCCTCGTCCACCCACCACTCACCGAGCCGGCGGAGGTGGAACCCTGCCGCGATCGCCGGGTTCACGTAGTCCGACACGTGGTGCAGGAACACGGGGACCCGCACCTCGCCCGCCGCGGTGGTGAAGTTGGCGCCCCGGCCCGCGAGCTGCGCGTACGGGTGGAGCTCGCACACGTGGAGGACGCCACCGGGCCGGAGCGCGCCCGCTGCGGCGGAGAACACGCCAGCGAGGGCCTCGACGTGCTCGAGGACGAGGTCGACGAGCACGAGATCGACCGAGCCTTCGGCCACCGGCCACGGCGCGAGGAGGTCCTGGTGGACGAAGGTGACGGGCCGCTCGGCGAGGGCCTCGCGGGCGCGGGCGAGCATGCCCTCCGAGCCGTCGAGGGCGACGACGTGGGCTGCGTGGTCGGCGAGCCAGGTGGTGTTGCGCCCGGTCCCGCAGCCGAGCTCGAGCACCCGGGCGCCGGCCACGGGCAGTCCG
>JBIKWC010000375.1:0-6459 GCA_044356535.1 Myxococcota bacterium
CTCACCCCGTGGTCCTGAACGGGCTTGGAACGAGGTGTGGCGATGCGCGTGTGGATCCTGGCGGCGCTTGCGGCGTGCAACGGCGACATCCCCGTCGGGGAGGAATGCACCGAAGAATCCAAGATCCTCGTCTTCGCGGACGCCGACAAGGACGGCTTCGGCGCGCCCGAGACGAGCAAGCCCGTCTGCCAGCCGGTCGACGAGAACGGCAACGCCACGGGCAAGATCCCGCGCGGCTTCTCGGCCAACGACAAGGACTGCGACGACTTCCGCGCCGGCGTGAACCCGTCCGCGATCGAGGCGTGCAACGGCCTCGACGACGACTGCGACGAGGAGTCCGACGAGGGCCTGCGCCAGATCCTGTTCTTCCTGGACGGCGACGGCGACACCTTCGGCAACCCGGAAGCCGACCTCGGCATCACGAGCTGCGCGGCCCCGAGCGGGTACGTCGACAACTCGTTCGACTGCGAAGACGAAGACGCCACGATCAACCCCGACGCGACCGAGGTCTGCGACGGCGGCATCGACAACGACTGCGACGACCGCGCCGACGACCTCGACCCCACGCTGGACTTCGGGACCGCGCCCAACTGGTACTTCGACGGCGACGGCGACAGCTACGGCGACCCGGACAACTTCGCGGTCCAGTGCCTGGCGCCGAGCGCGCAGTACGTCGCGAACGCCGAGGACTGCGACGACGCGAACCTCGACGTGAGCCCCGCCGTGGCCGAGGTCTGCAACCGCATCGACGACGACTGCGACCAGCGCATCGACGACTCGGACAGCGACATCGACCCGGCCACGCAGTCCACCTGGTACGCCGACACCGACGGCGACGGCTCCGGCGACGAGAACGTCACCACCCTGGCCTGCTGGCAGCCGTGGTTCTACGTCGCCAACACCGACGACTGCGACGACGAGAACCCGTTCCTCGGCCCGCCCGCCCCCTGGGTGAGCGACACCGACGGCGACGGCTTCGGCGCCGGCACGCCGTCCGGCAACCGCTGCACCGGCCCCAACGCCGACTCCGTGCTGCTGGCCTTCGGGCTCGACTGCGACGACACCGAGATCTTCACGTACCCGGGCGCCAACGAGGTCTGCGACGGGAGCGACAACGACTGCGACACGCTCGTGGACGGCTTCGACGACAGCCTCGACGAGACCACCGCCGACCTGTTCTACCGCGACGAAGACGGCGACACCTTCGGAGACGAAGACGTGGAGGCCGTGGCCTGCGCGCGTCCTCCGGGCTTCGTGAGCGACGACACGGACTGCGACGACCAGGACGTCGACGTGAACCCGGACGCCACCGAGGTGTGCGACTCGGTCGACAACGACTGCGACCGCGCCGTCGACGACCAGGACCTCGACGTGGACCCGCTGTCGGCGCTGCTCTGGTACGAGGACTTCGACGGCGACTCCTTCGGAGACACCGCGCGCAGCCGCCGCAGCTGCGTGCGCCCGCAGTTCTACGACGCCACGGGCGGGGACTGCGACGACACCGACGAGTTCGCGTACCCGGGCGCTCCCGAGGTGTGCAGCGACGGGATCGACCAGGACTGCAACGGGAGCGACGCCGTGTGCTTCGCCCCGGCGGATGGCTCCGACCGCGCGCTCGGTCGGCCGCTGCCGGAGTATCTCGAGCGCGAGGTCTGGCGCTGACCACCACGGAGCGCCTCGTCCACGACGGCCTGCAGGTGTGTCCCTACCTGCCGGACCGCGTGGCGCGGATGCCGCTGTGGCGGCAGCTCCGACGGCTCACGCTCGACGAGACCGACACGCGCTTCGGGCGGGCCGAGCGCCGGGTCGGAGCGTGCCTGTACCGGACGCAGTGCCCGACCTGCCAGGCCTGTGAAGGCCTCCGCGTGTCGGTGCCGGACTTCCGGCCCTCGAAGTCGCAGCGCCGCGTAGCGCGCAAATGGGAGGGCGCCGGGCGGGTCGAGCTCACCTACCCCACCGTCTCGGCGCAGCACCTCACCCTGTACCGCCGCCACAAGCAGGAGCGCGGGCTGCGGCAGGCCGACGACGAGGAGATGTCGGCCGAGGGCTACCAGGGGTGGCTGGTCCACAGCTGCACGTTGACCGTCGAGATGCGGTACTTCCACGGCGACCACCTCGTCGGGATCGGCGTCGTGGACCTCGGGCGCACCGCGGCGTCCTCCGTGTACTTCTACTTCGATCCGGACTTCGGCCACCTGTCCCCGGGCACCTGGTCGGTGCTGCAGGAGCTCGAGCTGTGCCGGCGGACCGGACGGGAGCACCTGTACCTGGGGCTGTGGGTCGGCGACAGCCCCCACCTGGCGTACAAGGCGGACTTCCACCCCCACGAGCGCCTGCGCGACGGCGACTGGCGCCCCGGGTAGGGGTCAGCGGGGATCGAGGCCCGACACCGCCAGGAGGAACCGGGCGGCGTGGTCCGGCCCGAGCGCGGCCTTCTCGGCGAGCTCGTCACACAGCTGATCGGCGCGGGGCAGGGGGACCTCGAACGGGCCGCCGCCGCTGTCGACGAGCATCGAGCAGACCACGCCGTCGCAGAGCAGGTCGGTCGAGTACGTGACGCCGCCCGCGTTGCACAACGTGGCCACGGCCGTGCAGGCTGCGCCGCTTCCGCCGAGGGTGGGCTCACAACCCGGGTCCGGGATCGCCGCACACACCTCCAGCTCGTCGCTCTCGAGCCGGCACTCGTACGGGTCGACGGGCACCGGCGCGGCGAGGCCGCCGATCACCACGGGGGAGCCGAGGCAGGTCCAGTCGTCGAGCCGGGCCACGCAGCTCTCGTAGTTCGAGAAGAACGTCTCGCACTCCTCCGGCACCGGCGGCGGGTCGACGCAGTAGTTCTCGCAGGCGTCCTGCAGGCCGGCGGCTTCGCAGCCCTCGCCGTCGCTGCCGCGGGAACAGCGGGCCACGCAGCGCGAGAACCCGGGGTCGGTGGTGGTGGTGAGGGCGCTGTGGACGTCGCTCGGTGCGTCGTTCCCATACTTGTCGCCGCCACACCCGAGCAAGCCCAGCCAGAGCATCGTCCCCCCTCCCGCCCGTCGCCCGGGCCCGTCCGGTAGGATGCAGCGCCGGAGGTCGGATGTCACGTGTTCACGCGGTCGTGCGCGACCGGAGGCCGCTGCTGTATCGACGCGGCGCCGACCCTGCCCAGGACCGACCGGCCCACGTGCGGGCCGCCTCCGGGCTGGCCTGGTGGCGCGGGCACCTGGTGGTGGTCCAGGACGACGCGCGGTTCCTGGGCTTCGTGGACCCCACCACCGGCTGGGTGGACGACGTGGTGCTCGAAGCCGGTCCCGATGGGCGGCGCGTGTTCGACGCGGGCCTCGGCAACAAGAAGCAGAAGCCCGACTTCGAGCTCGTGTTCGTCGTCGGCGACCTCCTCGTGACGCTGGGGAGCGGCGGCCCCCTCGCCCACCGGCGCACGCTGCTGGTGTGGAACGCCGGCGACGACGCACCTCGTGAACACGTTGCGGAGCGGCTCCACCAGGCCCTCACCGACCGCCACGTGCGCTCGGGGACGGCGTTGAACCTGGAGGGCGGCGAGACGTGGGACGGGCGCGTGGTCCTGGCCCAGCGCGGCGGCGATCAGGGCGCGCCGGACCTGCTGATCACCACCGACGCCGAGACCTTCCGCGCCTTCCTCGAGGACCCCGCACACGCCCCGGTTCCGGAGACCACGGCCACCGAGGTCGAGCTGGGCGCGCTCGACGGCCACGCCCTCCGGTTCACCGACCTGACCGCCGGCGGCTGGTTCTCCGCCGCAGCCGAGGTCACCGACTCGTACTTCGACGACGGCGCGGTCGCGGGCTCCGTGGTGGGGCGCCTGTCCCCCGACCGGCGGGTGGAGGTGGTCGCCACCGTGGTGGACGGGGCGGGGGCGCGGACCACCGACAAGGTGGAGGGGCTGGTCCCCACCGACCGGGAGGGCACGTTCTGGGCCGTCACCGACCCCGACGACCCCGCGGTCCCGGGCGAGCTGCTGCTGCTCGCCCTCGAAGGCTGACTACGGGACGGACGCGGTGAGGCGCGCGCCGGCGTAGCCGCTGTAGGCGTGCACCATCACGTGCCAGGTGCCGGCAGCGGGCGCGGTGAAGGTGCACAGCTCCTCGTTCCCCGACTGGTACGGGCGGCAGTCGAACGCGGTCTGCGTGGCGGCCGCGCCGTTGCGCACGTACAGGTCGGCGTCCCCGGTGCCGCCGGTCAACGCCACCGTCAGCTGCGTCTTCCCCGCGGGGACCACGAACGTCCAGGCGGTCTCGCTGCCGGTCGCGGCCGACAGGTTGGCCCGGTCGAGCAGGGGGCCGGTCGTGGGCGGCGGGGGCGGCGGGGCCGTGAAGGTGGCGGACACCGACAGCCCGGAGAACGCGCTGTAGGCCTTGGCCCTGACGTACCAGACGCCGGCGGCGGGCGCGGCGAACGTGCAGGTCTCCTCGTTCCCGGAGCGGTAGGGCCGGCAGTCGTAGACCGTGTCGGTGGGTGCCGAGCCCTGCTTCACGTAGAGGTCGGCGTCCCCGGTGCCGCCGCCGATGCGGATCACGAGGTTCGTGGCGCCCTGGGGCACCTGCACCTGCCACGCGAGCGAGGTGCCGGTGGCGGCCGCCTGCCCGGTGAGGTCGAGGCCACCCGTGGGGGTCGGCGTGGGCGTGGGCGTCGGGGTGGGGTTGGTGCTGGGGGCGGCGCCGATGCCGACCTCGGCCCACGAGGCCTCGACCGAGAAGACCTCCGGAGAGCCCGTTCCGTACAGCGCCTTCGCGGCGTTGACCGTGGCGGTGCGGGCGCCGAGGAAGTCGGTGGACGGCGTCATGTAGTTCGCGAGCGCGGAGTACCAGATCCGCGCGGCCTTCTCGACGCCGATGCCGGGCACCGCGACGACCGACGCCACCCGGGGGTGGGTCCCGCCGTCGACCAGGAGCTGGAACGCGAGGTTGGGGATGCCCGAGTTGAGGTGCACGCCGCCGTTGTCTTCCGCGCCCGTGTAGCGGCGGGTCCAGTGGTCGGCGCTCTGGCCGTCGGCGGAGGGGTCGTCCATGTAGCGGAGCGCATCGCCGGACTGGCCCGGGGTCCAGGCGTCTTCGCCGATCTTCCACATCGTGGCGCCGCCCTGCTTGCGGTGCTCCACCAGCGCCCCGAAGATGTCGGAGACGGCCTCGTTGAGCGCGCCGGACTGGTTCTGGTACACGAGGCCCGCGGTGTACTGGGTGACGCCGTGCGTCATCTCGTGGGCCGCGATGTCGAGCGCGCCCATCGGCCCGGTCCAGGTGCCGTCGCCGTCGCCGAACACCATCGCGGTGCCGTCCCAGTACGCGTTGTCGTACCGGCTGCCGTAGTTCACGACCGCGGTGATGACGCTGTCCTTGAGGCGGGGGCCGCCGTTGCCGTCGATGCCGTTCCGGGCGTGGACCTGGCGGAAGTAGTCGAGCGTGGCGAGGATGCCGTACTGGGCGTCCACCGCGGCGCTGTTGGCCGTCCACGCGGTCCCGGCGCTGGTCACGTCCGACAGCGCGCTGCTCGTGATGCTGAACGGCGCCTGGTTGCGGATGGACCACGTGCCGCCGCCCGAGCTCGCGGAGACGAGGCGGGTGCCGCCGCTGGAGGTGGTGTCGCACGGGAACGAGATGGCGCCGTTGTACGCGGTGGTGGCGGTGCAGGTGGCGGTCTGCAGGTCGTCGTAGCGGTCGACGATGGCGCCGTCGTGGGCGTCCACGAACACGACGGGGATGGTGGGGTGGTCGGAGCCGTCGAGCATGGGGACGCGGACGCGCCACACCAGGTGGTCCCCGTCCTCCGCTGCGTACACGCCGAGGTCGGTGTCGGGGAACGAGCTCACGGCGTCCCAGCCACCAGCGGCGGCCACTGCCTTCTCGACGGCGTCCACGTCCTCGAAGAACACCTGCGTGTCGACGTCGACGCCGTGGTGCCAGGTGTCGGTGAGGTCCTCCACCAGGCCCTCGCCGTCGATGTGGACGATGGCCTGCGCGCCGAACACGGGGAGCCCCTCGAACTCCTGGTCGATGCGCACGTGTGCGGCGCCGTCGCCGATCTGCACGCGGTGGGTGCGGAGGGAGTCGATGCCGGCCAGCACCCGGTCCTCGTTGGCGTCGAGCCAGTCGTACGCGATGCCCTCGGCGAGGTCCTGCTCCTGGTCGTCCCCGGTGGTGAACAGCGTCTCGCGGCCGTCGAGCGAGGCGTCGCCGGAGGGCGCGAGGACGAAGGCGTCGGAGCAGGCCGCGACGGAGAGGGCAACGAGGATGCGGGGGTTGGGCATCGGGGACTCCAGGTCGTCTGTTCGCATCGAAGGCCGGGGTCCGGGACCACCAGCAGAAACGCCGTGAGAGAATGAGAACGGCGGTGCGAGACAGAGCAGACGGGGAGCAGAGGCCGCAAAGCGGTTGCACCCCTACAGCACGATGCGTGCCAACGGGAAAGGGTCGGGCTCGGGTCGATCGCGGCCGCCACTGCGGC
>JBIKWC010000094.1:0-22919 GCA_044356535.1 Myxococcota bacterium
GGCCCACCGCGCGCCGAGCAGTCGCAACCCGCACCCGTCGAGCGAGCCGACGGGCCCCGTGCCCCCGCCGGCCCTCGCCTGCTCCAGGGCCGCCAGCACCCCCAGCCACCGCGCGCCCGTCGGCCGCGAGCCCAGGCCCGTCCGCGCCCGCTCCAAGAGCTCCCGATCCCCCGACGCCAGCGCGCGCACCGCGTCCAGCAGGTCGGCGCGATTGACGAGGCGCGCGGACTCGAGGGTGGACAGGGGCTCCGCCGCCAGCGCCCGCAGCTCGCGGGCCGCCTCGTCGAGCCCCGCCGGCTCCGCCTGCGCCAACGCCAGCTGGCCCTGCAGCCACGCCGCCGACTGGCGATCCAGCGGCGCCACGCCCGTCGTCGCCCGTACGAGCTCCTCCCGCGCCTCGGACACGAACCCCGAGCCGTACGCCGCCTCGGCGACCCCCGCGTGGTACGCAACCCGCCCGCGCGCGTCCGTGGGCGGCCCGACCAGACCGGGGCCCATCCGACCTGCAGCGGCCCCCACGCGCACGGCGAGAGGCTCGAGGCCCGCGCGTCCCGCCAGCGCCAGCGCCTCGTCGGGGTCGCCCCCGTACAGGGCGAGCTCGGCCCGCAACGCCAGCGCCGGAGCGTGGTCGGACTGGGCCTGCAGGACGGCGTCCAGGAGCTCACCCGAGGTGGTGGCGCGCCCCGCGTCCCGCTCCAGGCGCGCCAGCAGCAGCTGGGCCCCGAGCAGCTCCGGTCGGTCGGCCAGCAGCGAGCGCAGCAACCCCGTCCGAGCGTCGGGGTCCAGCGCGGGGACCTGCGCCAGGACCAGCGCGGTGAGCGGATCGTCGAGGATGCGATCCGGCGGGTCGTCCAGCCCCACCGAGCCCCGGACCACCGCGCCGAGGTGGTCCGCGAGGCGGCGATCGGGGCTGGGGCGCTGGGCCTGGTCGGCCGCCAGCTCGATCCAGCCCCAGGCGTGGGCGTCCTGCGACCACAACAGGCCTGCGGCCAGCTCCAGGCACGGGCGGGGATCCAGGCACTGGTCGTCCCGCGAACCCAGGGGCCCGAGCGCCGCCTCCCACTTCGCGACCAGGAGGTCGAACCGCCCGTCGACGAGGGCCTGGGCGGGCTCGGCGCGTGCATACGGCACAGAGCCGGGGATCTCGGCGACGGGGGCGTCATCCCCGAACTGGAGCCACCCCATGGCCAGCAGCGCCACCACCGCGCTCGTCAGCGCGACGCCCACCACGAACGACACCACGAGCGCGGTGAACGCCACCAGCAGCAGGCGAGGCACCCGCCGACCGGGCGCGACGGGCGCGACGCTCTCCTCCCACCGCACCACCCCCGGCGTCGCCACCGACGCGCCGCCCCACGTCGACTCCGACGTCGACCTGCTCACCGGACCGGTCGGGACCGTCGCCATCGCGGCGACCTGCGTGATCAGCTCCGCCGGCCAGTCGTAGCGCCCGGCCTCAGCGCCGCGGCCCGCGGTCCACCCCTCCAGCATCTGGTCGACCGACGCGGTGCGGGCGTCGCGATCGGGCAGCAGCGCCGCCTCGATCACGCGGACCATCGCAGCGCTCGCGTCCGGCCGGAGCTCGCGCACGGGCCGGATGGTGCCGGTACGGATGGCGTCGAACACGGCCATCACGTCGTCTCCGGGGAACGCCCGGGCTCCGGTCACGAGCTCGTACAACAGGGCGCCGAGCGAGAACACGTCCGCACGCTCGTCGACGTTCCGCGCGTCGCGGAGCTGCTCGGGCGACATGTATGCGGGGGTCCCGAGCGTGGTGCCGGTGCGTGTGGCGGTGGCCGACTGCTCCTCGGGCAACAGGAGCTTCGCGAGGCCGAAGTCGGTGACCTTCGCGACGAGCTCGGCCTCGACGGCGTCCACGAGGACGTTCGCGGGCTTGAGGTCCCGATGTACGTGCCCCGCGCGGTGGGCGGCCTGGACCCCGAGCAGGATGTGGGTGCCCAGCACGCCGAGCTGGTCGAGCGACAGCGGGACCTCGCGCGCGAGCCGATCGAGCGGCGGACCGCGGACGAGGTCCATGATCAGCCCGGGGGACCCTTCCGCGTCGACCACGTCGGTGACCGCCACCACGTTCCGGTGGCGCAGCGCGCTCTGGATCCGGCCTTCGAGCAGGAGCCGCTCGCGGATCGCCTGCGTCGGCAGGTGCAGGACCTTGAGGGCGTGCAGCGACCCGAGCTGCACGTGGCGGACCACGTACACGTTCGCCATCGCGCCGCGCCCGAGCGCACCCTGCACCTCGTAGCGGCCATCGATTCGGGTCCCCGCAGGAAACTCCACGCCCGCCCGCCTCCGTCGGCCACCCGGCGCACTCTACCGCACTCGGGAGACAGGGGGTCAGCGCGCGTCGTCTCCGAACGCCCTGCCCTCCGCGGCCTCGCGGCGGCGCTGCAGGGCCTGGAGCAGGCGCGTGATCCGCGCGTGTTGGAGGACCTGGTCGAGGTGGCCGAGGTGGGCGTCGAGGGGGAGCACGGGGGGGCGGGGTTCGTCTGCGGGGAAGCGGGGCATGTGCACCTCTGCTCCGGCCACCCAGCAAGCAGTAGACCAACTGTATACGACCCAATCGATCGGCGAACCACCTGATCTATGCCCCGTCCGTCTCCTGGGCATGCGACATTCGTTCCGCGGTGCCCTGGTGATCTCGGGGAGGCACGCGGCGTCTGATGCCGCTCGCGCCGTCCTCAAGTCCGTTGCGCGGAGGCCGAGGAAACACCCACTCCAGGGTGACCAATGAACGACCACATCGCAGACCTCGCGGCCACCGCCTGTGTGAGTCTCTTCGCCAGCTACGGGACCACGCTCGCGCCGGTCTCCGTGGCGACACCAGACGCGACCCCCAGCTACTGCGGCGTCATCGGCTAGCTCGGCGACGGCATCCGCGGCCGGTTCCTGCTCACCGCGAGCCTCCCCGTGGTCGAGGCGACCAACCCGATGGGTGCGGAACAGGTCCGCGATTGGGTTGGCGAGCTGACCAACCAGCTCGCCGGCCGGCTCAAGAACCAGTTGCTCAAGCGCGGCGTGGACATCTCCATCACGTATGAACAGGGACATCCACCTGATCCTCGACAACGTCTCCCAGGGCCTCCTGACCGTGCAGATGGACGGCGCACTGTCTGCCGAGCACAGTCGGGTGGTCGCCGATTGGTTCGGCAAGCCTGTGGCCGGGCAGCGGGTGTGGGACTACTTCGCCGCCTCCGACACCACCTACGCCGCCTGGCTCCGCGTGGGTTGGGACACTCTGGCCGACGACATCCTGCCCGCCGAGCTGGTCCTCGCCCAGCTCCCCTTCCGCCTCGTCTCCAAGGAGCGCACCTACGAGCTCTCCTACCGGCTCATCCGCGACGAAGGCGGCGTCGAGCGGGTCCTGTTCGTGGTGAACGACGCCACGGAGCGCCTCGCTCGCGAACAGGCCGACGCCGTGCAGCGCGAGACGATCGACGTGTTCCGGTTCGTCAGTCGCGACCGTCAGGGCTTCGTCGACTTCATGCTGGAGACGAGCTCGCAGGTGGCACAGCTCGCGCTTCCCGAGACCCCCGAAGGCGACGCCGGGGCCCGCCGCATCGTGCACACGATCAAGGGCAACAGCGCGCTGTTCGCGGTGTCGAGCGTCGCCGCCACCTGCGAGGCGGTGGAGCACCGCGCGGCCGAGAACGAGAGCGTGATCACGCCGGCCGACCGCGCCGAGGTGACCGCCGCCTGGAACGCCGCGGAAGCGAGGGTGCGGGACTTCCTCGGCGAAGCGAAGGTCGGCATCGTCGAGATCGAGGAGGCCGAGATCCAGGCAGTGATGGAGACCGCCGCGAGCGACGGAGGCTCCGGCCCCGTTCTCGAGCAGCTCGCCGCGTGGCGGAACGAGCCCACACGCCAGCGGCTCACGCGCTTCGCCGAGCAGGCCAAGTCGCTCGCGCTCCGGCTCGGACGCGGGGAGATCGAGGTGGTGGTCGAAGACGGCCGGTTGCGGCTGCCGAAGGAGCCCCTCTGCTCCTTCTGGTCCGCGCTGATCCACGTCGTCCGCAACGCCGTCGACCACGGCCTCCGCGGGGCGCCGAACCCCCGCCTCGTGCTGTCGACGTCCGTGGTGGACGGGCGGCTGGTCGTCGGGGTCGCCGACAACGGCCCGGGCATCGACTGGGACCGGGTGCTCGCCCGCGCCACGTCGCTCGGCTTGCCGACGGCGACCCGCGCCGACCTCGTGGAGGCGCTCTTCTCCGACGGCCTGTCCACGCGGGACGAGGTCACCGAGATCTCCGGCCGCGGCGTGGGGCTGGCTGCCGTGCGCGAGGCGTGCGCGGAGCTCGGCGCGACCGTGTCCGCGGAGACCGGGGCTCACGGCGGCACGAAGTTCGCGTTCACCTTCCCGAAGGACGCGTTCTGGTCCGCGCCTGCGAGCCGGGCCGCGTAGCCGCACCCCACGACGACGAGCGGCCGTTTCGGCGAGCCCAGTCCCCGGGCGGCTTCACGGGATACCCGGCGGCATGTACAACGCCGTCGCCTTCTGGCTCTCCCTGACCGCCTGCGGCACCCCCGCAGCGCCGCCCACCACCCCGGTCGCTCCGGCGCCCGCACCGGAGCGGGCCCCGGCGCCCTCGGCCACGCTCGCCCTCTCGGGAACCATCTCGTTCGCGGGTCCACCGAGGGGCCAGGCCGTGTTCGTGTCCGTCAAGGACCCGGCCCACCCCGGTCCGCCCCTCGCGGCGAAGAAGCTGCCGCCGGGTCCGTTCCCGCTCGCCTTCACCCTGACCCAGGCCGACGTGATGCAGATGGGGCCCCCCCGCGCCATCCCCGCCACCGTGACCCTGTCGGTCACGCTCGACGGCGACGGCGACGCGATGAGCAAGGACCCCGCCGACCCGAAGGTCGTGGTCGAGACCGCTGCCGCGGCCGTCGATCTCGCGATCACGTTGCCCGCCGCTCCCTGACGCCACGGGCGCGCCCGGGTCGCTCGCCCGCGGGTTCCCGTGGTAGGGGGTGCGCCGGAGGTCGGAGATGGGTCAGCGCGCGCGTCCTGGGGTCGGGTTCGGTCAGGGGCCACAGGTGCGGGGTGGGCGTCGGCCCGGCGAGCAGCGCCTCGGTGAGCGCGCGCGCGACACGCTCGTCGGCGGCCACGAGGCCCAGGCTGCGGGACGCCACGGCGACGCCGCTGCCGCGTTCGAGAAGATTGCGCTGGTGTGCCGCGAGCGGGCCATGTTCCGGTCCGCCACCTGGCTCGGCTGCCTCGCTGCCACCAACCGCGCCAGGTCGGGTGACGCCAAAGCGTCCGTCGCCGCGCTCGAAGGCGCCCTCCGCGACGCCCGGTCCAACGCCGAGCCCCTGCACTCGGCCCGCGTGTTCGGGGAGCTCCTCGCGAACCTGGCGGGGACCCCGCTCGAACCCGCCGTGCCGGACCTCGAGCGCGCCATCCGCGAGGCCGTGGGCACGCCGCCCAAGCCCCCCGGCGGCGCCGACGTGAACCGCAACCTCAAGCGCACCCTGCCCGAGGCGTGCGAGACCTGCGCGTCGGCCGTCGACCCCGAGCGCGCCCGCCTCACCGAAGACGGCGCGGACTGCCCGGTGTGCGGCGCAGGGTTGTGAGCGCTACTTCGCCTGGGCGATGAACGCGCGCCGGGCGAGGTTCAGCAGGATGAACGGCAGGCCGCTGCCCAGGCGCAGGTCCGCGCGGAAGGTCCACGACCAGCCGATCGCCGCCGCCGTCAGCACCAGCAGCGCCAGCGAGGTCCGACGCACCCACGCCGGGTCGTCCGAGCGGGCGCCGACGTAGCCCGTGGGCGCGCCGAGCGTGAGGGGCACCCCCACCAGGAGCGCGAACGCGAACAGCGCAGCGCCCCGGGCGTCCCCGAGGAGCGCCGCCCCGGCCGACCAGCCGCTCCCGAACACCGCCGCGCCGAGCCACAACCACAGCGCCGCGCCCAGCAGGATCGGGTTCGGCACGTGCCCCCGCCACGCCACGAGACCCGTCGTGACCACGGTGAGCCCGGCCGCCACCGCGAACAGGGGGCCCGCGCGGGCCAGATCGACCTCCCCCGAGACCAGGAACGAGGACGCGAGCGTCACGACCGGCACCAGCTGCACGAGCTCCGCCCACACCGGGTTCGCCGTCGCCCCCACGCGCCCTCCCGGACCCCCGTAGCGCGGACCGGGGTTACCGGGTCCCCCGATGCTCACCTGGCTGCTCGCGTGCGCACCCGACCCCGCTCCGCCCCTGGACGAAGCGGAGAGCTGCGTGCCCGCGACGCCCGAGGACGTGCAGGAGCGCCGCGGCGACTGGTACCGCTGCCTCGACACCACCCTCGCCCAGGGCGAAGGCTGCGGGCCGGAGGGCTACCCGCTCGGCTTCGGCGCGAAGTACGCCGATCGCTCGTTCGACATGACGTACGACGAGCTCGGCCCCGATGGCCAGGCGTTCTTCGTGTTGGTGGCGTCGTGCCTGCAGCAGGAGCTCGCCACGCGCGTCACGCCGCAGACCACGTGCGCCGAGGTGTGGGACCTCGGCTTCGCCACCCACGCCGACTGCTACGTCGAGAGCGGGTTCTGCGCGCTGCCCACCGCGGATCTGCTCGTGGTGGCCAGCATGTACGACCCGGACCTGGGCGCGCTGCCCGAGTTCCAGGCTTCGTTGGTGGACGTGGCAGCCGGGTGCGGCTCCTGATCAGGCGAGGTTCTTCCGGGGGGCCCGCGGCTGCAGAAGCCCCTCCACCAGCACGAGGCCCGGGGCCGCTCCCACCATCAGCCGCCCGTAGCCCGGTCGGGTGAGCGCGTCGGCGCCGCCGGCGGTCGCGGCGCGCCAGAACACGTCCTCGGGCACCGTCGGGAACGCCTCCCGCAGCAGGGCGACCTCGGCCAGCACGTCGAGGTCGGGGGTGGAGCCCAGGCTGTCCGTGCCCACCGCCAGCGGGATCCCCGCGCGGACCAGCGCGGGAACGTCCGGGAGGCGCCCACCGACATGCAGGTTCGACCGCGGGCACAGGCACACCGCGGCGCCGCGGGCGGCGATCCGCGCGCGATCGGCGTCGTCGAGGTCCACGCCGTGGACCAGCAGCAGGTCCGGGCCGAGCACGCCGAGCCGATCCAGCCACTCCACCGGCCCGCAGCCTGGAGCCTCGAACGGCCGCCAGTCGATCCCGAACCCGTCCAGCAGCTCGGCGAATGGGCCGTCACCGTGGGTGAGGAACCTGCGCTCCGCCGGGTCCTCGCCGACGTGGATGGTCGCCGGGACCTGGTCGGGGCGCGCGGCGACGCGGATCAGGTCGGCGTGGGTCGAGTACGTGGCGTGTGGGCTCGGACGCACCGTGACTTCCCCTTCCACCCGCGACGGACGGGCGGCGGCGGCCACCCGCGCTGCCAACGTGGACCGCCCCAGCCCGAGGACCTCGTGCTGCACGATGCCCGCGAGCCCGGCAGCCCGGAGCGCGGGGGCGGTGTGGCCCCCGTTCGACACATCGCACACGAGGGCGGTCCCGAAGCCGCGGGCCTCGAGGGCGTTGTCGACGCCGTCCCCCGGCGGGTACCCGCGGGTACGCAGCGCGCGGACCCAGGTGGGGAGCCCTTCGCCGCCCGGAACCGCGGGGCGGTCGAGCTCGAGGTGCACGTGGGCGTTCACGAAGCCCGGGAACAACGTTCCCCCGCTCATCCAGCCGTCCGACGGGTGCCCGGGCCGGACCTCGGTGATCACGCCCCCCCGGACCGCCACGAAGACGTCGTCCGCGAAGCCGTCGGGCAGCCACGCGCGCCCCACGCGGATCCGCAGGTCCGTCACTCCTTCACGTCCACCAGCGGGAGCTCCACCTCGAGCGGCTGCCCGTCGCGCACGAGGCCGAGCTTCACCCGGTCGCCCGGGTGGTGTGGGTCGAAGGCGTTGTACAGATCGTCCCAGTTGCGGACCCCCTCCCCGTCCACCGACACGATCACGTCGCCGACCACCGGCCCGCGCTGGGTCATCCGCAGCCCCCGCAGCCCGGCCTCCGCCGCAGGGGTCCCGGGGCGCACCTGCAGCACCGCCACGCCCTGGATCCCCGACCGCTGGGCGACCCGGTCGTCGACGATCTCGACGCCGATCCCGAGCTGGGTCACCGCGCCGTTGGCGAGGATCTGGGTCACGACGCGCTCGACGATGGCGTGGGGCACGGCGAACCCGATGCCCGCGGACTGACCGGCCTGGCTGTAGATCATCGTGTTCATGCCGATGAGCCGCCCCGCCGAGTCCAGCAGCGGCCCGCCCGAGTTCCCGGGGTTGATGCTCGCGTCGGTCTGGATCATGCCCTTGATCGTGGCGTTGCCGTAGCCCACGATCTCACGACCGAGGGCGCTGACGACCCCGGTGGTCAGCGTGTGATCGAGGCCGAACGGGTTGCCGATGGCCAGCGTCTTCTGGCCGACCTCGAGCGTGTACCCCGCGGGCGGCAAGGTGACGGGGACGAGCTTGTCGGCGGGGGCCTCGATGTGCAGCACCGCCACGTCCTTGCGGGGATCCCCCCCCACGAGCGTGGCCGGCCACACCGACTGGTCCTGCAGCGTGACGGACAGCGACCGCGCGTTGTCGACCACGTGGTAGTTCGTGACGACGTGGCCCTGCTCGTCCCAGACGAAGCCAGTGCCCGCGCCGCTCGGGACCTCCGACGCCCGCATGGAGTACCGATCCAGGACCAGCTGGTTCTGCGTCACGAACACCGTGGCGGGCGCGACGGCTTTGAACACGTCGATCGAGTTGCGCTCGTCTTCGACGCGGGCTCCGAGGGACGGCGGCGCAACGGGCGGCGGCGGCTCTGGCGGCGTCACCGGTGGGGCCGGCGCGGGTTCGCGGCGGGCGGGGGGGGCGGAGATCGACTCCGGGGTGCCGCAGGCGAGCACCGCCAGCAGCATCACCAGGGCACCGGTCAGGGCGCGGGGCATGGGCGCTCCAGGGAGGCGCCTGGAGATGTACACCGCGGGACCGGCCGACCAGCGCCAGAGAAGAAAAGAGACCTCGTGTTCAGCGCGCCCCGGACGCCACGAGCTCGCCCGCGAGATCCAGCGCGGTTCCGGCGTCGTCGCCCAGCACCCCGGAGAAGCAGGCAGACAGCGTGTCCTCGAACACGACCACCTCCAGGGTGCCCGAGCCCGCCTGCGTGGTGAGGGAGTCGCCGGTGTCGGGGTAGTACGTGATCCAGCCGCCGCCTGCGTCGGACAGGTCCACGGAGAAGGGGGCCACGGCGACGTCCAGGGACTCGCCCGTGCTGGTGGTCTGGAGCACGAACGACAACGCAGCGCCGTCGGCACCGCTGGCGTTGAGCTGGACCGCCGCGCCGGCGAACTGCCAGGTGGCGTCGGAGGAGGTGAAGTCGGCGCCATCGACGGTGGCGGCGGCCTCTCCCGCAGGGAGCTCCGGGGCGCAGGCGTCTTCGGCGGGGGTGCACGCGAACAGCGAGAGGAGCCAGGGCATCCGGCCGGCTAACGCAGTTCCACCGCCGCGCCGCGCCCCGGATAGGGGGACGAGCGGAGGGGCGCGGATGCGACAGCCGGAGGGGTCGGACCAGCTGCTGGCCTGCTTCAGCGACATCGAGATGGGGGCGGGCGGGCTCCTCGACGACTTCCCCCACTCGGACTGGCTCGGCGGCGTGTTCGACCGCTACGCCGACCTGCCGGTCCAGGTGGACCTCGTCTTCAACGGCGACACCTTCGACTTCCTGAAGACCTCGGTCGAGGGCGCCTGGCCCCGCCACGTGACCGCCGAGGTCGCCCTGCACAAGCTCGAGCGGGTGCTCGCCGCGCACCCGCACTTCGTCCAGGGGCTCCAGCGGTTCCTCGCCCGGCCCGACCGCCACGTCCACTTCACCGTCGGCAACCACGACGCCGAGCTCGTGTTCCCCGAGGTGCAGCAGGCCCTGCGGGAGAAGGTCGGCGCGGATCTGCACTTCCCGGGCTTCTCCCTCGACCTCGGCGACGCCCACTTCGAGCACGGCGCCCAGGCCGACGACATGTTCCGGATGGACCCCGCCTCGCTGTTCGTCGACTTCCAGGGCGATCGGATCCTGCGCCTCCCCTGGGGCTCGGTGTGCCTGCTGGACGTGGTCTTGCCTCTGCAGCACCTGATGTTCGACCTCGACCGCGTCAAGCCGCGCCGCCGCGTGTTCGAGCTCGTCCCCGAGGTGCGCGACGTCGTGGTGCAGGCCTACTGGCGCTACTGGACCGGAGAGTACGCCCGCGACGCGTACGCCGGGCACGACCCGCTGCGGACGGCGTCCTGGACGATGTTGCGCGAGGTCGCGTACCGGATGCGCACGGGCGACCCCGAGCTCATGCCCTCCCCCCAGTTCCTGGACCTCCTGCAGGGGGACGACGGGTACCGAGTGGTCTGCGTGGGGCACCTTCACGAACCGGCGCTGGTCACGCGCGCGGACCGCCGACTCATCACCACCGGCTGCGTCCGGAACGAGTACCTCATGGACGCTGGGGGGCGGATCGTGGGCGCTCTGCCCAAGTCATGGGCGCACGTGTGGCAGCGGGAAGGGCATACCCGGGTGACCGAGCTCCACGAGGAGTACGGGCCGCCACCTCCGCGCGGTCACGCCCCGGGGCACGTGCTCGACGTCCTCGCGCGCATCGCGCCGCTCATGGCCAACAAGGCCGAGCTGGCCGCGCTCAAGCGGGCGCAGCAGGCACAGCTCGACCGGGAGCGGTGATCAGCGAGAGACGAGGATCGGATCGGTGGTGATACCGTCGGGCATGTTCCTCGCGCTCGCCCTCACGGACTCCGCCTCCGCGCTCACCTGTGACGAGGTGTTCGCGATGACCTCCACCGGACGCCCAGAGCCCCAGATCGTCGAGGCCATCAAGCTCGGCCGCGAGCTCACCCTCGACGACGTCACCTGCCTCACGGCCGGGGGCGCCTCCCGCGCCATCGTGGACGCTGCGAAGTGGAAGCTCGCTCGCAGCACCACGCCCCTCCCCGTGGCTCCGGCCCCGGCGACCGCCGGCTCCGCCGGGCCCCGGGTGGACGTGGAGTTCGTGGGCGCCGTGTTCGCGGGCGGGAAGTCCGACGGCACCTCGTGGGATCTCGGAGGCACCACAGCCAACGCCGTCGGCGCTGCGGTCAGCCTCGGCGTCGCCGCAGCTGGGGGTCCCGGACTCGCTCGGCTCGGGCAGGTCTCCGCCGCCGGGGTGGCCGCGCCGGATCCGGCCGGCTGGGTGCGCCTCGTGCCGGATCTCCCGGGTGATCGCAGCAGCGCCAACCGCAAGCTGCTGCTGAAGAGCCGGGCCGACACGTACGCCCCCACCTTCGACGCGCCGCCGAAGTACCGCGGCTGGGTCCTCGACCCGTCCACCACGTTCGAGGTGCACCTGTGGGACGACGACGCCGGCGCTCCCGACGACGTCCCCGCGGTGCGGATCGGCGCCGATGCGCTCCAGGCCGCGCTCGCCAGCGGCGGTGTCTACGCGGTGCCCGTCGGGGACCAGTCCCTGGGCCTGCTGACGCACGTGCTGGTGCAGGTGCGCCGCTCCTCCCTCGCGGATCGCCACGTCGAAGGCGCGCCCGCGCCCTGACACCGAACCGGGGTTAGGGGGCCGCATGCCTTCCTACCTCGACCAGCTCAAGACCATGACCGTCGTCGTCGCCGACACCGGCGACTTCGCGTCCATCCACAAGTTCCGCCCGCGGGACGCGACCACGAACCCGTCGCTGATCGCGTCGGCCGCGGCCATGCCGCAGTACCAGGCTCTCGTGGCCGCGGCGCTCGCCTGGGCGAAGGAGGAGAGCCCCGATCAGGCACCGGCCGCTGTCGCCGCCCGAGCGGTCGATCGCCTCGCCGTCGAGTTCGGGATGGAGATCCTCAAGGTGGTGCCGGGCCGCGTGTCCACCGAGGTCGACGCCCGCCTGTCGTACGACACCGCCGCCAGCATCGCCAAGGCCCGCGACCTCATCGCCATGTACGAGGCCGCCGGGATCGACCGGAAGCGGATCCTCATCAAGCTCGCCGCAACCTGGGAGGGCATCAAGGCCGCCGAGGAGCTCGAGCTCGAGGGCATCCACTGCAACCTCACCCTGTTGTTCGGCTTCCACCAGGCCGTCGCGTGCGCCGAGGCGAAGGTGACCCTGATCTCCCCGTTCGTCGGGCGGATCCTCGACTGGTACCTCAAGGACACCGGGCGCACCGCGTACGCGCCCGCCGAGGACCCGGGCGTCGTCTCGGTCACCCGCATCTACGACTACTACAAGCGCCACGGCTACGCGACCGAGGTCATGGGCGCCAGCTTCCGCAACGTGGGCGAGATCACCGAGCTCGCCGGCTGCGACCTCCTCACGATCGCGCCCAAGCTCCTCGCCGAGCTCGAGGGCCAGCAGGGCGACCTTCCCCGCAAGCTCGATCCGGCGGCGAACCGGGGCCAGGAGCTCGTGCACCTCGATCGCGTCACGTTCGAGCGGATGCACGCGGCCGACCGCATGGCCAACGAGAAGCTCGCCGAGGGCATCGCCGGGTTCAGCAAGGCGATCACGGACCTCGAGCGGGAGCTGGCGACGCGCCTCGGCTGACCTGCCTCGGACCGGGGAGATACCCAGCAGGTTCCACGGACGAGGTGCCGGTGTCTCCCCTCCTCACCCTGCTCGCTGCCGCCCACGCCCAACCCGCCGCGCCCGAGGACCCGTTCCTGTGGCTCGAGGAGGTCGAGGGAGCGCGGGCGCTCGAGGCCGTGCGCGGCTGGAACGGAGCCACGACCTCGGCGCTCGAGGCCGATCCCCGCTTCGCCACGTTCCGGGCGGAGGCGCTGCAGCTCCTGACCTCCGAGGCCCGCATCCCGTCGGGTGACTTCCAGGGCGACCGGGTGGTGGGGTTCTGGCGCGACGAGGCCCACGTCCGGGGCCTCTGGCGGTCCACCACCGCGAAGTCCTACCTGGCCGGCGCGCCGGTCTGGGAGACGCTCCTCGACGTGGACGCGCTCGAAGCCGCCGAACACCAGAACTGGTTGTGGGAGGGAGCGGACTGCCTCCCGGGCAGCGACCGGTGCCTCGTGCGCCTGTCCCGCGGTGGCACCGACGCCTCGGTGGTCCGCGAGTTCTCCAAGACCACGCGGACCTTCCTGGATGGCGGCTTCGTCCTCCCCGAGGCCAAGTCCGACGTCGCGTGGGTGGACGCCGACACGCTGCTGGTCGCCACCGACCGGGGCGAAGGCACCCTCACCTCCTCGGGCTACGCGCGCACGGTGGTGCGCTGGACCCGCGGCACCCCGCTGGCGGACGCGGAGGTGTTGTTCGAGGGCGCGGTGACCGACGTGTCCACCACGCCCCTGGTGGTCCGCCACGGGAAGCAGCGCGCCGTGCTGCTCGTCCGCGGCCGCACCTTCTACGAGAGCGACTACCTGCTGGTCCCCGACCGCGGCCCCCCGGTGCCGTTGGCCATCCCTGCCCGCAGCGAGCTCGCCGGCCTGTTCGAGGGCGCGTTGCTCGTGCTCCTCCGCGAAGCGTGGGCGGAACACGCGTTGCCCTCGGGCGCGCTGGTGTCGGTCCCGCTGGATGGCCGCGCGCCTGCGCTCGTGCTCGCGTCCCCGGCGAACGGAGCCATCGCCGGCGTCGGGGTGGGCCGCAAGTCCCTGTTCGTGCAGCTCACCGAGGACGTGGTGGGTCGCCTCGCGCGCCTGCGGCCCACCAGCAACGGCTGGGAACGCAGCGACGTCGCGCTGCCAGCCAACGGCGTCGTCACGCTCGAGGCCACGTCGGACAGCCGCGACGACGCGCTCGTCTCGTTCGAGAGCCTCACCGTGCCCAACACGCTGTTCGCCGTCGACCGCCGCGACGAGGTCCACGCGTTGTTCGCGCTCCCCGCGTTCTACGACGCGACCGACGTGGTCGTGGAGCAGCGGTTCGCGACGAGCGCCGACGGCACCCGGGTCCCGTACTTCGTCATGGCGAAGCGCAGCGTGCTGGCCTCGGGTCCGGCCCCCACGCTCCAGTACGGGTACGGCGGGTTCCTCGCCGCCATCCTGCCGGTGTACTTCGACGAGGAGGCGCGGCCGCAACACGGGGCCCTGGCGGGCAAGGCGTGGGTGGCGCGGGGCGGCGTGCTCGTGTTGTCCAACGGCCGGGGCGGCTCCGAGTACGGCCCGGCGTGGCACGCCGCCGCGCTCAAGGAGCACCGCCAGCGCGCGTTCGACGACTTCTTCGCGATCGGGGAGGCGCTCGTGGCCACGGGCGTGACCACGAAGGACCAGCTCGGCGCCATCGGCCGGAGCAACGGCGGCCTGCTGATGGGCGTCGCGTTCACCCAGCGACCCGACCTCTACGCCGCGATCGACTGCGGCGTCCCGCTCCTCGACATGCTGCGCTACCACCAGCTGCTCGCAGGGGCGTCCTGGATGGGGGAGTACGGCGACCCGGACGTGCCCGCCGAGCGCGAGGTGCTCCTGGCCTACTCGCCCTACCAGAACGTGCGGCCGGGCGTGACGTACCCGTCGGTGTTCTTCTACACCTCCACCAAGGACGACCGCGTCCACCCCGGCCACGCGCGGAAGATGGCCGCGCTGCTGCAGTCGATGGCAGTGCCGTTCGACTACTACGAGAACACCGAGGGCGGGCACGGCGGCGTGGCGAACCAGCAGCAGTCCGCCTACCGCCTGGCCCTCGAGTACACCTGGCTCGCGCGGGAGCTCGGACTGGGCGACGGCGGGGTGCAGGCCCCCTGACCCTCACGGGATCGGCACGTCCCGCCCTTCCCGGTCGTGGGCGAGCGCCAGCCGGGAGGACATCCCGCCCTCCACCACGACCAGCAACAACGGCCCCGTACCCCACGCTTCTGCCGTCTCGCCCGGTCGCAGGACCAGCGCGACCCCGTCCGCCGTGGCGGTGTCGCCCGTCACCTTCCAGCGGTCCGCGGAGACGCCCGCCCGCGCCGCTGCCACCGCCCGCCTCGCCTCGGGCGCCGCCCGGACCACGGTGGTGCGGTCCTGGGCACACGCGCGCGGCTGGACCGAGACGCCCACGAAGTCCGCGGTCGCTGCCGCGAGGGCGTTGGCAACCGCCCGGCACGCCGCAGCCGACACGGTCTCCGGGGTGCTGCCGTCGCCCGGCGAGAACGTGCTCGTGAGCGTGCCCGACACCCCCCGCCCGACCAGGACGAACGACAGACTGCCCCCGCCCTCGGGTCCGTCCTCTCTGCGGGCGACGAGCGCCGCCGCGCCATCGGACGAGAACGCGATCACTTCGACAGTGGACGTGATGTGCATTCGCCACGATACCGTGGCGCCGATGGAGATCCCGACCGACCTGGGCGCGTTCCGCGTTGGTGCCCGCCTCGGTGCGGGTGGCCAGGGAGAGGTCTTCGCTGCGCGACACCTCGCCACGGGCCTGGCAGTAGCGATCAAGCTGCACGCTGCCGGCGCCGAGGTGCCCCTGGATCACGAGCTCCAGGCCATCGCGGGCCTCGACCACCCGCACATCGTGCGCTTGTGGGGGACCGGCGTCATCGACGGCCGGCGCTGGCTCGCGATGGAGCTCGCCACCGGCACACTCGTCAGCGAGCCCCCAGGAGACTGGCCCGCTCTCCGCGAGGTGGCGCTGCACGTGGCGTCCGCGCTGGCCCACGCCCACGCCCGCGACGTGTTGCACCTGGACGTCAAGCCGGGGAACCTGCTCGTCGGGTGTGCCGATGGCGCCGATGAGCTGCGCGCGCGGGTCCCGGGCCTGCGCCTCTCGGACTTCGGGTTGTCGCGCACCGTGGGAGACCGCCGGCGGATCCTGGGCGGCACCCCCGGCTGGATGGCCCCCGAGCAGCGGCGGGGCGAAGCGGACCGGCTGGGCCCCGAGACCGATCTGTACGCGCTGGCAGCGACGTTGTGGGCCCTCGCCTCGGGCGCCCCACCGTCGGATGCAGCGGACGGCTTCCACCCCCGCTTCCCCGTGCCACCCGCGTTCGGGGCGTGGCTCGCGTGGTTGCTCGACCCGGAGCCGAGCCGCCGACCCCAGCGCGCCGCCGAGGCGATCCGGGGCCTTCCGGACGACGGCGTGGACGGAGAGGTCGCGCGGAGCACCCAGCCGGAAGCGCTCGACGGCGCGACCCTCACCGACTTCGACGCGCTCACCGACTTCGGGACCCTCGACGGCGTGCTGGAAGCCCGCGTCCACGTGGCGCCCACCTGGGAGGATTGGCGGCAGCCCGAGGCGTGGGGTCGCGTGCGGTGGCTCACCGACGGCGGGCTCGGCCCCACCGCAGCGCGCTGGCCCAGGTTCGTCGGCAGAGAGGCCGAGCGCGACCGACTGTGGACGTTGTTCGGCGAGGTGCGCGCCGCGCAGCGGCAAGCGGTCGTCGTGCTCCAGGGGCCGTGCGGGGTCGGCACCTCCCGGCTGGCCTCGTGGTTCGGCGGACGGCTCCACGAGCTCGATCTGGCGCAGACGCTCACGGTCGCCCACACCGCAGCGCGCGGGCCGGACGAGGGAGCGGCCGCCGCCGTGCGCAGGCTCACCAGCACGGGAGACCGCCGCGGCTGGTCGCTCCACCGGCGGCTGTCGGAGGTCGCACGCGGGCTGCCTGGCTCCACCCCCGCGATGGTCGAGGGGCTGCAGGAGCTGGTGACCGGCGACGGCGACGGGCGCGCGCTGCTGACCCTGGCGCCTGTGTGGGCCGAGCGACCGCTGGTGGTGCTCGTGGACGACGCCGCGCATGGCCCGGAGACGGTGGCGCTGGCGCGCTTCGCGCTCGAGGCCCGCACGATCGCGCCCGCTGCGGTGTTGTTCGTGTTGGTCACCAGCGACGCGGCGTCCGTGTCCGCGGGCCTCGGCCAGGACGCGCCGACGATCGAGCTCGGCCCGCTGTCGCTGCGGGAGCTCGACGTCTTGACCCGGGATTGGATGGGCCTCGCCGCATCCGCCGCCGACCACGTCGTCGCCGGCTCGGACGGGCTTCCGGGCCGCGTCGTCTCGCACATCGCCCGCCTGGAGCGCGAGGGCGCCCTCACCGTGTCGCCGCGCGGGTTCACGCTGGCCTCCCCCGGCGCGTCACCTCCGCCACCGGAGCCGGTCGAGGCGCTCCTGCGAGCCGTCACCGGCGGCCTGCGCGCCGATCTGGCGCGGGTGGTTGCGGTCGAGTCCCTGGGGCGCGTGGTCGCTGCGCTCCCTCCGGACCACCCCACCCGCGGGGCCCACGCGGCTGCCGCCCTCGAGCTCGAGGCCGTGCGGGGGCGGTTGGCCGAGGCCCTGGATCGCGCCGCGCAGCTGGTCGCGGACGCGGATCGCCACGCGTGGCCCCGCCCGGGAGCGCGCGCCGCAGAGCTCCGGAGCTGGATGCTCCACCTCCGGTCGGACGCCGCGGAGGCGGAGCGCTGGGCCGCAGAGGCGGCCGCGCGGTACGCGCAGTTGGGCGACGAGGACGCCGCAGCCAGGGTCCAGGTGCGGCGGGGGCAGCTGCTGCTCGACACGCGGCCGGACCTGGTCGCCGCCATCGCCGAACCCCTCTCGACAGGGCCCGTGCGGACCGCCTCCGTCACCGCGCTGGTCCTGCTCGGGCAGGCACACCTCGCGGTGGGTCGCGCCGGGGAGGCGGTGGGATGCGGCGAACGAGCCCTCGCGACCCTGCGGACCCTGGGCCGCGCCGACCTCGAGGACCGGGTGCTGCGCGAGCTGGCGCGGTTCCTGTCGCTCGCCGGCCGGCACGCAGAGGCCGGAGAACACGCCCGGAGCGCGGTGGACGCGGCTCGCCGATCCAACAACGGCGCCTCGCTCGCGTTCGCCACCGCGGTGTGGGCGGACGTGCGCCGCCGCGCCGGGGACCTGCCGGGCGCGCTGGCGTCGTACCTCGAGGTGGCAGAGCTGTGCGAGCGTAGCGGGGTGGGGCGGGGTGACCTGGACGGCCCCATCGGCGGCACCCTCCTGTTGCAGGGGCACGTGGCCGAGGCCGCAGCCCTGCTCGACCGCGAACCACCCCGCGCCCTCGTCGCCCAGGCGGTCCGGCAGCTTCTGCACACCGCGATCGCGCTGCACCAGGGGCACTTCCGCGAGGCCCGCGCGGCCTGGGCGGCGGCGGCCACCGGTCCGCTCGTTCCCCTGCGCCGACACGCGGAGGTCGTGGAGTGGGAGGGCTGCGTGGTGGAAGCCGGGCGCGCCACGGGCCTGATCCGCGACCTCTCCGACCTCGACTGACCCACCGTCGCCGCGAGGCTCAGCGGGCGGCCTTCCGGATGCGGGTCGGCTGGCGGAGCAACACGAACTCCTCCGCTGCGGTCGGGTGCACGGCCAGGGTGCGGTCGAAGTCGCGCTTGGTCGCGCCGGCAGTGAGCGCCACGGCCAGGCACTGCACGATCTCCGGGGCGTCGGCCCCGAGGAGGTGCACCGCCAGCACCTTCCCGTCGCTCGCGTCCACGAGCAGCTTCAGGCTCGTGCGCTCGGCGCCCCCCACGAACGCCACCTTCATCGGTCGGAACGTCGTCTCGTACACCTCCACGTCGTGCCCCGCGGCCACCGCCTCGTCCTCGGTGGGTCCCACCGTCCCGATCGGAGGGCTCATGAACACGGCGCTGGGCACCCGGCGGAGGTCGACCGTCGGGTGGTCCGCCCCGAACAGCGCGTCCGCGAGCGCCCGGCCTTCGGCGATGGCGACGGGCGTGAGGTTGTGCCGGTTGGTGAGGTCGCCCACCGCGTACACGCCCGGAAGCGAGGTCCGGAGCGCTTCGTCCACCACCACCGCGCCGGAAGCGGCGACCTCCACCCCGAGCCCAGCCGCAACCGGACGACGCCCGGTGGCGTTCAGCACCCAGGGGAAGGAGCGGTCGACCGCGTCCGTGCAGCGGAGGAGCAACCCGTCCCCTTCGCGCTCCACCTGCCGCGGCACCACGCCCGGCACCAGGTGCACCCCGGCGTCGGTCAGGGCGGTGGCCGCAGCCCGACGCAGCAGGTCGTCGAACCCGCGGAGCGGCAGGTGGTCGCGATAGAACAGCGAGACCTCCACGCCGAGCCGGGCGAACATGCTGGCGAACTCGACCCCGACGTAGCCCCCGCCGATCATCGCGGCGCGGGCCGGAAGCGCCGTGAGGTCGAGGAGGTCGTCCGAGGTCGCGCACGCCTCGATCCCCGGGATGAGGAGACAGCGCCACCGGTCAACGTCGTGCGCGTCCGGGAGAACGGCCCCTACGCCTTCGTGGCGCCGCTCACGGTGGCGGGCGCACCAGACGGCTTCCGGGCAACGCTCTGCCGCTGCGGGCAGTCGAACCGCAAGCCCTGGTGTGACGGGAGCCACGCTGCCGCCGGGTTCGTGGCCTCGGGGGAGCCTCCGACGGGCGACACCACGTCCCTCTCCGACCGCGGGGGTCCGGTCGAGGTCGAGCCGCTCCGCAACGGGCCCCTGCGGGTCCGCGGCAACCTCGAGCTGTGCGCGGGCACCGGGCGGGTCTTCGCGCGGCGCACCGAGGCGCGCCTCTGTCGCTGCGGCCAGTCGAAGACGAAGCCCTTCTGCGACGGGTCCCACGTGGCCGCGGGCTTCACCGCCGACGGGACGTAGCCCCTACCAGACGGCGTGGCAGTAGTGCCGGTCGGGCTCGATCGCGACCCGACCGAGCGGCGCGCCGTTCACCTGGAGCCGGACGACCCCCGGCGCCGACACGAACCACTCGCCGCTGCCGTGGGGACTGGCGAAGTGGCCGGCCCCGTCGAGCGCGATGGGCGTTCCGTCGCCGCAGAAGTACATCCCCACGTACGGGCCCGGGTCGAGGGAGGCGCTCGCCGCCGCTGGCACCTGGCTCACGACCTCTTCCCCCACCACCTCTTCCCGACCGGCGCTGCCCGACACCGTGGACGCGACGGTCGGGGCGGGCGCCTTCGGCGTCGCGGCCGCCGCGACAACCGCGGTCGAGACCACCGACGGAGGGGCAACCGTCCTCGCGGTGGGTGCAGCCGAAGCCACCATCCGGCGCGGCGCAGAGGGGCGGCCGGTGGTGGGGAGGTCGTCCTCGCGCGCGGTCTCGGGGTGCACCCGCACGAACCCCACCTCCTCGACCCGGTCGACCGCCGCGGAACGCACCCAGGGCGCTGCGAACAGGACGTCGTGGCCCACCAGCAGGGTGCGTCCGTCCTCCACCCGGATCCGCGCCCCGAGCTCCGAAGCGAGCGCGCGGATCGCAGCCTCGTCACCGCGGACCACGAGGACGTCGGTGCGCACGTCCTCACCGAGCTTCGACATCCAGGCCTCGCCGTCCGGACCCACCACCTCCCAGGCCTCCCCGGGGGCCACGTCCAACGGGTGTCGGCCACCGTCGGGGTCGACGATCCGCACCTGCTCACCCTCGGCGACGTCGATCGGGAGGGCGTCGTCGAGCACCAGGTCCTCGAGCTCGACGGCGTACCCCTGGTCTCGGGCCTCCTGGTCGATGACGACGACGGCGACGAGGGGATCGGCGGAGGCCACGGCGGTCATCCAGGTGAACATGGCGGGATCCTCGGGGAAGCGGGTTCGGACGCCAGGGCACGGACACCGCTGCGCGCGTGCGGTTCCCAGTCCTTCGTACCACGGCCGCGACGGATAGAAGCAGCGGATGAAGCCTGTCCGCCCGCTCGACCTCACGGTGCGCCAGCTGGAGTACGTCGTCGCCGTCGCCGATGCCGGGACCTTCGGAGCGGCGGCAGACGCGTGCGCGGTGTCCCAGCCGTCGCTGTCCACCCAGGTCGCCCGCGTGGAGGAGCTCCTGGGCGTGGTGCTGTTCGAGCGATCCCGTCCGGTCCGACCCACCCCCGAGGGCCTCCGGCTGCTCACCCAGGCGCGCGTGGTGTTGCGGGAGGCGCGCACCCTCGAGGACCTCGGCCGGGAGCTCGCGGATCCGGAAGGTGGCGAGCTGCGGGTCGGCATGATCCCGACGTTCGCGCCGTACCTGCTGCCGCGACTCCACCCGGCGCTGCGGGCGGAGCTCCCCGGGCTGCGGCTCCACTGGCACGAAGCGAAGACCACCGACCTCGAGCGCCTGCTCCTCGAGGGAGACCTGGATCTCGCCCTGCTCGCCGACCGACCCGCACCGGAGGCCCTCGCCCACCGGGTCGTCGGCCACGAGTCGTTCGTGGGGTTGTTCCCTGGACCGGGGCCCGCGACGGAGACCTCGCTGGCGGCGATGTCGTCGTGGGACCTGCTGCTCCTCGACGACGGCCACTGCCTGCGCGACCAGACGGTGGCGGTGTGCCGCGCCCACGCGCTGTCGCCGTCGTCGTTCACGGCGACGAGCCTCACCACGCTGGTGCAGATGGTGGCCACCGGGCTCGGTGCCACCCTCCTCCCGCAGTGCGCCGTCCTCGCCGAGACCGCCCGCGCCGACGTACACGCCCGCCCGCTCGTCGAGGAGGCAGGTCGGGAGTTCGTGCTCGTGTGGCGGCGTACGTTCCCGCGGGAGCCGCTCGTCTCGCGCGTGGCGGACGCCGTGACGGTCGCGCTCGCCTCCGCGTGAGGGTGGTGCAGGAGATGGGGCTCGAACCCACATGGACCACGTGACCTGGGCATTACCCCAGGCGGCGACACCCCTTGGAAACGCGCTTCCCTGCTAAGCCTCCCGGCCTCGCCCGGTGCATCCGCAACCATGGGGGGTGTGCGCTCTGACAGTGGCCCCCCTCTCGGGGCGCCGTTCCGGTTTTCGGCGTGCCTTGTTCCTTTAGACGACTCCTGCGTCCGCTCCACCACTGCACGGGTCGTGCCACGAGGTCGACCCTGGGGAACTGATCCAGGTTCGATGGACATCGGTACGCGGTTGGTAAAGGTTGAAGCTCCAACTTGCATTTTGTACGGTGGACTGGTCCTCCGCGGGGGTGTCGGGGGCGGCGCCCCTGACCCACACGAACTACACGAAAATTGAGCTTCGCTCGCGCGAAGCGCGAGCCAGGCTCAATTGGCGGAGCCGGTCGGCAGACACGCGCTGTGTGGCGCGGACGACGATACCAACAGATAGCCGGGTCGGAGTGTTAGGAGCGGGGCCATGCGTGTCCTCCTCGCCATCCCCCCGATGACCCAGCTCAACACCGCCTACCCGGCCACCACCGTGCTGGTGGGGTTCCTCCGTTCGCGGGGCGTGGACGCTGTCCAGGACGACCTCTCCCTGCGCACGTTCCTCTCGCTCCTGTCGCCCGAGGGGCTCGACCGGCTGCGGCAGGCCGTGTCGGTGGCGCCGCCCACGCCGCTGCTCGAGTTCTTCCTGGACGCGTTCGACGACTACCGGGCCACGGTCGGGCCGGTGTTGCGGTTCCTGCAGGGGCACGACCCCACCCTCGCCCACCGCATCGCTGCCCGCGCCCTGCTGCCCGAGGGCCCCGCGTTCGAGCGGCTCGACGGAGAGGAGGACGACGAGGACCCCCTCGGGTGGGCGTTCGGGGCGCTGGGCGTCACGGAGCGCGCCCGGCACCTCGCCACCTTGTACGTGAACGACCTCGCTGCGGTGGTCCAGGAGCTCGACCCCCGGTTCGGCCTCGCGCGGTACGCGGAGCAGCTGGCGGCATCCCAGCCCTCGTACGATCCGCTCGCTGCCGCGCTCGCCGCGGAGGGTACAGTCGTGGACCGGACCATCGACGCCCTGGCCAGCGAGCTCGTCACGCGGGTCCGCCCCGACGTGTTGGGCCTCACGGTCCCCTTCGCCGGCAACCTGTACGGCGCGCTCCGGGTGGCCCAGGCCGCGAAGGCCGCCCAGCCGGGCCTCGTGGTCGTGTTGGGCGGCGGCTACGTCAACACCGAGCTGCGCGAGCTGTCCGAGCCCCGCCTGTTCGACACCGTCGACTACGTGATCCGGGACGACGGGGAGGCGCCGCTCCTGGCCCTGCTGGACCACCTGGGGGGTGCGCGCCCCCGCGAGGCGCTGCGGCGTACGTTCTACCGAGAGAACGGTCGGGTCGTGTTCGTCGAGGGGCACGGTCCCGAGGTGCCGTTCGCGCAGACGGGGACCCCCACGTACGACGGCCTGCCGCTGGCGTCGTACCCCTCCGTCCTGGA
>JBIKWC010000440.1:0-4392 GCA_044356535.1 Myxococcota bacterium
TGGCCGAGCTGCTCGCCATGGCATTCGCGTGTGACCAGACCCGCGTCTTCGGCCACTACATCAACGAGCCCGTCTCCGACGTGTTGTTCCCCGGCGCGCCGGCCGGTCACCACAGCCTCACGCACGACGAGCCCGGTGATCAGCCCGAGGTGCACGCGATCGCGGTGTTCTGCGTGGAGCGCTTCGCGGATCTGCTCGACTCCCTGCGGGCCATCCCCGAGGGCGGCGGGACGCTGCTCGACTCGTGCCTCGTCATGTGCACCACGGAGGTCAGCCTCGGGAGAACCCACAGCCTCGACGACATGCCGGTGGTGCTGGCGGGCTCGGCGTGTGGCGCCATCCGCCAGGACTTCCACCACGCGGCGAACGGGGCCAACGCGTCGAGCGTGCTCCTCACGATCCTGCGTGCCATGGACATCGTGGCGGCCGAGGTGGGCGTGGACGAGGGCCGCGTCACCGACTCGCTCACCGAGGTGGAGACATGATCCTGCTCAGCTGGTTCGGCTGTGGGGACGGCGACGAAGGCCCGAAGCGTGGCGAAGGTCTCGCGACCTGTGAAGCCGGCGGCGCGTTCGATCACGTGGTGGCGGTGCAGACGCTGCTGTTCGGGCGGGAGGTGGAAGGCGTGTCCGACGGCTTCGACCTCGACGACTCGGAGTCCACGGGCGCGGTCGGGTGCGGCATCACCGACTTCACGTCGCCCGACGGCGCACCGGGCGTCGACAACGCGTTCGCGTACCTGCTCCCCGCGCTCGAGCTCACGGAGGCCGCCGCGGTCGAGTCCCTGGTGCAGGCCGCGATCGCCGCCGGCGACCTGATGATCACCCTCGAGCTCGAGGGCCTCGACGACCCCGTGAACGACCCGTGTGTCGACCTCGTCGTGGGGCGCGCGACCGGGGTGCCGATGGTCGGTACCGACGGGCGGATCCTGCCGGGCCAGACGCTCGACCGCGACCTCGCCCTGCCCACGGTCCGCATCGAGGGCCTCGAGGTGGTCGACGGCAGGTTCGAGGCGCCCTTCGAGATCGTGTTGCCGGTCACCATCTTCGAGGTCGCCCTGGAGTTCGCGCTCGTGGACGGGCGCATCCGCGGCACGATCGCGCCCGACGGCACGGTGTCCGGCGTGTTCGGCGGCGGGGTCGACATCGAGTACCTCCTGCAGATCGCGGAGGAGGAGAACGTCGACTCGGGCCTCGCCGGGATCCTCGAGACCCTGCTCGGTACCTGGGCCGACCTCGCCCCCGACGAGACCGGGGAGTGCACCCAGGTCTCGATCACGTTCGAGTACACGTCGACGCAGGTGTTCTTCTACAGCGACGCTCCGGCGGCCGACTGAAGCGGGGAGGGTGGATGTCCAGGTGGTGGAGCTTGCTGGTGGTGGCGCTCGTGGCCTGTGGCGGCGACGACGGAACGTCGGACTCCTCGGCCGGCGACGACGACGACACGCAACCCCTCGAGTGCGAGCTGCCGAACTACGATCTCACCACCATGTCCTGCGAGCAGCTCGCAGGCGCGTGGCGCGACACCGTCTCGGCGGGGAACTACTGCAACGAGGCGTCGGAGTGCGTGGCGCTGCGCGCGCCATGTGAGTCCTGGTACCAGGTGGGGTGCTACCACGCGACCAACGCGGCCTGTGTGGACGCCGAAGACCTCGCCGCGTTCTCGGCCGAGGCCGCTGGGTGCACCACGACGGGCGACTCCTGCATCTGCTCGGGGTCGGCCGGGGCCGACTGCATCAACCACGTCTGCACGATCGTCTCTTCCACCCAGTGAACCAGGGTGGTCGGGCGTTCGTGGCCTCGTTACACTGTGTGGCTGTCCGCGGATGGGTGAAATCCGTGGTCCGATCCCCTCGCGGGATCGTAGAATCCTCGTCAGCTGGTGACGTCCGATCGTGCGATCGGGAATTAGCAAGAAGCCCGGAGGTCCCCCATGAGCCCGTCCGACATCAAGCGCGCTGCAACGACCACGTTCCTCGCTGCTCCGCTGGCGTTCGCGTCCGGCTGCATCGAGACGAACTTCGCCCCGCCGGTGCCGGCCTGGGACAACCCGGCGCCCCGTCCGCTCGAAGACGTGACCCAGCACGACCAGATCATGCAGGTGACCTCGCCGCGAGTCGACATCCTGTGGATGATCGACAACTCGGGCTCCATGGGTGACGAGCAGAACGACCTCACCGAGAACTTCCCGCTGTTCATGGACTTCTTCGTGGGATCGGGTCTCGACTACCACGTGGGCGTCACCTCGTCGGACATCGACGCGGACTACAACGGCGCGAACGGGAAGCTCGTGATCGTCGCGGGAACCAAGTACATCGACCCGGACGTGGCCAACCCGATCGAGATGTTCTCGGCGATGGCCAGCCTCGGCATCAACGGCTCCTCCCGGGAGCAGGGCACGGGCGCGATCTTCAAGGCCCTGGAGCTCGAGCGTGACCGTGCCAACGCTGGGTTCTGGCGCGACGAGGCAGCTCTTCACACGATCGTCATCAGCGACGAGCCCGACCTCACCATCAACGGCCTGATCACCCAGGCCGAGTTCACGGGTTGGTACGCCGGCCTCAAGGACGCGCAGGGCGATCGTACGTTCTCGTCCATCGTCGACCCGATCATCGGTGGCGCCTACAAGTCCATCACGAACACCATCGGCGGCATCTACTGGAGCGTCCTCGACGAGGACTGGACCCAGGTGCTCGAGCGGCTCGGGGTGCAGGCGGCCGGCCTGAAGCGCGAGTACTACCTGTCGCGCCTGCCGGTCGAGGAGACGATCGAGGTCACGATCGTGGACAACGGCGCGACGCTCAGCTTCGTGCGCGGCGAGTTGGATGTGGCCAACGGCACGTTCACCGGCGACTACGGCTACGACGCAAACCGCAACAGCATCACGTTCTTCGAGTACGTGCCGAACGCCCTGTCGACCATCAACATCGACTACACGGTGCTCGCGTCGCAGCAGCAGACCTCGGACGAGATCGGCCCGGTCGAGTAGTCCGGAGCCGTTCGTCTCCTCCCGACGGGGAGCGTCCTAAGCGCCCGTCGTCGGGACGACGTTGAAGTTGTACGCGATGGAGATGCGCGGCTCGGTGCCCCCGTGGGGGTGCACCAGGTGCACCAGCGACGACGGGAACAGCAGCGTCAGGCCGTCTTTCGGCGCGTAGGCGAAGTTGCCGCCGCCGTACGCCGACTGCGTGACGTTCGGGTTCAGGAACTCGATCCGGCCGTGGAGGTCGTCGGGGGTTGTGCCGACGTCGGGTACGCGGACGTAGTACACGCCCGACCAGTGCTGCGGGAGGTGGTGGTGGGGCGCGTTCCAGCCCCCGGGGTCGAGGACGTTGGCCCACCAGGAGCCGAGCCGGAGCTCGTGGCGCGCCCAGTTGCCGTAGAAGCGGCCCAGCGCGTGTTTCCCGAAGACCAGGACGTTGTGCAGCACCCAGGCGAGGTGCTCGTCGCGGACCTGGAGGAACTCCTCGCCCGAATGCCACCCATCGCGGTTGCTGCGGCGAAGCCCCGCGTGGTTCGCCCGGTGCGCCGTGATCAGCTGCGCCAGGGGGGCGCGGTGCTGATCGAAGTCGGCGAGGATGCTGGAGAACAGCGGGAACGAAAACAACGGGACGGGCTGGAACGGATCACTCATGGGGGACCCCCTCCCTCCTGTCTACCGCAAGGGGAGCGAGGGCCGCGCGCAACGGATCGAGGCGGGTAGGGGATACTGGTCCCCGCGCCCCTGACCCACACGACAGACACGAAAATTGAGCTTCGCTCGTGCGAAGCGCGATCGAAGCTCAATTGATCCAGGTTCGATCGACCTCGGTACGCGGGGGGTCCAGGGGGGAGCGCCCCCTGGCAGGGGGTGCGGGGGACTGGTCCTCCGCGGGGGTGTCGGGGGCGGCGCCCCTGACCCACACGACAGACACGAAAATTGAGCTTCGCTCGTGCCAAGCGCGAGCGAGGATCAATTGCTGCTGGTGGAGCCGCTGCCGCCGGTGTGGTCGTAGGTGTCGGAGTCGGTGTCGGTGTAGGTCGTGGAGACGCCGTAGTCGACCTGCACGCTGCCCGTGTGGATGGGCGCGGTGGTGCCGCTGTGGGAGGCCTTGTCGGTCGTCTCGCCCACACACGCGGCGAGCCCGAGCAGCAGCGCGACGGCGGTGGTCTTCGCCACGGCCGTAGTTCCGCACAGAGGGCACGGGGTCGAGGCGCGGGTGTGGGCACCGCAGGCGGGGCAAGGCAACAAGGGGGACCTCCAGCCGCAGCCTAGCACCCCGCTCACCCGCGGAGGTCTTCGACCACGGCCTTGAGGGTGTCGACGTCCGCGAACAGCTCGTGGATCTCTGGGCACGAGAGCAGCGCCTTCTCGAGCGACGACAGCAGGGAGGTGCCCTGGGCGCGCGTTCCG
>JBIKWC010000158.1:0-16310 GCA_044356535.1 Myxococcota bacterium
AGCCAGTTCGCCACGAACACCACGGCCCGCGCCTCCCCTCCGGGCTCCAGGTCCACGAGCTTCTCTTCGAGGAGGCGGGTGACCACCCCTTGCGAGAATCCGACGAGGAACGGCGTCGACATCGACGTTCGCTATCCGGCATGTGACAGTGGCGCCCGGAGGGACTTCCATGCGATTGCACCTGTTCGCGCTCATCTCGGTTTCGCTCTTCGCTTGTGGCGGAGACAAGGAGACCACGTCGGACTCCGGCGCCGAGTCCGACACCGACACCGACACGGACACCGACACCGACACGGACACCGACACCGACACCGACACGGACACCGACACCGACACGGACACCGACACCGACACCGACACGGACACCGACACGACCTGGTCCGCGGACGTGAGCCCGATCGTCGTGGCCAAGTGCAGCGGCTGCCACGTGGGCGGGGCCTCCGGCGGCCTCACGATCGTCGACGACACCTCGCTCGTGAACGTGAGCTCGGGGAACGGCTCGCCCGTCCTCGACTACATCGAGCCCGGCGACCCGGCCGCGTCGTACCTGTTCCAGAAGGTCAGCGGGACGCAGGCGTCGGTGGGCGGCGTCGGCGCGCAGATGCCGCTCGTCGGCGGGCCGCTGAGCGCGGGCGAGCTCACGACCATCGAGGACTGGATCCTCGGCGGCGCGCTCCCCTGAGCATTGGGGACCAGCACCGCGTCCGCACCAACGGCGTCGAGCTGTCGGTGTGGACCGCAGGCGACCCCGCGAACCCGGCGGTCGTGTTGTTGCACGGCTTCCCCGAGTGTGCGTACGGCTGGGTGCGCCAGGTGCCCGCGTTGGTGCAGGCCGGCTGGTTCTGCATCGCGCCCGATCTGCGCGGCTACGCCACCTCCGACCGCCCGACGCGGGTCCGCGACTACGCCGTCGACGTCCTCGTCGCCGACGTGCTCGGCGTGGCCGACCACTTCGGTCGCGCGCGGTTCCACCTGGTGTCGCACGACTGGGGTGGGGTGCTCGGCTGGCACGCCGCGCTCGACCACGCCGAACGCGTGGCGTCGTTCACCGCCATGAACATCCCGCACCCGTCGGTGTTCCAGCGCCACCTGCGCACCTGGGGCCAGCTCAAGCGGTCATGGTACATCCTCGCGTTCCAGCTGCCGATGCTGCCAGAGTCCATGCTCACCGTCGACCGCCTGACCGGCGCGTTGTTCGGCAACACGACCACCAAGCCGTTCACGGCCGAGGACCTCGCCGTGTACCGGGAGGCGTGGCGCCAGCCGGGCGCAGCCGCTGGCATGCTCGCCTGGTACCGGGCCGGAGCGCGGCACCCCGTGACCCCGAAGAACAAGCGCGTCACGCGACCCTCACTCGTGGTGTTCGGGCAGCGGGACCTCGCGCTCGACTGGCGGATGGCGGAGTGGTCCGCGGAGCGCTGCGACGACGTCGAGTTGCGCCTCCTCCCCGACGCCGGCCACTTCGTGCAGCACGACGCGCCCGATCAGGTCAACGCCTTCCTCCTCGACTTCCTGGCACGCCACCGCGGTGAGCCCGGGACGGCGCCGAGCGGCGCGATATCCTAGGCTCCACCGGTGACCCGCTGTGCCGATGGGCCCCCGAGGAGCAGCGATGTCCAGCTTGCGCCTGATCGAGACCATCCGCGACAACATCATCGGCGACGACCACGCCATCGACGGCCCCTACGGCGCGCGGCGGGTGACGTACGCCGATTACACCGCGTCCGGTCGCTCGCTCGCGTTCATCGAAGACTTCATCCGCGAGAACGTGCAGCCCCTGTACGCCAACACCCACACCGAGACCTCCGGGACCGGGCTGCAGACCACCAGGTTCCGAGAAGACGCTCGCCGGATCGTGCGCCAGGCCGTGGGCGGAACCGAAGACGACTGCGTGATCTTCTGTGGCTCCGGGGCGACGGGCGCGATCGACAAGGTCGTCGACATCCTCAACCTCCGCATCCCCGCCGACCTCGACGAGCGCTACCGCCTGAGCGACCACATCCCCGCGGCGCAGCGCCCCGTGGTGTTCATCGGCCCGTACGAACACCACAGCAACGAGCTCCCCTGGCGCGAGTCGATCGCCGACGTGGTGGTGATCGACGAGGACGCCGACGGCCTCCTCTGCCAGGAGACGCTCGAGCGCAAGCTGATCGAGCACCGGGATCGGCCGCTGCTCATCGGGAGCTTCTCGGCTGCCAGCAACGTCACCGGCATCGGCTCGAAGGTCGGGCAGGTGTCTGCGCTGATGCACCGGTACGGCGGCCTCGTGTTCTGGGACTTCGCGGCAGCGGGGCCGTACGTGAAGATGGAGATGAACCTGCGCGAGGACGGGCCCCACGGGCACCTCGCGTACAAGGATGCCATCTTCCTGTCCCCCCACAAGTTCATCGGGGGGCCCGGCACGCCCGGAATCCTCGTGGTCAAGCGCAACGTGCTGCGCAACACCGTGCCCTCCGTGCCCGGTGGGGGCACCGTGCGGTACGTCAGCTCCACCCGCCACGTCTACTCCACGGATCCCGAGCACCGCGAGGAGGGTGGCACCCCCGCGATCATCGAGTCGATCCGCGCGGGGCTCGTGTTCCAGCTCAAGGAGGCCGTGGGGACCGACACCATCCGGGCCCTCGAGCACAGCTTCATCCGGCGCGCGATCGACCGGTGGTCTCGCCGCCCCGAGATCCGGGTGCTCGGCAACCTCGACGCCTGGCGGCTGTCGATCGTGTCGTTCGTCATCCGCCACGGGACGAGGATCCTCCACTACAACTACGTGGTGGCGCTCCTCAACGACCTGTTCGGGATCCAGGCGCGCGGCGGTTGTTCGTGTGCAGGCCCCTACGGCCACCGCCTCCTCGGGGTGGACGATCCCACCTCGTGTGCGGTGCTGGCGGCGATCGAGGGTGGGTGCGAAGGCGCCAAGCCGGGCTGGATCCGGGTCAACTTCAACTACTTCATCTCCGAGACCCAGTTCGAGTACCTCCTGTCGGCGATCGAGTGGGTGGCCGAACACGGATGGAAGCTGCTGCCGCACTACGTGTTCGACGAGGTCACCGCCGCGTGGACCCACCGCACGGGCCGCCGGGAGCCCGCCATGCGCCTCGCGGACATCACCTACGCGAACGGACGGATGGAGTACCGCTCGCGCCACGCCACCGAGCCAGAGTCGGCGCTCGCCGGGTACCTCGCGGAGGCCGATCGCGTGCTCGCTGGCGCGCTCGCCGCCTACCCGTACGAACCCACGCCCCCGCACGCGTCGACCTTCGAGTCCGTGCGCTGGTTCCCGCTCCCCGACGAGGCTCTCCGCGAGCTCACCGGGCGGGCCGCGCCTCCGCAGCCCGTCCACGCTGGGCTCCGACTGGCCCCGTGATCCCCGACCTCCCGCCCGACGCCTCCGTCCACACGCCGTGGGGCCTGTGGTGCGTGTTGGCGCCGAGCGTGTTCTCGGCGCTGATCTGGGGGCTCTCGACCCTGTTTCGCCCGCGCCCGAACTTCGCGCGGGTCGAGGAGGAGCCCGAGGACGAGCCTCCGGACACGGTGGTCGAGGGTCCGCCGGAAGCACCGCCCCCCCCGTAGTGGCCAGCGCGCCGCACCTCCGATACCAGGAGTGGCGCGACACGGGAACACCGTCGGTCGTCCACGTGGGTCGCTGGCTCGATGTTCCAGACCATCGTCACCATTCTCGGGCTCGCTGTCTTCGAGGTCGTGAGCTCGATCGACAACGCGATCGTCAACGCCACGGTCCTCAAGACGCTGCCCGAGAAGTACCGCCGCCTGTTCCTGGTGTGGGGCATCTTCCTGGGCGTGTTCGTCGTGCGCGGAGTGTTGCCGTTCTTCATCGTGTGGCTCGCGAGCCCCGAGCTGTCCCTCGGCGAAACCCTGCGGCTCGCGTTCTCCGACCCGAAGCACATGGAGGAGGCCCTCCACACCAGCAAGCCCCTGCTGCTCCTGGGCGGCGGGGTGTACCTCCTGTACGTGTGGCTAGGTTGGTTCTTCCTCGAAGAGAAGAAGTACGCGTTCCTGGTCGAGCACTTCGTCCATCGGCAGGCGGTGTGGTTCAACTCCGTGGCGGCCATCATCCTGATGGTCATCATCTGGTTCGGGACCCACCACGGCAACACGATGTTGGCGCTGTCCGCGGCGGTCGGCTCGGTGGCGTTCTTCGTGACCGACGGCTTCCGGAAGAACGCGGAGGAGGCCGAGGAGCGGCTCCAGACGCAGGCGCTGTCCGCCTGGAGCAAGCTCATCTACCTCGAGGTGCTGGACGCCTCGTTCTCGATCGACGGCGTCATCGGCGCGTTCGCCTTCACCATGAGCGTGCCGCTGATCCTCGCGGGGAACGGCCTCGGCGCGCTGATCGTCCGCGAGGTCACCATCCGCGGCGTCGACATCGTGTCCAAGTTCGCGTACCTCAAGAACGGCGCGATGTACTCGATCGGCCTGCTCGGCGCGCTGATGATCGCCGAGTCGTTCGGCCAACACTTCCCGTTCTGGGTGGCCCCGCTCACCACGGTGTCGCTCCTGATCACCTTCCTCGCGCTCTCGATGCGCGAGATCCGCGCCACCACGCAGTCGCTGTGACGGACCCGGTCGACACCTCCGCCGACTGCGCAGTCTGCGGCAAGCCGCGGGCGGTGTGTGTGTGTGACCGCTGCGCGCCGCTCGAGGTGCGGAGGCGGCTCGTCGTGCTGCAGCACCCGCAGGAGCAGGACCGGCTGCTTGGCACGGTGCCGCTGCTCGAAGGGGCGGTGGGAGCGGTCCGGAAGGTCGGCTTGTCGTGGGGCAACCTGGCAGGCGCGACCGGGGACAACGGGCGGTGGGCCGTGGTGTGGCCGTCGCAGCTCCCGCGCGAGCTCTCCACCGCCGAGGCCGCGCTGCCGGTGCTGGCGCTGGATCGGCAGGGCAACCGCACGCAGCTCGACCACGACGGATACCTGCTGCTCGACGGCAGCTGGAGCCAGGCCAAGGCCCTGTGGTGGCGCAACCCCTGGCTGCTGCGGCTCGATCGCGTGGTGCTCTCCCCGCGGTCGCCGTCGATCTACGGGCGGCTGCGCAAGGAGCCCCGCAAGAGCTACGTCTCCACGCTCGAGGCGGCAGCGGACGTGCTCGTGGCCGCGGGGGAACCCGAAGAGGTCCGTGCAGCCCTGCATCGCGCGATGCGCACCCTCGTCCAACGGGCGCGGGACGCCTCGCTCGCGTGAGGGTGGCGCGGGGGCTCGTCGCCGCTGCGTCGCTCTTCGCCGCGGGGTGCCTCGCGGTGTTCGGGACCTGGCTCACCGCCGCGTTCGTGGCGATCCCCGCGCTCGCGGTGTGGAGGGAGCGCCCCGGGTGGGGCCTCCTGGGAGCGCTGGCCGTGGTGCCGGCGCCCGCGGAGTACCAGCTCCGCGTCCGGGTCCTGGCCGAGCACCGGGCCCACCTGTCCACCCGCGAGGCGGCCGGGGTTTGGCTCCTCAACCTTGGCATGGCGGCCGGCGGGACCCTCGCCGGGTTCCCCGAGGTGGCGCTCGAGACCGCGCTGCTCGTCTTCCCGGACGAAGACGGTGTCCGGACCTTCCGCTCCGCGTTTCCGCGGGGCTCCTACCGGGTCGCGGCCGTCGTCGACACCTGGGCTGCTGCCTGCCGCGGCGGGCGCACCCGGTTCGGGCCCGCGCACCTGCCCCTCGGGTACGAAGGGGGCCACGCCGAGTGGCGCAGGTCGCTCGCGTTGTCCCCGGTGACGTTGCGGGGAACGGCGTCGTCGGACTGTACGCTCACGATCGAGGCCACCGTGCCCGTCGACTACCCGGACCGCGCGTTCCTGGTGCTGGCGCCGACGCCGTGGGGCCCGCTCGGCATCGACGAAGGCCTGTTCGATGCCCTCGAGGACACGGGTTGGTTGTTCCCGTACGAAGCCCGCTGGGTTTGGACCGAACCGCCTCCGGGGAGATAGACGCCGCCCGGGGAGGGACGATGGACGGAGGATCCCGGGTCGCCGAGGTGTTGCGCGCGCACGGCGTGCCGTTCCTGTTCACGCTGGTGGGCGGGCACATCTCGCCGATCCTCGTCGCAGCCAAGCAGCGGGGCATCCGCGTGGTCGACGTGCGGCACGAGGTCAACGCCGTGTTCGCCGCCGACGCGGTCGCGCGGTTGACCGGGATCCCGGGGGTGGCCGCCGTCACGGCCGGGCCGGGGGTCACGAACGCCCTCACCGCAGTGAAGAACGCGCAGCTCGCGCAGTCGCCGCTGGTGCTGCTGGGTGGCGCCACCGCGACGATCCTGCGCGGGCGCGGGTCGCTGCAGGACATCGATCAGGTCGCGTTGATGGCGCCCCACGTGAAGTACCTCGCGCGGCCGAACCGGCTGGTCGACGTGGTGCCGGCCCTCGAGCGCGCGTTCCACGAAGCCTCCTCCGGCGTACCCGGCCCCGTGTTCGTGGAGCTCGCGGTGGACCTGCTGTACGACCAGAAGGTGGTCCGGGAGTGGAGCGCGAAGCAGCTCGACAAGCCCAACAAGACCCTCGCCGAGCACGCGATCGCCACCTACGTCCGCGGGCACACGAAGTGGACGTTCGCCGGCTCGAAGGACCCGGTGTTCCACGCCCCGTTGCCGCCCACCGCACCGACGGCCTCGGACCGGGACCTCGCCAAGGCCGCGGCCCTGCTGGCGGGCGCCGAGCGGCCGCTGATGGTCCTCGGCTCGCAGACGCTGCTGCACCCCACGCGCGTTCGCGAGCTCGTCTCCACCGTCGAGCGCCTGCAGATCCCCGTGTACCTGTCGGGCATGGCCCGCGGACTGCTCCCCAGGAACCACCCGCTGTTGTTCCGCCACAAGCGTCGCGAGGCCCTCAAGCAGGCCGACGTGGTCGTGTTGTCGGGGGTCCCGAACGACTTCCGCCTGGACTACGGCAGCCACGTGCACCGCTGCAAGGTGGTCGCGATCAACCTCTCCGCCGCCGACCTCACCAAGAACCGCAAGCCCGAGGTCGGGCTCCTCGCCGATCCCCACGGAACCCTGGTGTCGCTGTCGGCGCGGATCCCGCCGCGCGACCGATCGGCGTGGCTCGCCACGCTCCGCACCCGCGACGGTGAACGCGAGTCCGAGATCGACGCGATGGCGGTTCCGGACCCCGCGCCCGACCACCTCAACCCGGTGCGGTTCCTGCGCCAGTTCGACGCGGCCCTCACCGACGACAGCGTGCTCGTCGGCGACGGCGGGGACTTCGTCGCGACCGCAGCGTACACGGTGTCACCGCGCCGGCCGCTCTCGTGGCTCGATCCTGGCGTGTTCGGCACGCTGGGTGTGGGCGCGGGCTTCGCGCTCGGCGCCAAGCTCGTGCGCCCGGACGCCGACGTCTGGCTGTTGTGGGGCGACGGCGCCGCCGGCTTCTCGCTGATGGAGATGGACACGTTCGCGCGCCACCAGATCCCCGTCATCGGGCTCATCGGCAACGACGGCGGGTGGACCCAGATCCTCCGGGATCAGCAGGTCATCCTCGGCGACGACGTGGCCTGCAAGCTCGCGTACACGAACTACCACGACGTCGCCATCGCCTGTGGTGGCGCCGGGTACCGCGTGTCCGATCACGGCCGGGTGGACGAGGTGCTGGGGGACGCCGTGAAGACGGCGAGGGGCGGCAAGCCCGTGGTGGTCAACGCGATCCTCGGCGGCACCGACTTCCGCAAGGGCTCGATCTCGATGTGATCCGTACCCTGTAAGAAACCGACGTCCTCCGCCGTATGTCGACCAGCAAGGCGGAGGAAGCCATGATCGGTCGTCTGGTGGTGGTGGTGTTGGTGTTGGCGGTGTGCACCACGGCGAAGGTCTGGGCGGCGGACGCGCCCCCCACCGGCACCTTCACGACCTCGTCGACCGCCTCCGAAGCAGCAGGACGCTGAGCACCAGCACACCGGGGACGCCGACCGCGCCCGAGCCGCTGTCGCACCCGCAGCCTTCGCCGCCGCCGTCCCCGTCGTCGGCGGTGCCGTCCGAGAGCTCCCACACGAAGTTCCCGTTCTCGTCGGGCGGCGGAATGAGCCCCGGCCATTCGCACCACGAGCGGGTGCCGTCGGCGCAGGCATCGCGCATGGTCTGGTCGAGCCACTCGAGGTGCGCGTCGACTCGCGTGTCCACCCCGCCGGTCACGCGGCAATCGGTGGTGGCGTCGTAGGCGTGGGAGGTCACGCCCACCACCCGCCAGGTCTCGCTCGACGTGGTCTCGACCTGCTTGAACGAGGGGCCACCGGAGTCGCCGTGGCACTTGCGGACGTCCTCGAAGGCAGCGCCGACGTGGAACTCCGGGTTCGCGAGCTCGGAGATGACGCTCGTGCCTTGCTGCTTGATGCCGAGCGTCCCGGGCAGCGGGTCCTGCTCCTGCTGGCCCCAGCCCACCACGACCACCGGGTCGCCCACGGCGAGCTGCGCGCCCTCCTCGGCGGTGGGGACGATGGCGAACGGGACGTCGAGGACCGGCTCGTCGAGGAACACGAGGGCGATGTCGTGGTTGGCCGCCAGCCCGACCTGCAGCGTGAACAGGTCGAACTGCGGCTTGGCGACGAAGTTCGACGACAGCGCCACGTCCGACGGCCAGTCCTTCACGCCGTTGATCGCGGAGTCCTCGAGCGACCACTCGTACAGGAGCTCCTGGCGGGACCAGCCCATCTGCAGGTTCTCGTACGACTCGATGGTGACGCCCTGCGAGGCGGCGGCGTCGATGAGGCCCTCCACGTCGACGCAGTGGGCCGCGGTGAGGACCACGTCGGGCGCGATGAGCGTGGAGGAGCACATCAGCCCGCGCCCGTCGACCTCACCGAACCCGGACACGACCGCCGTGCCCGACACGATCAGGCCACCGGTCATGGGCCAGTCGGCTGCCGTCGAGGCTTCACCGTTGATGATCTGCGAGGTGGGACCGTCGCCGGCGCCGGACAGATCGGCGACGCCGGGGGCGGAGGGGCCCGCTGGGGTGAAGGGGGCTGCGTGCGCCAGGGACAGGACGGGGACGAGCATGGAGCCTCCAGGTCCCGGGGTGAATGCCCCGACCCGGCGCCTCCGTCAAGCGCGGGAGCGCCGGCGCTCCGTCAAGAGTGCGTCATCGCGCTCGCTCGACGAACGAGCGGGAGTCCCTGCTTCGCTCGGTCGACCGCGTGCTGCGGTTCTTCGACCGCTCGATGGCGCAGGTGAACGCGCGCTCCTGGTCGGCCCACGGGCCGGGCGCCCCGACCTGGTAGTCCCCGACCAGCACGAGCCCACACCGCCAACACGTCGTCGGACACGACCACCTCGGTGCTCACGAAGGTGTCTCCGACCTCCCGCTCCACGCGGAGACCCAGGTCGCTGCTGGTGGTCCAGGCGTTCCGAACCCGCAGCAGGGCGAGGCCAGCCGGCGTCACCTCGAACGTGAGCTCTTCGCCCACCGACCACGAGCGCGCCCCGTTGAGGTGCCCGGAGCCCGTGATCCGCACGAACAGCTGGTCGTCCCTGCGCTCGGCGCTGTCGAAGTGGTAGTCGGTGAGCACCTTGCCGTCACCACCGCTGGCGGTCGACGGCTGGAACGACCAGACGTCGCTGCGCGTGTCGCCGTCGTAGAGCGCCCACCACGTCCTGGGGTCCCGCCCGCGGTCCGGCCCTGCGTCGAGCTGCTCGAGCAACGTGAGCCCGGACGTGGGGTCACCGAGCGCGAAGCCGCGGGCGGCGCCGGCGGGCAGGGTGTCCGGGAAGCCGGGGGGAGGAGCGGCGTCTCCCGGCCTCCCCGCACCCGCCGGGCCGGCGACGTGTTCGAAGTACATCCGCTCCAGGCCCTGCAAGCGTCGAAGGGGGGGTGGCTCGGGCGCGGAGAGCGGCGGTGGTGGCGGTGACGCGGTGGGCGCGGCGGGCGTGGGGGATGGGTCGGCATCGCAGGCGACCAGTGCGGAGAGGAGTGCGCGTGCGATCCGTCGGGGCATCGGCCCCCGGTATCCCAAGGGGGCAGGCTCAGGAGCGGGTGGACCGGAGGCCCGCGAGGAAGGCGTCGACCGCGTAGGCGCCGTCGCTGAGCCAGGGGTCGGGGCGGGGGGCGGGCTCCTTCGCGGGGAGCTCGAGCGCGGTGGGGGAGAGCTCGAGAGCGGGCGCGGGGGACTTGGACATCGTGACCTCCTGCCGTGGTCGCTCTACAAGCCCCGTGCCGGCCGAAACGCGGCGTTGGTCCTTTTCGGGCCATGGGGCGGCAGACGGACGTCCGTCAGGCCACCGGGCGGGGTAGGCTCCGGGCGGCACGGTGGGGCTTCGACATGCGCTGGCTCGGGTTCTGGTGGCTCGCCGGTTGCGGCGGAGTGGTCGGAGGGCTGGTTCCGTGAACGCGAAGTCGCCGCTGGGGGACGCCCGGAGCTTCCTCCTCGCGCTGGGCCTCGATCCGGACGCCCCTGTCGCGCGGCCGTTGGCTGCCGACGTCGCGCGTTCGCTCGCGCCTGGGGAGGTCGTTCGACCCGAAGGACGAGACGTCGACGGCGAGGCCGTGGTCGGGGGCCTCGTCTGCGAGCGGGTGTTCGCCGCCGGGCGCCTGGGGCGCGTCGAGCTGCCGGTGGGGGTGGCGCACCCGCTCCTGGCGGGCGCCAGGCTCGAGGTGGTGTTGCTGTTGCCGCCCGACCTGCGCCCCCGTTCGCCCACCGGAGCCGCGGACGGACCGCTCCACGACCGCTACCGCAAGCTGGTGAACCGGCGGTCCAGGTTCGCGCGCCTGCTCGACCTGAAGGCGCCGGACTCCATCGTCGAGCAGGAGTCCCGGATGCTCACCGAGGCCGTCCACGAGCTGATGTCGACCCTGGCGACGCTCGTGGGCCTCGCGCCGGGCCCGGTGGTGGAGGGGGCTCCGCTCCCCACGCTCGTGACGCCCGAGGCACAGCTCCTCGATGTGCTCACCGCCCTCGCAGCCGACCCGACGGACGCCGAGGCCGCCCGGCGCGTGGTGCCGGTGGCGGTTGCGTGGCTGCGGGGCGACCGCCTGTACGAGCAGCTGGTGCACGGCTGGGCCGACGAGGTCGCGCCCACGATGTCGCAGCGCAAGCCCGTGCGCGCCGCGCTCACCGAGGCGCTGTTCGCGACGCTCGACCACGGCCATCCCGCCTGGCCCCCGGCGGCCCGGGGCGCCGTGGACCGCGTCGCCTCGTCCGGAGCCCTGCAGGCCGCGCTCGACCTCGCCGTCGAGGCGGACGACCACCCGCTCCGACTCGGGGTCCTCGAGGCGGAGCTCGGTGTCGGGACCGCACGCCTGGAAGGCCTGGCGCGCCTCGCGGACGCCGTCGGCTGGACGGCGCGGGTCGCGCTGGCGGAGCACCACCTGCGCGCGGTGCACATCGGGCCGGCCCTCACCTGGCTCTCGGAGGCCGCGGCGCTGCGGCAACCCCACCTGTTCCACCGCCCCGTCCGGCCCCCGCCGCTGCCGCCGCTGGGCCCCGGGGAGCCTGCTCAGACGGTGAGCGAGGTCCTGTCCTGCCTCACCCTGAACGGACTGCTGAGCGGTTCGACGCTGTCGGGGCTCTGGCGGCTGGCTCGGGTGGTCGACCCCGATGCGGCGGCCCTGCTCCAGGCCCACGCGACCACCTGGACCCGCAGGCTGGCGGCCCCTCGCACGGCCCGCGCGTGTGACGAGCTCCGGGACCTCGGCCGCTACCTCACCGACGCGGACGCGCTGGCCGAGGCCGTCGCCGCGCTCGACTCGGGGCTCGAGGGGTGGCCTGCAGGCCGTGACCGCCACCTCCTCGAGAACGACCTCGCGCTCGCGTACGGACGCACGGGTCGCCGAAGCGAGGAGCTCGCCCTGCTCCAACGGCTCGTGGCCGAGCTCACGGCCGCGGGTGACCCCGGCGTCTCGACCCTGCAGCTGAACCTCGGCGCGGCCCTGCTGCAGGCCGGGCGGGCGGACGACGCCGCTGCAGCGTACACGGGCCTCCTCGGTGGGCCCTTCGGCACCGACGCAGCCTCGGGCCTGGCGTATGCGCATCTGCAGCGCGGCGACGCTCTCTCGGCGCGGGACGCCGTGTGGGCCGCGTGGTCCTCCCTGGACGAGGCGCAGGTCGCGACGCCCGAAGGCGTGCGGCTCGCCGAACCCCTGGTGTCCGCCTTGCTGGCGCTCGGCGACCCGGCAGCCGTGGGGGTCCAGGAGCGGCTCCTCGCTGCGGCTCGCGCCCGCTACGGCGACCAGCCCCCCACCTGGCTCGAGGAGACCAACCTCGGCGGGGTGCTCGCCTCCCTCGGCCGGTTCTCCGAGGCGCTCCCGATCTTCGCGGAGGCCCGCCGCAAACAGGAGGCGGCGTTCGGGGCAACGGCGTCCCACGCGCTGCGCACCCGACGGATGGCGATCCGCGCGCACCGGAGCCTCGGGGAGCACGCACAGGCCGACGTCCTCGAGGCCCCGTTGGCGGACCTGGAGGCCGTGCAAGTGGAGTGGGCCCCGTTCCGGCTCGGTCTACTGGGCCGCTGACGGCGCCGCCTCCGGCTCGGGGTCGACCGCTCTCGCCCGGGCCAGCGTCGCTGCGACGAGGCCGCACGACGCACGGTCTCCGGGACACGCGTGCAGCGCCGCGATCTCCGTGCTCCACCACTCGACCCCCGAGCGCGCCACCTCGGCGAAGCAGCGATCCCGCTCCGCCCGGTCTCCCGTTCGGCACGCGCCACAGCCGGACCAGCCGTCGATCGCCGTCGCCAGCTGTTCCACCGTCTCCTCACCCGGGTGGCGGACGATCGCGCCGCGACCAGCTTCGCGGGCGGCGGACAGCGTGCGACGGGCGTCGTCGGTCCGGCCGAGACCCAGGAGCGCGCGGCCTTCCAGCAGGAGCAGCCGGGGGTGGTGATCGGCCTGGTCGAGCGGCGCCGGGGCCTCGTCCTCGTTCAGTGGCGTGATGCCCAGCATCAGCTCGTGCTGCGACGGGAGCCACCGCTCCTTGGGCGGGGGCGGGGGTTCCCGCATCCGCTCGAGCGCTTCCGCCGTCTCGCCGAGCGCTTCTTCGGCCCGACCGAGGTGCAGCAGCGCCTTGATCCGGTCCGCCCTGGCGCGGAGCTCGGCGCCTCGGGACTCGTAGTCGGTCGCCAGGTGGGCGATCCCGAGGCGAAGGGGCTCCAGTCCCCCCTCCAGGTCCCCGAGGTGCGTCACCCGCTGGTGACCCACCCAGCTCAGCCCCGCCGCTCCACCCCGGTCGAACGCCGCCTCTGCCTCGCGGTGGCGGCCTCGGCCGTGCAACAGCAGGCCCATCGTGTTCGCTGCGAGCTCGGTGGAGGCGCCAGGGCGCCCCTCCATTCCGAGCCTGGCATGCACGAGGGCCTCGTCGTCGCGGTCCACGGCTCGCAGGTCCGACGCGAGACGCGAATGGAGGGGCGCTGCTTCCCCGAGGGACACCCTACCCAGCGTGGCCTCAAGGACGGCGATGGCCGACGGCTTGTCGGCCGCGTTCATCGACGCCACGGTGGCGAGCGCGATCGTGGTGGCGTCGTCGGCCGCGGGGAGCGCCAGCCCGAGCTCCGCCGCCCGGCGGGCATGCACCCGATGCCCCGCCGCCGCGCACGAGGCTGCAACCCACAGCCATCGGTACGTCGGGCTCGGGGAGGGGTACACGGCTGCGGCCTCCTCCAGCCGGCCGAGGTCGCGGAGCGAGCTCGCCAGGGAGAGCTGCGCAGGGCTCAGGAAGGGGGACTCGGGGGCATGGGTGCGGAGGAGGGAGACCGCGCGCTCTGCCGCGGCGAGGGCGGTGGCGTGATCGCCCTTGTCCTGTGCCAGGGCCCACCTGGACCTGGCGACCATCGACGCCAGGATCCCCCACGTGTCCCAGGGCCACCGCGGCACCACCGTGTGCCGAAAGAAGATCACGTGGGGCACTTTCAGCAGGTTCCAGAACAACACCGGCCCTCCTGTCGCCGGAGTCTATTGCCAGCGACGACGCTCCGCTGCCCGAGCGTGGGCCTCGAGGCCCTCGAGCCGCGCCAGGGCAGCGGCGTCGGCGGCCAGCACCCCCGGGTCGTCGAGGCGCAGCCAGGTGCGGGCCCGCAGGAACGTCACCACGCTCAGCGCCCCCGTCGAGCGCGCGGTGCCGCTCGTGGGCAACACGTGGTTCGGGCCCGCCCCGTAGTCGCCGAACACCTCGGCCGACCCCGCCCCCAGGAACGCCGCCCCGTAGTGCCGCACCGGCACCGAAGACGGGTGGGCCACGTGCAGGGCCAGGTGCTCCGGGGCGAGCGCGTCGGAGACTGCGGCCGCGGCGACGAGATCGGGCACGACCACGCAGAAGCCTGCCCGGACCGACACCCGCGCCACCTCTGCCGTCGGGAGGTCGACGAGCTGCTCCGCCAGCGCCAGGTCCACCCCCTCCGCCACCACCGACGAGGTCGTGATCAGCACCACCAGCGCGTCCGGATCGTGTTCGGCCTGTGCGAGCAGGTCGGCGGCGACCAGCCCCGGCGACGCCCCGGCGTCCGCGATCACCACCAGCTCCGACGGGCCCGCCAGGCCCTCGATGGCCACCCGGCCCGCCACGCGCTGCTTCGCCGCCGTGACCCAGCGGTTCCCGGGGCCCACGATGGCATCGACCGCGGGCACTCCGATGCCGTACGCCAGGGCAGCGATCGCCTGGGCACCCCCGACGGCCAGCAACCCGTCGGCGCCGGCCAGGGCTGCAGCCGCCAGGGTCTCCGGCGCCGGCCGGGGGCTCGCCACCCACACCGTGCCCACCCCCGCTGCGCGGGCCGTACAGGCGGTCATCAACACCGACGACGGCAGCGGGTACCGGCCCCCGGGGGCATAGCAGCCCGCGGCGTCGACGGGGGTGTAGTCGATGCCCGCCCGGCCACCGGGGACGGGGACGTCGAGGTTCACGAGCCCGCGGCGCTGCGCAGCGGCGAACGCCGTGATGCGCTCGGCCGTGCGCTCCAGCACCCCGCGCGCGGCGGATGGCAGGGCCGTCAACGCCGCCAGCAATGCCGGGCGCTCGACCACCAGCGCCCCGCCCGCCGGAAGGTCCCCGAAGCGCACGGCGGCCGCGCGGAGCGAGTCGACCCCGCCCGCGCGGACCTCGTCCATGATCACGCCCGCTGCGGCCAGGGTGGCGGCGTCCACCGGATCGCGGCGGGCAAACGTCACCGCGTTCGCGTCAACCCTTCGCAGCACGGAGCACCTCCTTGGCGTCGCCGGGGCGACGGGTCACGACGCGGGCGCGCCGATCGAGCTCTCGGGACACGTCGGCCAGGTCCACGCCGGCGCGCGCACAGGCCACCAGGGCGAAGTACAACACGTCTGCCGCCTCGTGCCGCACCTCGTCGGGCGTCCGGGCGGCCGCGAGCTCCTCGGCCTCCTCGACGAGCTTCGACCGCAGGAGCGCCGGGTCGTCGAGCAGCCGGCGCGTGTAGCCCTGGGGCTCGGGGGCCGCGAGGCGCCGTGCGAGCCGCTGCAGGCCGTCGTCGTCGCCCCAGCAGGTGCGGGTCTCGAGGTGGCAGAACCCTGGCCCCGCCTGCTGCACCACGAACCGCAGCGCGTCGCGGTCGCAGTCGGCGCGCACGGAGCGAAGGAGCTGGGTCGCCCCGCTGGTGGCGCCTTTCTCCCACAACCCGCCCCGCGACCGCGACCAGTACACGCCCCGACCGGTGTCGAGGGCGCGGGTCAGGCTCTCGCGGTTCGACCAGCACAGCCCCAGCGCCGTGCCGAGCTCGTCCACCACCACCGTCGGCCACAAGCCGTCGGCGCGATCCGTCCGCAACACGGCGGCGAAGCCGTCGGCGAGCGACAAGCGGCCGGTGTACAGCGCCATCCCCACCTGGGCGTCACAGCCCAGCCGGTCGAGCGCCGCGATCTCGTCTGGTGTGGTGACCCCGCCGGCGATGGTGATGCGGGTGTCGCCCGCGGCCTCGACCAGCGCTGGGACGCGGTCGAGCGCGGTGCCTCCGAGCCTGCCCTCCCGTTCGACGAACGTGACCAGGAACCCGGACACGAACGGCCGCAGCTCGGCCATCCGATCCGCCACCGAGGCCCCGGTCCGCGTTCGCCAGCCATCCACCACGACCTCTCCGTCCACTGCGTCGAGCGCGGCCATCACCCGACTGCGGGGCAACGTGCGCAGCAGCTCCGGACGGGCCGCGGTCCCGAGGATCACCTGCTCGGCGCCAGCGTCGAGCCAGCGGACGGCGGCCTCGCGGTCACGGATGCCGCCGCCGACCCGACACTGCGCCCGACCCACGAGGTCGGTGATGACCTCCGCGTTGGAGCCAGTGCCCAGCGCTGCGTCCAGGTCGATCACGGCGATCGGACCCACCCGCCCGAACCGCTCCGCGAGGGGGCGCGGGTCGCCGGCGTCCAGCACCTGCTCCTTGCCCCCGACCAGCTGCAC
>JBIKWC010000376.1:0-6412 GCA_044356535.1 Myxococcota bacterium
CCCGCCGCCCGCGCCCGCCCCGGCGCCGATCGTCGCAGCGCCCCCACCGCCCGCGACGCCCGCGGCGCCTGCGTTGCAGCCCGTCGCGATCCCGGCCGACGGGAAGTACGAACACGTGAAGGTGAACGGGGTCACCGTGCCGATGATCAACCTGATGGACGGCGGGACGGTGGTGCTGGTCGACACCGACGGCGTGAAGCCGCGCTCGTGGGAGGAGCAGTACAAGCGGAAGGGTGACCTGCCCGCAGGGTACTTCGACCTGCACAAGACGAACACGAACCACGACGACAGCTTCGCGGACGACGCGATCGACCGCGAGGGCCGCTGGAAGATGGACGAGGCCGGGAACCTCGTTCAGGACTGACGCATCGCGCGGCGCAAGAACGACGTCGGGGTGGTGTCGGGCGCCAGGAGCAGCGGGCAGCGGCGCTTCGTCCCCCGCCACGCCTCCAGCACGTGGAACACAGCTCGCTCCGCCGACCGGGGCCGACCGGACCACACGAGCTGGAGGCCACCTGCGCCCGCGGCCTCCAGCGCCTCGACGTGGGCCAGCAGCACCGCTGGGGATCGGCCGCGCACCGGCACCAGCACCAGCGCCCCGGAGACCGCGGTGGGGTCGTCGTCGGTGACCACCGGGACGTCGGGGAGGTCGCCGATCGCAGCGTCGAGGCGAGCCTGCAGGTGGCCACGCAGCGCCTCGGCGAGCGCGGGGTCCCCCACCTCCACGCCGACCGTGGGGCCCACCGCGAGCGAGACGGTCAGGCGTGCCACGGATCCTCCTCGCGCTCCACCACGTTCGAGCCCAGGAACCAGCCCCCCGGGCAGCTCCGACACATCGCCAGGCCGGCCTTGTCCGTCCGCAGCCGCTCCCGGAACGCCTGGAACCGGGGCCCGCCCCAGATCGCGGCGAACGGCTCGGTGGTCACGTCGCCCAGGACGTGCCGCCCGTCGGCGTCCTTGCAGCAGGGGACGACCTCGCCCGTCGACAGGACGGTCGTGTGGTCGTACGGCCGCGTACACCAGCCGTGGTCGGCCTCGCGTTCGCGCCGCCGCAGCGCCGGGTCGGCGGGGAGCCAGGTGTCCTCCTCGCGCGGAGGCGCCGACGCGACCTTGATCTCGAATCCCACGCCGTGCGCGCGGGCCAGCGCCCGGAAGGCGTCGCGCTCGCCTTCGTTGTGGCGGAACAGGAGGAACTGCAGGCGGATGCGGGGCCCCCCGGCGCCCAGCGACCGGCGCGCTGCGGTGAGGGCCTCGAGGTTGCGCACCACCACCTCGAACCGACCCCCGACCCGGTAGATCGGGTACGTCGCGGGGTCGGCGGCGTCGAGCGAACACACGATCTCGTCGATGCCGCTGCGGGCCAGGGCCTCGACGCGCTCGGGGACGTCGACCGCCAGGTTCGTGGACAGGAACACGCTCCCGATGCCCGCGCGCTTCGCGATGCGGACGAGCTCGGGGAGCTCCCGGTGGAGCAGCGGCTCCCCGAGGTTGTGCAGGGCGAGCCGCTTCACCGTCGGCGCGAGCTGCGCGACGAGCCGCTCGAACACCTCCACCGGCAGATCCCCCTTCCGGGACAACGCGCCGCGCCCGACGGAGCACAGCGGACACCGCAGGTTGCAGCGGCTCGAGACCTCGATCATCGCGGTGACGGGCAGCTCGGGCACGCCGCCGTCGAACACCCCCGGCGGAAACCCCTCGACCTCGACTGACAGCCCTCGCGCCCGGGCGGCCCCCAGGAACCGCTGGACCGGGGCCACGGCGTCGAGGAGCGGCGGCAGGTCGGGGCGGCCGGGTGGTGCGTTGCGGAACGACCCCGGGACGGCCCCGCGCGCGGGCAACACCACCACCACCTCGCGGACACCCTGCGCCGCGAGCGATTCGGGCAGGCCGTCGAGCGACGGGAGCAGCTCCCGGGTGAGCGCGAGGCGGAGGGCGGGCATCAGCGGGCGGCGCGGAAGAAGCAGTTGTTCATACACGTGAGCGGGCAGGCGTCGACGGCCTCGCGCACCCGCGCGTACGCCCGGGAGTTCCAGAACCGGCGCACCGAGCGCAGGCGCGCGTCTCCGAGCTTCCAGGGCAGGCGGTAACAGGGCTTGAGGTTCCCCCGGTGGTCCACGCCCAGGAACCCGCTGCCCACGCTGCACGACGTGCCGAGCGCCTCGCGGGATGGGTCCGCGAAGTACCGGCGGAACAGGCGCAGGCGCTCCTCGCTGGTGCGGACGTGGCCGTGGGCCCGCCGGAACGCCACGAGGTGCTCGAACAAGGCGTCCAGCGCAGGGCCCTGGTCGGCGGTGGGCCAGAGCTGCGCGGCCAGCGCGGTGTCGTCGGTGCGGGTCACGCCGTCGGCCGTGAACCGTCCGTGCTGCAGGTTGAGGGGCTGCAGGTTGTGGCCATCGCAGCCCGCGGCGCGCGAGCGCTCCACCAGCGCCGCGACCTCGTGCACGTTGGCCCGCTGGATCACCGTCGACACGTTCACCGAGAACCGGCCGCGGGTGCCCAGCCGGTCGCGTGCGGCCACCAGGCGGTCGATGGCGCGCCAGGCCCCCACGCCCGCTCCGGGAACACCGGTGATGGCCTCGTGGGTGGCGTCGGTGGCGCCGTGGATCGACACCGACAGCGACGCGTGCATCGGGGCCAGCCGCTCCGCCAGCGCCTCGGTCACCGGGAGCCCGTTGGTGGTGACCGTGGCGAGCAGGCCGAGCGACTGGCAGAGGTCCAGGTGCGCCAGCAGGTCCGGGTCGCGGAACGGCTCCCCGGCGCCGGTGAGCGCGACGCGGCGGATGCCCCAGCCCGCGGCCTCCCGGATCAGGCCCTGCACGTCCGCGGGCGACATCCGGTCCGGGTCGCGCCGCGGCGCGCGGTTGTTGCACATCACGCACTTCAGCCCACAGAGGTCGTTCGTGGACACGTCGAGGGAGGGCGGCGGCAGGAAGTACGGGCGACCGGTGGACAGGCGGAGCCGCAGGTCGAAGCCCGCGGGACCCTTTCGACGGAGCCGGGTGAACGTCTCGACGAAGATGGCCTCGTCGACGATCTCGGTCTCGTCGTCGGACCGATCCTCGGCAGGGACGACGACCTCGAGCGAGGTCCCCCCGCGCGCAGCGAGCTCGGTCACCGCGCGGGACAACAGCCCGAGGTTGGCGACGCTGGCGTGCCAGGTGGGGCGCTGGCCGGGCGCCGCGGTCGCCAGCACCGCCTTGTAGTGGCCGAGCGAAGCGCCTGGGCCCTCGGGGGTGCCGGGGGCGAAGAACACGGGGCGTTCGCGGGGGTCGGCGGCAGCGTCCATCCCGGCCGCGTATCGCCGCTTCCCCGGGCGCGCCGGCAGGCGCGAGGACCCGAAATCGGGCAATCTCCGCTGGGGGCATGATGGAACGGCGCTCCGACGGACTCGTGGCCTACTTCGCGCTCGCGTGCGGCATCACGTGGGTGCTGGACCTCCCCATCGCCGCCGCCTTCCTGCGGGCCGAGGAGCCAGCGGGCTGGGCCATGGCGTGCGCGGGCCTGAGCGCGTGGGGGCCCACGATGGCGGCGGCCTTGGTGGCGTGGCCTCGCGGCGAGCTCCGCCAGGTGTTCGGGCGCTGGCGGACGGCACCGCAGTGGGTGGTGTTGGCGCTCCTGCTCCCGGCCCTCCTCCGCCTGCCGGTGACGGCGATCGAGCGGCTGGCGCTGGGTCGGCCGGAGGTCTGGTTCTACCCACCGGATCGGCCGGAGGCGATCGCTGCGCTGGTGATGTTCTCGCTCGGCGAGGAGTTCGGGTGGCGGGGATTCGCGCACCCGAGGATGGAGGCTCGGTTCGGGCCGGTGGTGGGCCCGCTCCTGCTGGGTCTCGTCTGGGCCCTGTGGCACGCCCTGATGATCGTGACGCCCGAGGGGCAGGTCGACCTGGCGGGGGTGTTGGTGCTGCTGACGATGTTGCCGCCGTGCTCCGTGCTGGCGGGGTGGCTGCTTCGGAAGAGCGGCGGGAGCCTGCTCGTGGCCATCGCGTTCCACGCGGGCGGACACCTGGACAACATCAACCACGCGCCCCCGGGCGAGTGGGTGCTGCGGGCCGGCTACGTCGCGGTGTTGTGGGTCGCAGCAGCGGTCGCGGGGCGGTGGATGCTGCGTGGATGGGCATCGAGGTGACGGACGGACCCGGCTCCGGGGGTCTGTCGCGTTCGTGTAATGGTCACCCGGTGAACGACCGGGTATCCGTACTGCATGAAGACGACGGGAGCGGCGGCGCCGAACGCGCCCTGTTCCCTGGTTCTTCGCTCGCTGTGAAGGTGGTGCCCGAGGGTTCGGGCATCAGACTGTAACTCTGACGTACACCGGCCCCCCACACTCGGTCCGCACGACGGACCCCCTGGGGTGGACCTACAAGCAACACTCAAGGTTCGACTCCTTGCGCCTTCACTCTCCTTCGCTGGTCCACCCACATCGTCGTGGCGGCCGGCGCCCGGTCCCCCGTGGATCGGCGCGCCGGCCGCCGGGGCTCGATGTATCCGATACAGTTCGTGTCACTTTCCTGGGGACGTAGCTCAGTGGTAGAGCATGAGTTTGCATTCACCCGCTCCACGCCTCGGGTCTCGCGGGACCCCCACTGTGGTGCGTACAAGCACTGCCTGAACAGCAGAAGGGATCTCAAGGTCGCGGGTTCGACTCCCGCCGTCTCCACTCCGTTCACCCTGTCGCGCGCGAGGTCACCGTGTCCGCCGTGTACCGCTCCACCGCCGCCCTGTACGACGCGTTGTACTCCTTCAAGGACTACGCCCGGGAGGCCGCGCAGCTCGAGGTCCTGCTCGCCGCGCTCGGCGTGCCCGCGGGCGGGAGCGTGGTCGAGGGCGCCCTCGGGACCGGGGGCCACGCGGCGCACCTCCGCGGTCGGTACGCCTGGTCGGGCTTCGACGCCTCGGTCGACATGCTCGAGGTCGCGCGGAGCAAGCTCCCCGACGTGCCGCTGTGGGTGGCCGACCTCCGCGCGTTCCTCGTGGACGAGCCCGTCGACGCCTTCGTCTGCCTGTTCAGCTCCATCGGGTACCTCCTCGACGAGGCGGCCCTGCGCGCCTGCGCCGTCGCTGCTGCCAGGGCCGTGCGCCCTGGTGGTGCTCTGGTGGTCGAGCCGTGGCTCACCGCAGACACCTGGCGGGTCGGGCGGCCGACGCTCCAGACCTTCGAGAGCGACGAGCTCAAGCTCGCCCGTGCCACCGTCTCGGAGCGCGAGGGCGACGTCGCCGTCATGCCGATGACCTGGGTCGTCGCCGCCCGCGGGCGGCCCGTCACCACGTTCACCGAGACCCACCGCCTGTGGCTCGCGCCCACCGACCTGCTCCTCCGCGTGTTCGACGAGGCGGGGTTCTCGGTCCGCTCCGACCCCGCCGGGTTGACCGGCCGCGGGCTGATCCTCGGGGTCAGACGCGCGGAGTGACGCCCGCTCTGGCATCATCGCCGCGACTGGAGGTCCCCGTGTTGCCGCCCGCCGATCCCGCCCGCCTGGAGGCCCTGGGGCCCGCCGAGCGCGTGCTCCAGACCCTCCTCACGTGGACCGACCACCTCGTGCACCACCGCCCGGGGCTGGTGACGCAGGACCGCGCCCTGCCCACCGGCATCCGGTGGGTGCCGGTCACCAGCGCCACCGAGGGCGCCGACACCGTGGTGTACCAGCTCGTGCAGCAGGGCAAGGCCCGCACCAAGGTGCGCCTCGGGGTCCGCTCCGCCGACGGCACCGTGCGCGACGGGCGCAAGCTCGCGGGCGTGTACCGCGCGCCCGGCCTCGCGCCCGAGGTCGCCGGGTACCTGTACCGCCAGGTCGCCGACGTCTGGAAGCTGGACCAGGAGTTCGCGGCCCGCTGGGGGTCGTGGGCGTTCGGTCAGGAGAACCGAGACCTCAAGGTGGTGCTGGCCGCGTTCCTGCTGGTGCAGAGCCGGTCGGGTGAGCCCGTGCGCGGCGAGGACGGCGGCGTGTTGTTCTTCGACGACGACCACCGCGACGTCGGCGAGGCGATGTGCCTGCTCGTGAAGGGCGACAAGAAGGACCTCAACCCCAAGCTCCTGCTCCGGGTGGGCGAGGTGCTCGAGCAGCCCCCGGTGGCGGCGATCAACCGCGAGCTCGGCTTCGGCAAGTCGCTGCGCGCGCCGGCGCTCGGGCGCTGGCCCAAGGCCGTGGAGAAGTGGCTGCGCTACCGCGAGCGGAACCCGCGGATGCTGCAGGGCCTCGTGAAGGCCGGCTTCCGCACGACGGTGATCGAGCTGGCCCGGAAGGTCGGGTACAAGCCCGAGTCCGAGCAGTTCTTCCAGGTGCTGCGTTGGAAGCAGAAGCAGGCGAAGGACGGCCGGCGCGGGGTCGCCATCGGGATGGAGCTCCGGGCCGCCGAGTCGTGGGCCGGGCTCACCGAGACCGAGATCTGCGAGCGGATCGTGGCCACGAAGCCCG
>JBIKWC010000095.1:0-22747 GCA_044356535.1 Myxococcota bacterium
CAGGGGATTCGGGGGACTGGTCCCCCGAGGGGGTGTCGGGGGCGGCGCCCCTGACCCACACGACAGACACGAAAATTGAGCTTCGCTCGTGCGAAGCGCGAGCGATGCACAATTGATCTTCACTCGTGCGACGCGCGAGCGAAGCATCAATTCGTCACACATGCCTCCGTCTATGTTACGGTCAGGTGACGAACAGGTTACGGAGTGAGCAGCCGGGCTGGAGGGCGCGATGAACGAGCAGGATGCGGTGAGCGGTTGGTGGGTGGCGGCGGCAGCGATGGTGCCGGGCCTGCTCGTCCTCGGGATGGCCCTGGCCCAATAGCGCACCGGCGTGCGCGACCTCCTGACCGGGGAGGTCACGGCTCGGCGCAGACCCCCTCGGCGTACTCGTCGCACCCGTCGGGGTCGAGGCCGGCCTCCACACACGTCTCCCAGGCGGACGCGACGCAGACTTCGTAGTCGCAGGCAGCGTCGGCGTACGCAGAGCAGCCGAGCGGATCGAGGCCCGCCTCGAGGCACTCGTCGTAGGCGCCGTCCCAGCACGTCCCCTCGTCGACGTCCCCTTCGTCCTCGCAGCCCGCCACGGCGCGGGCCTCGCACTCCTCCGGCTCCTGCCCCTCCTCGAGGCATGCTTCGAAGGCTGCGTCGTCCCAGCAGTCGTCCGAGTCGTCCGTGGGGCAGAGGGCCTCGGCCGTCGCCCAGCACTCCTCTTCCGGCACGCCCAGGTAGAGGCACCCGGAGAAGACTTCGTCGAAGCAATCGTCTTCCGTGATGGTCTCGCCTTCCTCACACTGCGCCTCGGCCATTGCCCAGCAGTCCTCCTCCGGCGCGCCGAAGGCCAGGCACTCGGCGAACACGGTGTCGAAGCAGTCGTCGTCCGTGGCGGGCTCGTCCTCCGCGCAGTGCGCTTCGGCCGTGGCCCAGCACTCCTCCTCCGACGCGCCGGACTCCAGGCACTCGTTGAACACGCTGTCGAAGCACTCGTCGGTCGAGACGGTCTGGTCCTCCTCGCACTGGGCCTGGGCCGTCGCCCAGCACTCGTCCTCCGACGCGCCGGACGCCAGGCACTCCTGCAGGACCTGGTCGAAGCAGTCCTCCCCGGGCTCGCTCGTGTCCGTGCCACACGACTCGTCGATCAGCGCCTCGCACTCGTCCGCGCCGAGGCCCTGGGCATCGCAGGTCTCCAGCGCGGTCTCCAGGCAGGACGCGTCGTCTTCGTCACCGGGGTCCGGCGTCAGGTCGAAGCAGCCGGCCGACGGGAGGGTCAGCGCCAGGAACAGGGACAGGTACGGACGAAGCACGGGCTCCTCCTCGGGTTCGGGTTCGTTCGTGGGTCGCAGGGAAGAGCCGCCGGGCCCCCGAATCGGCTCACGGGAAGGAACACGACACGTCGAGCTCGTCGATCGCGATGGCCTCACAGACCCACGCTCCCGCCGCGCAGGCGCAGAACGAGGTGGCGCACCACCCCTCCGAGCCGTCCGTGCAGGCCGTCACGCACCCGAGGGGTGCGGGGGAGGCGCAGCCCTCTTCGGCGCAGACGTTCGCGCAACACCCTTCGTGTTCGGCGTCGCACCCGTCGGCGCACGAGGCGCCCGGGTAGCAGGTCCCCACCTCGCACTCCGCGGTGGGTCCACACTCCGAAGGCGGCGCGCACTGGCACGTCGCGCAGCCGTTGCGGCTCAGGCGCTCCCACCCCTCGGGGCAGGGCGCGCAGAGCGCCTCGCCCGGGCACGCGACACAGGCGCCCTCCGCGCAGATCGAGGCCCCGGAGACACAGTCGTCGTCGGAGATACAACCGCACCCCTCGGAACACGAGTCCGACAGGACGAGCGACGAGCCCGCGCAGTAGGCGTAGTCGGTGCAGCAGTCGGGAGCGAGCGGGCTGGGGCGCGAGCAGGTGCCCTCGAACGCGCAGCTGCCCCCGTTCACGCCCACCCGCCAGGCGTCCGCGCAGGTGGTCACCACCTCGGTGGGGTTGCGGAGCACCTCGCGCTCGACCCCGCACCCCGCGAGCCACGCGAGCCAAGCGATCACGGGCGCACCCCGAACGACAGCTCCGCCAGCGCAGCGACCCCGGACAACCTCGCCAGCGTCCGATCCTCCACCACCGCCACGGGGCCGACGACGCCGTCCACGCCCAGCCGGAAGGCAGCGTCGAGCCAGTCCGAGGCGAGGCGAGCCTCCAGGCGCGGGCCGAGCGCCAGGTACGGCGTCCACGCCGGGGCGGCGACGACGTCCGGGTGCACGGGGACCGCGTCGAGCGCGGCTGCACCCGCCGCTCCGTGCAGCGCGAGGGCGAGCGTGGCTCCGGGCTCGCCCCGCCGCATCAGCTCCCCCGCGACCCCACCGCCCGCGACACGCACCCGCAGCGTGCCGAGTGGATCCGTCGCGCGAGCCGCGGCCCCGAACGCGTCCACGGTCCAGGGACCGAGCCCGAGCTGGAAGGAGCCGACGGGCACGGCTGCGCCCCGGGCGAACAGCAGGGCGCCGAGCCCCAGGGCCACCCGAGGCCCCGCCGGGACCGGTGGGAGGACCACCGGCGGCGGGTCAGCGACGGGGACCACCACCGGTTCGGGCTCGGGCGGTGGGACCGGAGGCGAGGCAGCCACCTCCGCTCCGGCGGGCCCCGCGAGCATCTCCGCCACCATGAGCGCGAGGAGGCGGCTCCGCAGCTCGGTGGGGACGTCCCGGAGGTCCACCGCGCGCGCGATCGGAGCGTGCCCCTTCCGCGTGACCTGGACGGCGGCCAGGCCGGCCGCGGTGCAGCTGAGGTCCACCACCAGCGCGGCGGCGTCTGCCGGCAGCTCCGCGGCGATGGCGTCGCCCAGGGACGCTGCGGGGAGGGACGGGCAGCGATCGGTCGTCACGACCGGCACCGCCGCCGACGCCAGCCCGACGAGTCCGAGGGCGAACGTCACGGGGGGGAGGCGCCGTCCGCGCGGCGCAGCGCGTCCTCCCGGCGCGCGCGGGCGTCCTCGACGAGGGACGCCGGGCCCTCGGCCAGGACGAGGTCGAAGGCGCGGGCGGCGCGGGCCGGCTGGTCCAGGTGCTCGAGCGCGAGCCGCCCCAGGGTGAACGCTGCGAGACCGGCGCCCGGGCCGTGTGGATCGGCCTGCACCGCCCGCTCCAACACGTCCGCCGCCGCCGCCTGCCGGCCGAGCGCCCGCAGCCGGTCGGCTTCGACAAGCGCCGGCGCCACCGGCATCGCGACCGGCGCCGCAGGGACCACCTCCGCCGGAGGCTGCGCAGGCTGCGGGATCATCGCCATCGGTGGCGGGGAGACGGCCGGGATCACCGGGGTCCGGTCGGTCACCACCAGCGACTGCCCCGCTTCGAGCCGGGCCACGCGCCCCGGGACCCGCTCGCCGTGCACCAACACAACGCCGTGGTGGACCACGACCTCCAGGCGGTCGCCGGTGGGGTCCACCGTGAACCCGGTCCCCACCACCTCCACCGTCGCGAACGCCGTCTCGACGGTCCACGTGCGCGGCCCACCGGGCGTGACCTCGAACCGCGCCGGCCCCCCGTCGAGCGCGGTGACGAAGCGCTGGCCGTCGTTGGCGAGCACCTCGAGGTGCCCCTGGCGTTCCAGATCGACCGTGGAGCCGTCGTCGAGGCGCAGCTCCGGCAGCGCGAGCCCGGGCGCAGCGGCGACGGTGGCGCCGGCTTCGGCGGACACGTCTGGATCGCGACCCACGAGCGCGCCGCTCTCGCCTGGTCGGGCGAGGAGCAAGCCACCTGCGACGCCCCCGACGAGCAACGCGACCGCCGCGGCTCCGACGCCCCACCGGGAGGACTGCGGCTTCTGCGCCGTCCGCCCGGAGATGGCGTGCCAGGTTCGCGCGAGGCGCTCCTCGTCGACCGCGGGGGTCAGCCCGAGCCGATCCTCGGGGGTCACTGGCCCACCCCCACGTGGGTCTGGACGTGGGCGTCGGCGTCGGCGATGCGGCGCTTGGCGGTGGCGAGGGAACACTCGCAGGCCGTGGCGACCTCCGGCAGCGACCAGCCCACGACCTTGCGCAGGATCCAGGGCGTGCGGAGCGCCACTGGCAACGCGGCCAGCGCGCGATCGAGCAACGCCAGCTCCGCCCGCTGCTCGGGGGTGGCGTCGGGGGAGGCCTGCTCCTCGAACCGGGCGCCGGGATCGCCGTGGAGGAAGACGAGGAACCGCCACCGGCGGAACCGGCGGTGCACCCGGCTCACCGCGATGCGTCCGAGCCAGCCCCGCAGCGCCTCGGGGTCCTGCAGGCGATCGAGCTGCTCGAACGCGATGAGGAAGGTCTCCTGGACGACGTCGTACGCCTCGTCTTCCCCGCGCAGCAGGCGGCGGGCCGAGCCGGCGATCCAGGGCGCGTGGCGCCGGTAGATCTCCGCGTGCGCCGACGTCTCCCCGGCCAGGGCGCGCGCCACGAGCTCGCTGTCGGACGAGCCGCCCCGGTGGAGCGGGATCACCTCTCCGCGGACCTCCGCGGGCTGGCTCTTCGGGTGCATGACGACAGGAGCCTCGAGCGGGGGGAATCGGCTCACGAGAATTGCACGAATCACGCGCGTGGGGTGCCCGCGTCGTCGGCGAAGATACCACCCCCATCTCCCACGACCCTCGAGGACCGACATGACCGTTCGCAGCGACGTCGTCGACGCCATCGGCAACACGCCCCTGATCCGCCTCCGCGGTCCGTCCGAGCGGACCGGCTGCACGATCCTCGGCAAGGCGGAGTGGCTCAATCCCGGCATGTCCGTGAAGGACCGCGCGGCCAAGTACATGATCCTCGACGCCGAGAAGCGCGGGGTCCTCGCGCCGGGGGGAACCATCGTCGAAGGCACTGCGGGCAACACCGGGATCGGCCTGGCGATGGTCGGGCGGGCTCGCGGCTATCGCGTGGTGATCGTGATCCCCGCGAGCCAGAGCCAGGAGAAGAAGGACATGCTCCGGCTGTTCGGCGCCGAGCTCGTCCAGGTGCCGGGCGTGCCCTTCTCGAACCCCAACAACTACGTCCACGTGGCGGAGCGGCTGGCGGAGCAGCTGGGGGCGTTCTACGCCAACCAGTGGGACAACCTCGCGAACCGTCAGGCCCACCTCGAAGGCACGGGACCGGAGATCTGGCAGCAGACGGAGGGCCGGGTGGATGGGTTCGTCTCGGCGATCGGCACCGGAGGCACCTTGTCCGGCGTCGGCATCTACCTGAAGGAGCGGCGCCCGGCGGTCCAGGTGGCCCTCGCGGATCCGTACGGCGCGAAGATGCACGCCTGGTTCACGCGGGGTGAGCTGGAGGTGGACGTGCCCGGAGACAGCGTCACCCAGGGCATCGGGCAGGGTCGCGTGACCGGGAACGTCGACGGCGCGCTGGTGGATCGCTCGTACCGCATCCCGGACGAGGAGGTGGTCACGGTGCTCGACGAGCTGGCCGACGTCGAAGGGCTGGTCCTCGGCGGCTCCGCGGGGATGAACGTCGCCGGCGCGATCCGGCTGGCGAAGGACCTGGGGCCGGGCCACACGATCGTGACGGTGCTCTGCGACCACGGGAGCCGCTACCAGAGCCAGCTCTGGGACCCTGCGTTCCGCGCAGCCAAGGGCTTCCCGGTGCCGGCCTGGCTCGCGCGCGGGGCCGGACTTCAGCCGCCGCTGGTGTGAGGTTCCACCGGCGGGGCCTCAGAACGCCGTCGCGAGCGCCAGCAGGCCTTCGGCGGCGCGGACGACCTGATCGAGGTCGCCGGGCGGCGTGGTACCCGCGATCCGGCTCGAATCCATCCGGAGGGGAGCCACGGCGTCGAGCGCGAGCATGGCCGTTCGCACCCCCTGGGTCAGCTCGGCACGCAAGGCGACTTCGTTGTCCGTGCGAACGGCGAAGTGGTCGTCGAAAGCCTCCTCTCCGAGGAGGACCTCGCTCCGGCCCCGAATCGCGTCGGCGATTCGGTTCAACCAACCGAACTCGGTTTCGCGGGCGACCGTGACGCCTCCGGCCAGGGGCGTGCGGAACTGGATGCCGACCGAGGTCTTGAACCGCGGTGCGCGGTCGTCCCCGACCGGCAGCGGCGAGACCACCAGCCCGACGCGGACGCCGTTCGTCTGTCCCGACAACCCGAACGGGCAACCGCGCAGCGCCACGCCTTCCGGGACCTGCAGGCTGGCGAGGCGGATCCACGCGTCTTCGCAGCCGTCGGGGACGGGGGTGTCGCGGCCCGCCTCCCACACCCGACTCCAGGTCGTGGCTGCCGCGAGGATGGCCGGGACCAGCTCCTCGATGGTGGGCCAGGGAAGCGGGAACTCCGCGGCCCAGGTGACGCTCGTCGGACCGATCACGATCCCGGGATCGGCGATGAACGCGGCGTTGGCCGCCTCGCAGACCCCGGGGACCAGCAAGGACGTCGCACGGGCCGAGCCACCGTCGTGAATCTGGAACCGTTCCCGGAAGGAGGTCCGCCCCGCCGTCTGCAGGGCCGGTGCGCGCGCCAGCGGACGGACCGTCAACGGGAGGTCCAGGGGAGGCCAGAAGGGCAGATAGGCGCGCAGGACGAGTCGTTCGCGGCCCGGGCGGACGTGCCCATCCCCGTACACTTCCTGGACGACGGTGGTCGAGAGGACCAGCGGTGCGTCGTACAGCTCACCGAAGATCGCTCCGGACGAGGACAGCCGCAGGCCGAGCGCCCGAGCGAGCGCCTCGGTGATCACGCGCTGTTCGATCACGGGTCCTCCTCGAACGCCTCGCGCGCCGATTCGTTTCGCGCGGATTCTATGCGTACCGAACAGGTGATGCCATCCCGCGGGTCTGCGCTTCCCGCGCCCAGCTCCGGCAGGTCCAGGTCCCCGGCATCCCCCACCATCAGCCCCCACGACCGCCTGCAATCGTCCGCCCCCGCCCACTCGCACGTCGCTGGCTCGCGGTGGGCGATGGGGCATGGCGACCGCTCCACCCTGCTCACGGAACCGTGCACACCGCCGGACCGAGGAGCGCCCCTGTGCCCCGTGTCCACGCGGCCGGGAAGAGGTTCGAGCCCTCGATCCACTTCGGCTCGACCACCACCGGGTCGCCCGTGAGCAGCGCCGGCGGCACCGGGACGTACGGGGAGGCAGGTCGGACGTCTTCCCCCTCCGTGGACCACCACGCCGGCGCCCACCAGGTCCCGTCGTCCGCCGGGAGCAACGTCGTCCACCCATCGAGCGGCCGACCCAGGTCGAGCCAGCACCACACCCGGTCCATGTCCACCGTGACCGACTCACCCGGCGCGAGCGGGCCGGTCGCGGCCTCCACCACGCGCATCGAGAACCGGCAGGACCCGTCCGGGAGGGTCTCCCCACGGGAGGGAGCCACGCGCGCCACGGCCCCACCGCGCTCCACAGCCTCGGCGACCCGCTCCCGCCACTGCCCAGGATCCCGCCCGGTCCAAAACGCCCGCGACGAGATCAGGGATGGGGTGAGGTCCGACAGGTCGTACAGGAGGAAGTAGCGGGGTTCACACCCTGTGTCCTGCGGTTCGGCGCAGCCGACAGCACGCGGGAGCGAGGGGTCAGACGGCTTGTGGAGCACCATCAGCTCCCACCCCAGGTCGTGGCGATCGTAGGCATACAACGCTGCCGAAACCGAAGCCGGCCGGAGCTGGGTCTCCGACACCACCTCGAGCCGCGCCACCCATGGGAACCGCTCGGGCCACGCGAGCGGGAGCGCCTCCCACACCCACCCTGGGGACAATCCCACCTCGTGCACCAGCACCACGTCGCCCGCCTGAACGTCGAGCCCCGGAGGGGGTCGCCACCTCCCCATCGGCGGCGGGGGCGGCACCCACGGTGGCAGCTCGTCTACCAGGTGAAGGACCTCGACCGCGAAGATGCCTTCGGGCTCTGCGCCGAGCACCAGCAGCAGGAGGTCCCCTTCCTGCGCCAGCCCATACGTCGGGGACTCGGAGCCGATCTCGAGGCCCCAGGCTCCCACGACCTCGGGCAGCGGCGCCTCCAGCCCGTGCTCACTTCTCGCCCACGTCGCCAGCTCGATGGGATGACTCACGCAACCCTCCCCCGCCGTCAGGGCAGGCGACCGTCTCTTTGCGCCGTTGCGTCAATGTCAAGAAGGGGACTCATTCTCTCTACCATGTTCCCGCTAAGGTAGACCCCCGACCGACAAAGTACATCGACTCCGAATGCGCCTACGACAGGCAAGCCTGCTACGCACTGCCGAAAATCGCCGCTGCCACTTCCACGTTGCGGGAAGATGTCGGGCAAAAGGAACTGCCAGTAGTCTATCGTATCACACATGTACAGCCCGCCCGGACCCGGGGCGGCGCCGGCGTTGCCGGAGGGGGTGGCGGTCCGGTGGCTGGAGGCGGCGGGCGCTGCGGCGTTGGGGCTGGGCAGCGAGGGGCCGTGGGTGCCGACGGTGTACGGGCGGCTGCGGGTGCGGTTGCGCGGGGTGGAGGCGTCGGAGGACCGGGTGGTGCACCGGTGGTTGTGGGCGGGGGAGGCTGCGGCGCGGGCGGTGGCGCTGGAGGACGCGTGGCTTGCGAAGGCGGCGCCACCAGGCGACACGCGGCGGTACCGGCCGGTGGGTTCGGACCTGCTGGGGGTCGAGGTCCGCGACCATTGGGTGGAGGAGGCGGTGGCCCGCGAGGTGCTGGAGGCAGCGGGGGAGGTGGTGCGGCCGGAGCGGCGGGACGTGGGCCTGATCGCCTGGGCGGTGGTGTGGGTGCCTGGGGGTGGCTCGGCACTCTGACGATTTCTGCGCGACGCAGAGCCACCCGCTCCGAGACCCTGCGACGTCAGCAGGTGCACGTGTTCGCCCTGGGACGCCCTCTCTGCGCTCTCCCCGTCTCTGCGCGATCCTGCCCGACCCCTCCGCGGCACCACCTCGGCCTGGTGGGTCGCGCAGAGAGCGCCGAGATGTGCCGGGCCGAGGTTGCAGGGCCGGCAGTTCGGGCACCTCGGCCCCCTCACCCCAACCCTCTCCCCGGAGGAGAGAGGGGGTAACACCAGGCGTTTCCCGCGCGCCATCGCGCTCATCCGAACCTGCACGAGGTCGCCGCCGAGCTCGCACAGCGCAGCCCGCACACTGACTCCGCCTCGCGCCCGGGTTGAGCCTGCCGCCATCCGGCGTTCGACCTCGACCTCGACCTCGACCTCGGCCTCGACCTCGACCTCGAGTTCGACCTCTGACCTCGACCTCGACCTCGACCTCGACCTCGACCTCGACCTCGAGCTCCGGCTCAACTCCTGCGCGGGCCGGAGTCAGTCCCCGGCGTCCCCCACCGTCAGCCCCCACGACCGCCGGCAATCGTCCGCCCCCGCCCACTCGCACGTCGCGGTGACCAGCTCCCGGAACGGCTCCCGCGCCCCCCGCGGCGCGTCCATCGCCATGCACCCCGCCCGCGACGCTCTCCGGTCCAGCCAGGCCACGAACCAGTCCGTACCTGCGCCGTTGCCCTCCGCCGTCACCACCGTGGTCCGACCCGTCGCGTCCTCCGCGTTGCGCCAGGTGCCCAGCGCGTAGAACGAGTGCCCCGGCGGCCACCACGGCTTCGCGGGCACCCCGCCCACGAACCGCTCCCCGCGCACCTGTCCGGCCTCCAGCTCGCCCACGGCCGCCGCCGACAGCAGCCGCCGACCCCGGAACGTCCCCTCCGCCAGCAACATCTCCAGGAACCGCGAGAAGTCCGGGGGGGACGACCAGATCTCGCCCGTCATCTCGTCCAGCTCCGGCCCCGCCGGGCGCACCGTCGTCTCCTCCATCTGCAGCGGGTCCAGGAGCAGCGACTGGAGGAGCTCCGCGAACGAGCGCCCCGTCACCACCTCCAGGACGCGCGCAGCCACGTGGAACCCCGCGCTCGAGTACCGGAACTCCGTGCCGGGCGTCGCCGCGAGCGGGGCCTCCGCCATGCGGTCCACACACGCCCCCAGCGTGCCGAGCCCCTGGCAGAACCCGTTCCGCGGCCGCTTCTTGAGGCCCCCCGTGTGGCACAGGAGGCGGCGCAGGGTCACCTCCGCGCGATCCGGCAGGTCCCACGCGGGGAGCCAGCGCCCGACGGGGTCGTCGAGCCGCAGCTTCCCCTGGTCCACGACCGCCATCACACACGCCGCCGTGAGCCACTTGCGCACCGAGCCCAGCGGCACCGGGTCCTGGCGGTCGTAGCCGAAGCGGCGCCGCAACACCGGGCCCTCGGGATCGACGACGTGCAGCCAGAGGTGGCCGTCGGCCGTGCGGGACAACGCACGCACGGCGCGTTCCACCTCCAGGCGCGGATCGTGGGCCGGTCGGGCGAGGCAGGCCAGCCCGGCGAACAGCAGCTCCCGCCGGTTCACGTGTTCGCGGGTGCGTAGCGTTCTCCCTTGAACGCCTTCACCTCGACGCCCGCCGCCTCGAGGAACGGCGTGGGCAACACGCCGCCGACCAACACGAACAGGTCGTCGTTGTCGAGCACCAGCTTCTGGCCGCCGACCGCGATCTCCACCGTCTCCTCCTCGATGAGTGTGCACTGCGCCTCGAGCAGCACCGTCACGGCCCCCTTCGCCTTCGCGGCCTCGAGCTTCTGCGCGTTCTTCGGCTTGATCCGGTCGAACGCCTTGCCGCGGTGCGCCAGGTGGACCTTCGCTCCGGCCTCGGCCAGGCTGACGGCCGCCTCGACCGCGGAGTCGCCGCCACCCACCACCAACACGTCGCGCCCCGTGAACAGCTCGGGCTCGAGCAGCCGGTACACGACCTTCGGCAGGTGCTCGCCGAGCACGTCGAGCTTGCGGGGGCTCCCGCGGCGGCCCATCGCCAGGAGCACCTTCTGCGCGCGGAACGTGCCGCCCGTCGTCTCGACCACGAACACGCCGTCTTCCCCGCGCGCGACCTTCTCGACCCGCACGTTCTCGCGGATCTCGATCCCGCCCTTGGCGGCGATCTGCCTCCAGATCGCGAGCAGATCCTCCTTCTTGACCTCGGACAGCCGGAGCTTGCCGTAGAACGGCAGGTCCACGGCCTTCGTCATGACGATCTTGAACCGGGGGTAGTGGAGCACGGTGCCGCCGAGGGCCTCCTGGTCGACGGTGACGAAGTCGAGGCCGGCCTTCTTGGCCGCGAGGGACGCCGCGAGGCCCGCGGGCCCGGCGCCGACGATCAGCAGCTGGTGGACGCCTTCGACCCGGGGCGGCGGCGCGCGGACGATGGTCTCCATCGCCTGCAGGGCCTGGGTCATCGCGTTGTAGACGAGGCCCATCCCGCCGAGCTCTCCGACCACGTACAACCCGGGCACGTTGGTCTGGAAGTCCTTGGCGACGAGCGGGATCTCCACGCCGCGCCGCTCGCTGCCGAGCACCAGCGAGATGGCGTCGACGGGGCAGGCGCGCAGGCACTCGCCGTGGCCGATACACGCGGTCGGGTTGGTGACCGCGGCCTTCCCGGCGACGACGGACAACACGTCTTTCTCGGGGCACACCTCGGTGCAGGCGCCCGACCCGATGCACCGGTCGAGGTCGACCCGGGGGTGCAGCGACGGCGGGAGCGCCCCCATGGCGCGGGCGGACTCCTGCGCAGCCGCGGCGAGCGATTCGGCGCGGCCAGCGCGCAGCACGCTCGCCAGGGTGAGGCCGGCGACGATGACCAGGCCCCCGAGCAGGATGATGCCGAGGACGACGACGAGGAAGGTGATCATGGCGGGGGAGGGTACCGCGACCAGCCATCGGTTTGGCGCTCGGGTGCCATCTGGCCCACCGATCGGACAGTTCCCGTCCAGCCGATTACACGGCGCCCGTGCTGGTCACCGCGCTGTACCTCGCGATCCTGACGGTCGAGGCCCTGGTCCTCGTGCCGTTCTACGTCTGGTTGCGTCCGGCGTCCGGGAGCGGCCTCAACCTCGTGGTCGGCACCGTCGCGCTCGCGTCGATGATCGCGATGCTCGTGTACTCGTTCGCGCGGCGCATGAAGTTCCTGCGCAACGTGATGCGCCTGTCGTCGTGGCTGCACCTGCACATCTTCCTCGGCCTGCAGGGCATCCTCCTCGCGTACGTCCACTGCCTGCCCCTGTTCTGGCGCCACGGCTGGCCGATCCTCGTGAACCCCGGCATGCTCAACCTGTACGCCGTCACGATCGTGTTTGGCTCGGGGTTGTTCGGCCGCTACCTCTACGCGCAGGTCCCGAAGACGCTGGGTGGGCAGCACCTCGTGGCCAAGGAGGTCGACGCGGAGCTCAAGGCGCTGGGAGACAAGGTCCCCGCCGAGGCCGAGCGGCTGTGGAAAGACGCCCCCGGCGCCCGCGGGTTCCTGGGCGTGATCGCGGCCGGCCGGGCCCGGAACGCGGCGCTGCGGGCGCTGGGCGCCATTCCCATGGAGCGGGAGGCCCGGGTCCTCGCCGAGCGGCGGATCGTGCTCGAGCACCAGAAGCGCGCGATGGCCTCGGCGCAGCGCGTGTTCTCCTGGTGGATCGTGCTGCACCGTCCCTTCGCGCTCGCGATGTACCTGTTCTCGTTCGTCCACGCGGCGCTGTCGCTGCTGTTCTTCAAGGGGTTCCAGGGATGAAGGCGCTACCGACGCACTGGCGGCGCGGGGCGCTGCCCGTCCTCCTCCTCGCAGGTGTCGCCGCGCTGACGGTGGGGGCCGACATCCGCTCCCTGTTGTCGCCCGGCGTCGTGAGCAAGGGCCACGACGAGTTCGCCGGCAACTGCGACGCCTGTCACCTCGTGTTCGACGGCGTCCCCGACGCGAAGTGCCTGAAGTGCCACCAGGCCATCGCCGGCCGGATGTCCGCCGGGGAGGGGTTCCACGCCAAACACGGCGACGAGGCCTGCGCGAGCTGCCACCCGGACCACCGCGGCTACGACTTCCGCGGCACCACCGACGAAGCGCTCCAGGCGTTCGACCACGCCGAGACGGGCTTCGCGCTGCGCGGCGGGCACAGCACCCAGACCTGCGCCGAGTGCCACGGGGTGACCTCGCTCGACAAGCTCGGCGAGGGCTGCTCCACGTGCCACGCCGACCCCCACTCGAGCGCGCTCGGGACGGACTGCGCCGACTGCCACACGGACGGCGGCTGGCACGCGCAGCTCAAGACGCTGGCCGAACACGTCACGCCCACGGACGGCGGCCACGCCGGGAAGGACTGCGAGGACTGCCACACGCACGGTGAGCACCTGGAGGCCATCGTCCCGTGCTCCTCGTGCCACCTGGAGGCCCACGACGGCACGGCGTCCGGCTGTCACCAGTGCCACGAGGTGGCCGCCTTCAAGCCCGCGAAGTTCGACCACGGCCCGTGCACCTGCGCGTTCCCCGGCAAACACCAGACGGTCGCGTGCCTCGACTGCCACCCGAGCTACGACTTCTCGGACACGCCCACGAACTGCGCGGCCTGCCACCAGGACGACCAGAAACACGACAACCTCGGCGAGTGCGCGCGCTGCCACACGGCCACGTCGTGGAAAGACGGCGAGTTCGACCACGACCGCCAGTCGAAGTTCAAGATCGCGGGCGCGCACCTGTCGGTGTCGTGTACGCAGTGCCACCAGACGCCGAACGTCTTCAAGGGCGCGGCGAACACCTGCGCGGGCTGCCACCAGGCCGCGGGCGACACGGCCCACGGGGACTTCGGGCCCTGCGAGAAGTGCCACGTGGTGGCGGCGTTCGCGCCGTCGACGTTCGACCACGCCTCCACGGGCTTCGCGCTCACCGGGCGGCACATCGACGCGACGTGCCAGTCGTGCCACGCCGAGAAGGTGAAGGGCTACCCGAACTAGCGGTCCCTCAGGATATGCTCCGCGGATGTGGCTCTCCCTCGTCCTCGCCTGTCGCTCGAACGTGTTGCCCCTCGACCCCTACACCCTCACGGTCGACGACGACCGGGCGCGGTTCACGCTCGAAGGGCAGTTCGGCTCTCTGCGCGACGTCGAGGTGTTGTCCGGCTCCGCCGACACCACCTACGAGATGCAGTTCGGCGCCTTCGACGTCCGGGAGACGAACCTCGACCTCGAGGCGGGCGCCACGTTCGGGCGGCACTACGGCCTGCGGTACCCGCCGTACGTGTTCCCGGTGCAGGACGCGCGCGGGGCCCAGTTCGGCGACCTCGTGCTCTCGCCGTTCGACGAGTACGTGTTGATCACGTTCTCCGCCTCGACCCCGGGCAACCGCGTGGGGTTCCGCGCCGCGTGCGACGGCGACGACCACTTCCTCGGCCTCGGCTCCCACGTGGACACCGATCACGTGGGCGAGCGGTTCCCGCTGTGGACCAGCGAGCCCGGCATCGGCAAGAGCGACCGCGACGACCAGCTCCCGCTCGACTTCCCGCTCGGCAACACCAAACACGCGACCAGCTTCCCGACGCCGTTCCTCGTGCGGCCCCACCACCCCGACGGCCTGCTGCTCGAGACCGAGCGCCGGGTGACCGTCGACCTCTGCAGCACCGACCCCGACCGCTTCGAGCTCGTGGCCGACGAAGACGGCACCGTCACGATGGTGTGGTTCCAGGGAGAGCGCCCGGGCGACGTGATCCGCAGCTTCACCGACTGGGTGGGCCACCCGCCGCCGCTGCCTGCGTGGGCGTTCGGCGCGTGGGGGGACGCCATCCGGGGTCCCGAGCGCGTGCGCGAGGTCGCGGCCACCCTGCGCGACGAGGACATCCCCGCCACGTTGATCTGGAGCGAGGACTGGAAAGGCGCGACGGAGACCCCCACCGGCTACCGGCTCGGGGAGGAGTGGTTCCTCGACCGCAGCATCTACCCGGACGCCGAGCGCGTGGCGGACGAGCTCGAGGGCCTGGGGATGCAGTGGATGGCGTACTTCGCGCCGTTCCTGGGTGAAGACGACGTGTCGTACCTGTCGGCAGAGGCTGCGGGCGCGCTGGTGCGTCGCGAGGACGGCGCTCCGTACCTGTTCTCCGGGGTGAGCTTCCAGCAGGTGGGGCTCGTCGACGTGTCGGGCGACGAGGGGCGGGCCTGGGCCATCGAGCAGATGCGCGAGGCGCTCGACCTGGGCTTCGACGGATGGATGGCGGACTACGGGGAGTGGCTGCCGGCCGACGCCATCCTCGACGACGGGCGGACGGGCGTGCAGGCGCACAACGGGTACCCGGAGCAGTGGCAGTCCGTGAACCGCGAGGCGATCGAGGGCTCGGACGCGTTGTTCTTCGCGCGGTCCGGCTGGCTGCGCACCGCGACCCTCGCGCCGGTGGTGTGGGGCGGAGACCAGCGCACGAGCTTCGACGCCGACGACGGCCTGCCCACCGTGATCCCGCTCGGGCTCGGCGCCGCGATGTCGGGGGTCTCGGCGTGGGGCCACGACGTGGCGGGGTACCAGTCGGTCGGCAACCCGCCCTCCACCAAGGAGCTCTGGTTCCGCTGGTGCGAGCTCGGCGCGTACTCGCCGATCTTCCGTGTCCACCACGGCTCGTACGACACCGACAACTGGCAGTTCGACACCGACGCGGAGACGCTCGCGCACTACGCCCGCTACGCCGACGAACACGTGCGGTTGTACCCGTACCTGCACGGGCTCCACGCCCGTTCGGTGCGCGACGGCACGCCGATGTTGCAGCCCGTGGGCTTCCTGCACGACGCCCCCTGGGACGTCACCGACGCGTGGATGCTCGGGGAGGGCCTGCTGGTGGCGCCGGTGCTCGAGGCCGGGGCGGAGTCCCGGGTGGTGGACCTGCCGCCGGACGTGGCCTGGTGGCGGTGGCAGACCCTCGAGCCCGCGACCTCGGGGGTCGTGGACGCGCCCCTCGCGGAGATCCCGGTGTTCGCTGCGTCGGGCACCTTGATCCCGACCTTCGCGGACCCGCCCGACACGCTCCGCACGGAGGCCGACGACGGCGTCTCCACCTTCGCGGACGCCGATCGCGCCCGGGTGGTCTACGTGTTCGGGGAGGGGCGACGGTTCCAGGAGGCCGACGGCACCACGTACACCCCGACCGGCGCTGCGAACGGCCCCGCGGAGAAGACGGTGTCGCTGCGCGACGGGGTGGTCGAGGTGGGCGGGCTGAGCGTGCGGGTCGAGGGGCCCCGGTCCCGGACGTACACGTTCGTCGTCCGGTGACGAGCCCCGAGGCTGCGGAAAATCTTCCGCGGTGTGGGCGGCCCGGACACGAGGAGGCCCTGGAATCCAGCGTCCTCGCCTCGCGGGTGGCAGGCACGCCGCATGCATACATGGCGTTTACTTCGCGACCGCTCCCGGTCGCAGGGAGGTTCCATGACTGCGAGACAGCTCCTTTTGGGGGCAGCGCTTCACCTGGCCTCGGCCACCGTCGCGAGCGACGCGTTCGCCACGACCAACCCGCCGGCCGACTGTGAGCACCAGTTCTCGGAGAGCCCGACCCAGGAGGAGTACTACGGCATGGCCCAGGGCCTCGCATACAACGAGTGCACCTCGTACTGCTATCCCGACGAATGGCACAGCACCTGGTACGGCGGCGACGTGTGCGGGTGGGAGGTCATCGACCTGTTCCTGTTCGAGCACCCCGTCCTCGAGCAGCTCGTGTACATCCTCATCGAAGAGGTCGTGGACATCATCTACCCGTACCTCTGAATCGATCCCTGCCCCCGACCCGCGAGGCAGATACGGGTCCGCGCTTCGCTCGTGCGAAGCGCGCGCGGGGGCGATCATGTCGTACAAGGCCGGTCTGACCGGGTGGGTGTTCGCTGCGGCGCTCGCGTGTGGCGGGGGCGAGACGGCTCCACCGCCGGCCGCTCCGGTCGATCCCGCTGGTGCGGAGTCCCCCGAGGCGCCCGCCCCCGGTCCGGGCGGGAACCGCGCCGCGTGCGAGGCCTACATCGCGCACTCGAACGGCGTGTCTTGCATGACCCTGAAGCTCGACGCCTCGACCATCTGCTCGCCGCAGCTCGATCAGATGCCCTGCGACCTCGCGCCCTACTTCAACTGCCTCGCCGAGAACACGAAGTGCAACGGCGCTCTCCCCGACATCGCCGGGCAGGCGAGCTGCGGCCAGGCTACCTGCAAGCTGTAGTGGTTCGTCCCTCCCGGAGGCTCTCATGACCCTGTTCACCCTCGCTCTCCTCGCCTGTGGCACCACCCCATCGACCAGCGCAGTGGCTGCGCCTCCGGCCGCCGAGGCGTCCTGGACCCACTACGGCGCGCCGTTCACGGTCGGTGCCTCGGTGCCCGCGTCCACCGTCCTGGCCGCTCCGCAGAACCACGCTTCGGGCGCGGTCCGCATGACGGGCCAGCTGTCCGAGGTGTGCCAGAAGGCGGGCTGCTGGGCGGTCGTCCGCGACGACGCCGGCCACGCGGTCCGCATCACCATGAAGGACCACGCGTTCGGCATCGCGAAGGACGGAGCGGGCAAGTCCTGCGACGTCGAGGGCACCCTCGTCAAGAAGGCCGTCGACCCCGCCACGGTCGAGCACTACAAGTCCGAGGGCTCCACGAACGCCCCCGAAGAGGGCAAGGCCGAGGTCTGGGAGCTCGTGGCGACCGCCGTCTCCGTGAAGTGACGAGCCGAGCGCGCTACTGGCCCCCGGCCTGGAGCTCGGCGCTCCAGGTGTCCGTCGACACGACCCCGAACTGGACCGTGTTGCCGAAGCTCCCGTCCGCCTCGGTGAGCACGCCGTCCCCGTCTTCGTCGCCCGCGCTCCAGTCCACGAACGACAGCGCGTGCACCACGTCGAACCGCACCACCACGACGGGCTGCAGTGTGTCGGCGGAGAGCGTCGCCTCGAAGGGCAGGTCGGTGATGGGCTGGGTGGCGTCGACCACGAACCGGAAGGGGAGCGTCACGCCGTCCGGGTCGGTCCAGGTGCCTTCGAGCCGCGCGACCTCGCCCCCGAGCACCAGTCGGGCGGTGGCGAACTCGCCTGCGTACCCGGCCGCCTCCCCCAGGGCAACGTCGGGCGCCAGCAGGTCCACGGACCAGGTGCCGAGCAGCTCTGCGGCGACGTCCCCGGGGTAGTCGTGGCCCGGGTGCGCCCAGGCGGCGGCAGGGACCACCAGCGGGGCGAGGCGGGCGGTGAGGCCCTCGCTGACGGGCTCCTCGAGGCGCAGGTCCGAGAACGTGACGACGAACGTGGTGAGCTCCACCGTGCCCCCCCCGTCGGGCGAGAGGGTCGACACGCCGGTGCCACCGGCCCGGACCGCCAACGTGAGGGGCTCGCGGTCCGTCACGACGCCGCACCCGATCCCGGCCGCTGCGAGCCACCACCACCGCATGTGCACCTCGGACGCGGTCTACGGGGGGGCGCCGGCGCTGGATCACCAGCGAGCCCCGATCGTGAGCCGGGCCGCGAACGGGTCCCCGGCGGTGACGTGCACCACGGGGAGCTCGCTGCGGGAGCCCGCGCGATCGAACCAGGACGGGAACACGAACTCGCCGTCCCGCCACCGCGAGGCGAACAGGTTGTCCACGTCGATCCCCACCGTCCACCGCCGGGTCTCGAACCGCGACGTGAGGTTGACGACGAAGCTCGGGGTGCTGGCGAACCCGTCGGGCAGCGGTCGCTTGCCGAGCCAGGACCCGCGCGCGCCCGCCGTGAGGGTCCCGGCAGCGCCCACGGGCAGCGCCTCCGCGAACAGCGCGCCCGTGACGAGCACGCGGGGCGCGTAGGGGATGGGGGCGTCGGTCTGGACGAAGCGCCCGTCCACCAGGGTGGCGTCGACCTCCGCGTGGAGGGCCTCGGTGGGCCGCACGTCGAGGATGGTCTCGAGGCCGACGCGGCGGGTCCGGCCCGCAGACAGGAACCGGCCCTGGAGGTGGTCGAACACGAGCTCGTTCGCGACGTCGATCCCGAACACCGAGGTCGACCACCGGACCGGGTCCCCACCGAGCTGCGCGCCGCCCTCGACGCTGTCGGCAGTCACCACCGGGGCGCGGTCCCCGTCGGCCGTGCCCCGGGCGTCGGGCGAGCGGATCCCGCGCCCGGCCGAAGCGTAGAGGGTGAGCGGCCGGACGACCTGCACCGTGGCTGTTCCCCGGGGGAGGGGCACCGTGGCGCCGCTGTGGGTCCAGGCAGGGTCGCCGAGCGCGTCCGAGACGGCGAAGTCCAGGCGCTCCACACGGAGCCCGGGGACCACCGACACGTGTGGACCCAGCTGCGCGCGGACCTCGCCCCAGCCAGCGACGTCGGACTGGCGCACGCGGGCGTCGATCCGCGCCTGCCACGGGACCCCGGCCGTGGTCACCGCCCGCTCGCCTACGGTGAGGTGGTCCCCGCGCAGATCCAGGCCCCCGCGGAGCGCCTGGTCCCGCCGCGCGATCGGGACGACGAGGCTGCCGGCGCTGCGTGCGCCCACGGCGGCGCTCTGCACGGTCTGGCGGGCGCCGTCTCCGCGCTCCGGCTGCCGGAGGTACCCGGTGAAGTTCTGGTCGAGCCGGAGGGCCCGGGCCTGGGTCCACACCAGCACCTGGCTGGAGCCCCGGGCGCCCGCGTGGCGGAGGAGCCCGAACGCGACGGCGCGGGAGGACTCCCCGTCGCCGTGCTCCGGGTACGCGCCGAAGAAGGGGACGAGGCCCTCGTCCAGGTCGTCGCTGCGCAAGACCCCGGGCGACTCGAAGTGGCCCTGGTACACGAACGCGGCGCCTCGCAGCGTCGTCCCGTCGGTGAGCTGCTGGTGGGCGCCAACCGCCGCGCGGACCTGGTCGTAGCGCCGGCCGTCCCCGACCCCCTGGGCCCCTTCGAGCTCGGCCACGGCGAAGTCGTCGGCGGAGCCCGACCGGGGACGCCACGCGACGAAGCCCCGGCCGCCGCGATCGGTGCCGACGGTGGACTCGGCCTGCAACCCGGGGTCGACGAGCCCGAGCGCATAGTCCGCGTCGCCGGTCAGCGCGAAGTCCCCGACCTCGGCGGCGTAGCTGCCCTTGCGCAGGGTGAGCCCGGACACGAGCGACACCGGCAGGAACGAGAGGTCGAGGTAGCCCTGGCCGTGCACGTTGGAGGGTTCGTTGAGCGGGACCCCCTCCGCGGTCACCGCGAAGTCTGCGCCGTGTTCTGCGTCGAAGCCCCGCAGCAGGAACTGGAAGGCCTTGCCGCGGCCGCCGTGCGCCGACATCTGCAGCCCGGGCACCGCGCGCAGCAGCTCGTCGGCGGAGCGCGCCGGCATCGCCTCCACGGCCTCGGCGTCGAGCGTCCGCGAGGTCGCCGTCCCGAGGTCGGCGGTCCCCTCCACGACCACCTCCTCGGCGTCGTCGGGCGCGGCGGCGGCGGTGGTGAGGAGCCAGCAGAACACGGAGCTGCAGACTACTCCTGGACGAGCAGCACCGTGGACAGGTGGGTGAGCCCCACGGTGTCGGTCCAGCCGGAGCCGCTCGTGGTCACCGTGCCGAGGTCCTCCCACCGCGAGTTCTCGTAGCTGCCCACGTACACCCGGAGCACCGTGCCCGGCGCCAGCCCCGAAGGATCTTCGAACGACAGCGGGAGGCCCGCGGCCGACTCGGCGGGGAAGTCGAACGGCCCGAGGGCGTACTGGTCGAGCACGGTGCCCGCGATCTCGTCGGTGGGCACCCACTCCTCGACCGGGATGCGGGCCGCCAGGATCTCCGTGGCGGGGTCCTCGAAGGGCACCTCCGCGAGGTCTCCTTCTCCCACCTCGAGGCGGAGGCCGGGCGCCACGTCGAGTGCCCGCGCCGTCCGAGGGATGGCCGTCTCGATCGCGTCCTGCACCACGAGATCGACCGTGCGGGCCTCCATGGACGCGAAGACGAGCGGGACGAACGCGGTGACCTGCCCGGGGCCGCCCAGGACCTCGAAGCTGAACCAGTCCACCGCCACGCCCGCGAACGTGTACGACCCGTCGCCTGCCGTCTCGTCGTTGCGGCACACCACCCCCCGGCAGAAGCGGAGCTGGGCCCCGGAGATCGGCGCGCCGCCAGCGTCCGTGACGGTGCCCGACAACGAGGCCGTGGTGTCTTCGGTGTCGGTGTCGGTGTCCGCGTCGGTGTCCGTATCGGTGTCCGAGTCGGTGTCGGTGTCCGTGTCGGTCTCGGCCGTGGAGTCGGAGGGCGTGCTCTTGTCTGCGCCGCTGCAGGCTGCGGCCGCCAGGAACCACCACGCGAAGCCGGACCGGACCATGACGCCTCCCAGGGTCCGGGGTACCCCAACCCCGTGCCAACCGCAACGGATTCCCCGTCCCCATGATCTTCCGCATCCCCCGAGAGCACGTCTTCCCCGATCCCAACCGGGCCGACCCGAGCGGGTTGCTGGGGGTCGGCGGTGATCTGCACCCGGCGCGCGTGCTGCTCGCGTACCGGATGGGGATCTTCCCCTGGTACTCCGAGGGCCAGCCGATCCTGTGGTGGTCGCCCGATCCGCGGTTCGTGCTCTACCTGCGGGACCTTCGGGTCCAGCGCTCGCTCGCGAAGCGGATCCGGCAGCGTCCCTACCGGATCACCCTCGACCGCGCCTTCGACGACGTGCTGGTGCGCTGCGCGCGCACGGCCCGGCCCGGGCAGGACGGGACCTGGATCACCGACGCGGTCCGCCGCGCGTACCTCGCGCTCCACGAGGCCGGACACGCCCACTCGGTCGAAGCCTGGGAGGGTGACGAGCTGGTGGGCGGGCTGTACGGGGTGTCGGTGGGGATGGCGTTCGCCGGGGAATCGATGTTCAGCACCCGGCCGGACGCCTCGAAGATCGCCTTCGTCCACGTCGCGAGGCAGCTCGCGCGCTGGGGGTACCCGCTCGTGGACTCCCAGGTGCACACGGCGCACCTCGAGCGGTTCGGAGCCCGGGAGGTCCCGCGCGCGACGTGGCTGGGGGAGCTCGCGGGGCTGGTCGACCAGCCGGGCCGCCCCGGTCCCTGGGCGTTCGACGCGGACTTCGTGGTGGACGGTTGACGGTTGGGCGCAGCGGCGGCGTCGGGAGTCGGATACGCTGCCCAGCTCATGGGGTGCGCGCGCAGATGACGGACAAGGAGCTCAACACCTTCCTCGCATCGGTCCGCCGGACGCGGTTCGTCGACTACCTCGATCCGCTGGGCGAGACCGCGCACACGGCGTTCGACCGACGCCTGTCGTGGGCGCGGGTGTCCCAGCACGACCCGGCCTACGCCGAGGAAGCGCGCTTCCTGCTCGGCAACATGGATGCGCTCCGCGACATGCTCCGCCGCGAGCTCGAGCAGGACGACTGGGTCGAGGAGGTCGTGGCCGGTCGCGAGTTCGATCGCGGTCCCAAGACCGTGGTGCGCCCGAAAGGTGGCGTGACCGAGATCTTCCAAACGGACGATCTGCTGGGGAGCACGCCTTCGGGCAACGATCGCCCGACGAAGTCGCTGCGGGCGCCCACGATGGCGCCCGACGAAGACGGCTCGCCGCAGGTCCGTGCCCCGGGGCCCAGGCCCACCCCTGCCCCCTCGCCCAGGAACCGCACGCCGGAGCCTGCCCAGCGGGCTCCCGTCCGCCCGACCCCGAGCCCGATGGCGTCCGGGGCCCTGACCAACAAGAAGATCCCTGCGCCCGACGGCACGCCCACGCCGGTGAGCCGCGTCCGCGGTGCCACCCCGAGCGGGGTCCCCCGCGGGGTCAAGCCGCGGCCGGTGGCCAACGTCTCCGGGGGCCGCACGCAACACGCTGCGCCGCCGGTCGGCCTGGAAGAGGTGGACGACACGAGTCCCACACCACGCCCAGCGCCGCCGCGCCCGCAGGCCGCGCAGAAGGTGGCTCCGGCGCCCAAGGTCCGGCCCGCTGCTCGGGCCACGCCCGCCCCTGCGCCGGAGCCCGCGCCGGAGCCCCCGCGGACCGGCATCATGGAGATCGAGGAGCCCGACGCCACGACGCCAGCCGTGCTCGCGCCGCTGCGGCCGACCGTCCGCGGTGATCGCCGGGAGTCCCCGGAGCCGCCGTCGGGTCGGGT
>JBIKWC010000096.1:0-22681 GCA_044356535.1 Myxococcota bacterium
CGAGCAGGAGTCGAACACCACGGTGTTCCTGCTGGCGATCTCGAACAGCTCCCAGTATGCCATGACCGACCTGCGCCTCGTCGTCACCATCAAAGACGCCCAGGGCCACGAGCTCGAGAAGGTCGAGGTCGCCGTCGAAGGCGAGATCCCGCCGCTGACGGACACGATGGTCGGGAGCCTCCTCCCCGAAGAGGACGCCAAGGCCCGGGGGAAGGGCAAGAAGAAGGCACCGGACGCTGCTCCGGCGCGGATCCTCACCACGGCCACCTACGAGGAGATGGCGTCGACCGAGCCCGAGCTCGCGCTGCGGTGGATGGACGGGTTCGAGGTCGAGATGGCCACCCAGGAGGTCATGAACGCCAAGCTCGACGTGGTCGAGCTGCGCGCCGTGCCTGCGGAGCTGCCGAAGAAGAGCGGCAAGCACAAAGGCGGCTGATCAGGTGATCCAGCGGCTCAGGAGCGAGCCCAGCCGGAACATGACCGTCGAGTACCGGCGCCCATACTGTTCGTCCCACGCGCGAAGCGTGGCCGTGGACAGTCCCCACGCCGACGCGAAGACCTGCACCACCCGCCACTCGCTGCCGTCCCGCGTGCGATCGAGATGCATCAGGTGGACCGCCGCCTCGAGCAGCAGGTCCCGCAGCTCCGGCGGTGGCGGTGGGCCGAGCTCCAGCGGCCGCCACACCCGCAGATCGGCGGGCGTCACCGGCGGCAGCCCGTTGCGCGCCAGGAACGTGTCCACGAAGCGGCGCTCCCCGGCCCGCAAGGCGCCATCCGCGAGCATCACGCTCACCAGGAACCGCCCCGGGGTCCGCTCGTCCATGTCCCGGGCGGGATCCAGCGCGGTCGCTGGGATGTCCACCACCCTTCCGCTCGGCGCCGGTGCAGACCCGACGGGGGCACCGAACACCGGCCGCCCCACTTCTGCGACCGACGACATCGCCCCGGCCTGCGGAAACAGGAACGCGATCACGTCGAACGTGCTCGACACCCCCTCCCCTCGCGCCAGCGACGCCGACACGTCGCCGAACGTCCCGCCGAGGTTCGCCGTGCAGAACTGCTCCAGGTCGACCTCCCCCTCGTCGGCGGCCCACCGGGAGAGCGCGGCCCGGGCAGCCTCGATCGGGCGGAGGTCGGCGGCCGTCCGCACCACCACGACGACGCCGTCGGGCTCGGACCGCTCCTCGAACCCGCACGCCCGGCACCGGCGCCACTGGGGGATCCCGTGCGCGCACGGGGCGTGCGCAGGATCCATCAGCTCCACCACCGCCGCCTCGATGCGGCAGTGCGGGCAGTCCGCGAGCACCTGCCAGGGTTGGCTCACCCCTCCACCGCCAAGAGGAGCTGCAGCGTGCGCAGCCTGGCCCCCTCCGCCACCCACCGGCACAAGGCGTCCGTGACCGCCGGGTGTCCACCGATCCGGGCGTCCAGCACCGGGTTCGGGGGGCTCATCGCGCGGGCGCGAAGCATCCGGCGCACGAGCGGCGGCCGGAATCCCCCCTCGGGGTCCCACACGGTCTCCGGGGCCTGGGCGGGCCCGAAGGTCACGCGGCCAGGCTCCCCGCGAAGCACGGTGATCCGCCCGTCGAGGTCCACCCCCACTGCGCCCAGTCCCTGCGGCGGAGGCACCGCGGCCTGCAAGCGCCCGACCAGCTCGCGCAGCCCCGTTCGGCGAAAGGCGTGGCGTCCGGTGCGCCAGCGGTGGACCAGCGCGTGACGCTGGAAAGCGAGCTCTGCCGCCAGCGCCCGCACCACCCGGGTCCGGGCCTCGTCGAGCGAAGCCGGTGCCGTCCGCAGCGCGTCCGCCAGCGCGCCCTCGTCGTCGGGATCGATCCGGTGGAACAGCGCCGTCACCACCGCACCCGGGTCGTCCCCGAGCGAAAGCACGGCGAGCGCCACCCGGCCAGAGGGGTCCGTGCGCAGCTCGTCCTCGCCCGGAGCGACGGGGCAGAGACCCTTCGCCGCCCAGGTGTCCAGCTCAACCAACGCCGACAACAGGGCGCGGGCGAGGCCGGGCCCTCCGAGGCGAGCGACCGGCCACCCATCGGCGCGGAGCCCGATCGAGTCCGCGGTCACGACCACGGGCAACACGCGCCGCAGCGCCTCCGCCTCCCGCTGGAACGACCGCTGGAGCACCGGACGCCGCGCTGCGGCCGGGCGGAGGACCCGCACCATCCACGGCGCGCCCGAGGACGGCTCCGTCCCGATCCAGGTGGACGTGGCCCGATCCCACCGGACGAGCGCGTCGCGGCGGACGTCGGAGCTGGTCCAGGGCTCCTCCCACACCGCGGAGAGATCGTCGAGGGCCTGCAGGAGCGAGCGCACGTGTGGAGCAGGGTCGGCACCCACCAGGGCCTCCACCCGGGCGATCCAGGCCGCTACGGTCTCCTCCCCCAGCGGCTCGTCGGCTGGGAGCGAGAGATCCTGGAGGTGGCGACGGAGCTGGGCGAGTTCCATGGTCGCTCCCTATCCCGCGTCACACCGCGCTCCCCCCGGTACCGATCCGGCCCGGTCGGCTACCGCTGGATCAGCCGCGGGCCTCGTGGTAGTTTTCGGTGGGGCTGGCGCCCCGCGGGAGCACCGACCGGGGGGGGTATTTTCGGTCGGTGTTCCTTTCCCCCCCTGACTCGCCCCCACGCAGCTCAGCGGAGCCGCTCCAATTCGTCCCACTGCGTGTGGACCACGAGGTCGGGGCTGGCGGCGCGGCGGTAGGTGTGGGCACCGAACCAGTCGCGCTGCGCCTGTACAAGCTGGGCCGCGCCGCCCGTGGTGCGGATCTGGTCGAGCCACGCGAGCGAAGTGGAAAGCGCAGGCACCGGGATCCCCGCGAGCACCGCGGCCGACACCACGCGCCGCCAGGCCGGCAATGCTGCGGCGATCTCCTCGGCGAACGAAGGATCGAGCACGAGCAGGGGCAGGTTCGGGTCGCGCCGGAACGCCTCGCGCACCCGACCCAGGAACGCCGCTCGGATGATGCAACCCGCCGTCCACAGGCGCGCGATCTCGCTCAGGTCGATGCCATAGCCGCGGTCCATCGACGCCGTGCGCAGCAGATCGAAGCCCTGGGCGTAGCTGCAGAGCTTCGACGCGTACAGCGCCTGCTCGATGTCGTCCACCGAGACCCCGGCGAGGCGGGCCTTCTGGGTGCCGAACGCCTGCTGCGCGCCCATGCGGTGGGGACGCCGGCTGCTGATCGCGCGACCATCGACTGCGGCCGTGATGGTGGGCAGCGGGACTCCCTGCTCGATGGCCTGCACGCTGGTCCACCGGCCGGTGCCCTTCTGGCCCGCCTCGTCGAGGATCTGGTCCACCAGCGGCCCTGCGCCCTCGGGATCCTTCGAGGCGACGATGCCCGCCGTGATCTCGACCAGGAACGACTCCAGCCGACCGCGGTTCCAGCCCTCGAACACGGCGGCCTGGCCGGGACCGTCGAGACCCATGCCGTCGCGCAGCAGGGTGAACACCTCGCCGAGGAGCTGCATGTCGCCGTACTCGATGCCGTTGTGCACCATCTTCGTGTAGTGGCCGGCCCCGCCTCGACCACACCACCCGACACACGGCTCGCCTCCAGCGCCGATCGCTGCGGCCGGCTCCACCAGCGGGCGAACGATCTCCCAGGCGCGCGCGTCTCCGCCCGGCATCATCGAGGGCCCGAGGAGCGCGCCCTCCTCCCCGCCCGAGACGCCCATGCCGACGTACAGCAGCCCGTGTGCTGCCGCAGCGACCGCGCGGCGCTCGGTGTCCGAGTAGAGGCTGTTCCCGCCGTCCACGATCACGTCGCCCGGCTGGAGGTGCCCCCCGATCGCGGCGATCACGGCGTCCACTGCCTGCCCGGCGGTGACCATCAGCACGATCACGCGCGGCGCCTGCACGGCCTCGGCCAGCTCCTCGGGCGTGCGGCAGACGACGAACCCTTCGGCGCCGTGGGTGGCCACGACCCGCTCGGTCACGTCCACCGAGCGGTTGTACAGCGCGACCTTCATTCCCCGGGAGCGGAAGTTCCGCGCGAGGTTCGCACCCATCACGCCCAGACCCACCACCGCGATCTGGGCCGAACCTGCTCCACTCATGTGCACTCCAGCGCCTCGGCTGCAGGGGGATCCACCACCCACACGACGGCCCGTGGCACGTAACGCCCGAGGGGAAGCCGGACATCCCCGTCGAGCGCTCGACGCAGCACGGAGCCCTTGTCTCGCCCGGTCGCGAGCCCCACCACGCGATCTGCGGTCCGCAGCGCCGGCAGGGTGAGGGACAGCCGAACCGGCGGTGGCTTCGGCGCGTCGTCGACGACCGTGATGACGTCCGACGCGTCGAGCCCTGGGTGATCGGGGAACAGCGACGCCAGGTGCCCGTCCGGTCCGAAGCCGAGCAGCAGCACGTCGATCCGCGAGCCGAGCTCCCCGCGCCACCGCTCCGTGTAGCGGACCGCCGCCTGGACGGAGGTGCCCTGCCCTTCCCAGAGGGGCACCTCGAGCACGGGCGACTGCAGGTGGCACAGCCAGCGCTCGTGTGCTGCCCGACGGTTCACCAGCGGGTCCCACGTCGACCAGGCGCCACCGTACGGAACCACGCGCTCGTCGGTCCAGGTCAGCCGCAGCTTCGCCAGCACCGCAGCCGGCAGGCGTCCCGGCAGCTGCTCGAGCACCGCGTTCGGAGAGGTGCCGCCCGACAGGGCCAGCACGACCTGCTCGCGCGAAGCGGCCGCTGCAGACAGGGCGTCCACGAGCGCTTCCGCGCCGAGCGCTCCCACGTCGCCGACCCGTGGCGTCACGGGTGCTCCGGCATCGCCGACCACATGGCCCGGACCGACGCCTCCGCGGACTTCGCGGTCGCCTCGGCGGCCGGGATCACCTTCCCGAACGTGAGGAACACGCGACTGTAGATGCCGCGGCGGAAGGGCTTCGCCATCGCCTTCCCCTCCTTGCGGCTGAAGAAGCTGCCCCACAGCCCGTTGATCGCGACGGGGACCACGGGCACCGGATCGCGCTCGAGGATCCGCTCCATCCCGGCGCGGAACTCCTTCATGTCGCCGTCCGGCGTCAGCTTCCCTTCGGGGAAGATCACCACCGACCAGCCCTCCCGCAGGGCCTTCGAGATCGCGTCCATCGCCTCCTCGAGGCACTTCGGGTCGACCTTGGCCGAGGTGATCGGGATCGTGTTGGCCTGGCGGAACAGGAAGCCGAGCACCGGCCACTTGTGGATGTCGCGGTCCATGACCACGCGCGGAGGCTCGTGCAGCGAGCCGAGCAACACGAACCAGTCGATGAACGACACGTGGTTCGGCACGATGAGGCACGGGCCGGTCTTGGGGATGTTCTCGGGCTGGCGGACCTGGACCCGGTACGCCACGTTCGACAACATCCACGTCACGAACCGGAGCGCGAACTCCCGGACCACCCAGTACATGTAGGTGGACACGAGCAGCGTGACCACCGCGAGCAGCAGGAACGTCTGGCTGGTGGTGAGCCCGGCGACCTGCAGGCCCACGAGAACGCCTGCGCCGACCACCATCCAGAAGCTGTTCACGATGTTGTTCACCGCGATGACGCGCGCCTTCTCCTCCTTCTTCGCGCGCTGCTGCACGAGCGCGTACAACGGGACGGTCATGATGCCCCCCGACACCGCCAGCAGCGTGAGGTCGACCGCGATCCGGATGCCCTCGAAGCGGGACAGGAAGGCCACCGGACCGATGAGCCCGTGGTCGGCCCAGGGCGTGCCCATCCACCACAGGTCGGCCGTGAACAGCGTCATGCCGAGCGAGCCGATGGGCACGATGCCGAGCTCCACCCGTTCGTGCGACAAACGCCCCGCCCACATCGAGCCGATGCCCACGCCCACCGAGAACAGCGTGAGGAACAGGGTCTGGACGTGGTCGTTCCCGTGGACGACCTCGGCCGTGTACACCTGGAGCAACGGGAGCACCGCGGCCCCGAACATCCAGAACCACGAGATCCCGAGGATCGACAACCAGATCGGCCGGTTCTCGCGCGCCGAGCGGACGAGGGACCACGTGGGCCGGATCGGGTCCCACTGCACCTGGAGATCGGGCTGCGACGACGGCGCCGACGGCACGAACTGCGCGGTGACGCGACCGAGGACGGCGAGCACCACGATGGCGACGGCGACCTCGACCCGGTACGACCAGCACAGGCCTCCGGTGATGGTGCCACCCAGGATGGCCAGCTGGGTCGCGGTCTCGACGAGCGCGTTGCCCTCGACGAGCTCCTCCTCTGCGAGGTGCTGCGGCAGGATCCCGTACTTCGCCGGCCCGAACAGGGTCGACTGCAACCCCATCGAGAACAGCACCACCATCACGAGCTCCGGGGTGCCCGCCCAGAACCCGTACGCGCCCACCGCCATCGCGACGATCTCGAGGTTCTTCGTCGCTCGGACCATGAACGACTTGTCGAGCTTGTCGGTGAGCTGACCGGCGGTCGCGGAGAACAGGAAGTAGGGCGCGATGAAGATGGCGGTGATGACCAGCACCATCTGCGAGTGCCCGACGCCGAACACCGTCAGCTGCTCGTTGAACACCCACATCGCGAGGGTGTGCTTGAGCAGGTTGTCGTTGTACGCACCCAGGAACTGCGTCCAGAACAGGGGCGCGAACGTTCGCTTCGAGAGGAGGGTCATCTCGTGCTAACTCCAGCCGCCTTCACAGCCGTGGAACAGCTCGTCGGCCGCTTCGGGACCCGACGATCCGGCCGGGTACTTGTGCACCGGCGGATCCGCCTCCTCCCAGCCGTGCCGGATCGCGTCGGCGAACGCCCACGCCGCCTCCACCTCGTCCCCGCGCAGGAACAGGGTCGCGTTGCCTTCGATCGCGTCGAGCAGGAGCCGCTGGTAGGCAGGCGGCGTCTTCGCGTGGCCGAGGTCGGCGTAGTCGAAGCCGAGCTCCGCGAAGCGCATCACCATGCCCGCGCCCGGCTCCTTCACGAGGAACGACAACCGGAGCCCCTCCTTCGGCTGGATCGAGAGCCGGAGGGTGTTCGGCCGGAGCGCGCACACGGTGGGGTCGAGGGGGCCGTTCAGGAGGTCGACCGGCGGCGTGCGGAACCGCAGCACCACCTCGGTGGTCGACTGGTGCAGCGCCTTGCCCGAACGCAGCAGGAACGGGACCCCGCTCCAACGCCAGTTGTCGACCAGGGCCCGCACCGCGACGTACGTCTCCGTCCGGCTCGTGGGCGACACGCCGGGCTCCTGCCGGTAGGCCCGGTCCCGGGCGGGGCCCGCCGCGTACTGGCCGCGCACGACGTGGGTGGCGACCTCCTTCGGCGTGAACTTGCGGAGAGAGCCCACGACCTTCACCTTCTCGCCCCGCACCGCCTCGGCCTTCAGGGAGCCGGGCGGCTCCATCGCGACCAGCGCGAGGATCTGCATCAGGTGGTTCTGCACCATGTCGCGGAGCGCGCCGGCGTTGTCGTAGTAGGCGCCGCGGCGACCCTCCATCGCCACCGTCTCGAGCACGCTGATCTCGACGGACTCCACGTGGTTGCGGTTCCACAGCGGCTCGAAGATGGCGTTCTGGAAGCGGAGGGACAGGATGTTCTGCACCGTCTCCTTGCCGAGGTAGTGGTCGATCCGGAAGATCTGGTCTTCGCGCAGGTACAGCAGCAGCTCGCGGTTGAGCGCCACCGCCGACGGCAGGTCCACCCCGAACGGCTTCTCGATGACCACGCGGCGCCAGCCTTCGGCGCTGTAGGGCGCGCACTGCAACATGCCGCGGCTCGCCAGCAACGCGGTCACCGGGCCGAACAGCTCGGGCGCGAGCGCGAGGTAGAACAGCCGACCCACCCGGGCCGGGCCACCGAGCCCCTCCGCGAGCTCGTCGAGCGCGACGTGGAGCGCCTCGAGCTCGGTCGGACGGGCGGCGTCGGCGGCGACGTAGTGTACACACGACCGGAACGCGGGCCAGGCGCTGCGGAGCTCCGGCGGAACCCAGCCTTCGAGCTCCTGGCGCCACGCCTCGGACGCCTTGGGCGACCGCGACACGCCGATCACCTGGATGGTCGCGGGGTCGAGCGCTCCGGTCGCCACGTTCCCGAGCAGGGCGGGGATGAGCTTGCGTGCGGTCAGATCGCCCGACGCTCCGAAGATGATGATCTGGGCGGGGTTCCCCATCCGTGCCTCCGGGGGGGGAGGGTACCAGGAGCGGGGTGCCCGCGGGGATCGGCCTCGCTCACGGTCGGGCGGCCGCCGCCGTGTCGGGGTAGTCGGCGAACACGGCATCCACCCCGAGCGCGTAGTGACGGCGAAGCTCCGCGGCCGGATCCCCACCACACCACGCCGGCAGGTACCGGGCTTCGTTCCGGAAGGTCCACACATGGACCTGGAGCCCCGCTGCGTGGATGCGCGCCACGGCGCCGGTGTCGCGCCCCTCCTCGTCGATCAGCAGCTTCTTCGCAGCGCCCACCCCGTCGGCGTACGTGGAGATCTCCTGCAGGCCGGCGGCGGTCAGGAGCGCAGCGTCGCTCCCGTCCACCAGACGGAGCAGACGCGTCCGCGTGGTGCCGCGGAGCGCGCGCAGGTTGGCCTCCTCGAACGACTGCACGAACACGTCGGGGCGACCGTCGTCGAGTCCGTGGCGCGCCAGGGAGGCCAGCATCGGCGGCTCGAGCGCCAGCCCGAGGGCGCGGAAGTACGCCGGGTGCTTGGTCTCCGGCTCGATCCCGACCGCGCGCCCGGCCGTCTGTCGGAGCTCGGGCAGCAGGGCGAGGATCTCGTCGAAGGTCGGCACGGGGTGGGTGCCGTCGAACTGGACGGACCGCCCCTCCATCGGCTGGCGCGCGCGCAACGTGCGGACCTCGGCCAGCGTGAGGTCCTCGACGAACCAGCCGGTCACGGACACACCGTCCACCACCTTCGTGGTCTTGCGCTCCGGGAACCGCAGCGCCACGTCCGTCGTGCCCGACAGCTCGTTCTCGTGGCGGGCGACCAGCACCCCGTCCCTGGTGGAGACGAGATCCGGCTCGATGACGTCGGCGCCGAGACGCACGGCCAGGCGGTACCCTTCGAGCGTGTGTTCCGGGAGGTGGCCCGGGGCGCCCCGGTGTCCGATGACCAACGTCCGCGCCATGGCTCCCCCTGGTGGCATATGGTGGCACGCGGAGGGGACGGGTGGCGACCGAGCGAGCCCCGTGGTCCGAGATCTTCGGCTGGGCGATGTACGACTTCGCCAACAGCAGCTACACCACGGTGATCGTCACCGTGTACTACGCCGTGGCGTTCCCCAAGGTGATCGTCGGGGACGCGCCCGACTTCCGCTTCGGGAACCTGCTGTGGGGCGGCACGCTCGCGGCGTCGTACCTGTTGTCCGTCGCGGTGTTGCCGTTCCTTGGCGCCTGGATGGACGGCGTCGGCCACCGCAAGCGGTTCCTGCTGGGCTCCACGGCGGCCACCGTCGGCGCCACTGCGCTGCTCGGCGTCGTCGGGCCCGGCGACGTCGCGCTCGCCGTGGCGCTGTTGCTCGTCAGCAACGTCGGGTTCTCGGTCGGGGAGTCGTTCGTCGCCACGTTCCTCCCCGATCTGGGGCGCCCCGAGGAGCTCGGGCGGATCAGCGGCGCCGCCTGGGGGCTCGGGTACGTCGGCGGGCTCGGCAGCGCGGCCCTCGTGTTGTTCGGCCTCGGCGCCCCCACCCTCGACAACCCTGCGGTGCGCTGGGCCGGCCCGATCACCGCGGCCTGGTTCGCCCTGGCGTGCCTGCCCACGTTCCTCCTGCTCCGCGACCGGTACGTCGCGCCGGTGAGCACCGAGCCCCTGGTCACCCGCGCCCTCCGCCAGCTCGCCACGACGGTCCGCGACGCCCGATCGTACCGCGACCTGCTCGTGTTCCTCGGGTCCTACTTCTTCGCGATGGGCGGCCTGTCCATCGTGGTCGCGTTCGCCTTCATCTACGGGGACCAGGTCATCCACTGGTCTGCCGGGACGCAGTCCGCGATGTTCGTCCTCACCCAGGTGACCGCGACCGGCGGGGCGCTGTTGTTCGGCTGGCTGCAGGGACGCATCGGAGACAAGGCGGCGTACCTGGTCTCGCTCCTGGTGTGGATCCTCGCCGTCGTCCTCATCTGGCGCACGCCCCAGCTCGCGGCCTTCCTGCGCGACCTCCTCGGCCGCGACGTCGCCGACGAACACGTGTTCCTCCTGGTGGGCGCGACGGCCGGGCTCTGCATCGGCGCCACCCAGTCCGCGGGCCGCACGTTGGTCGCGCTCCTCTCCCCAGAGGACAAGGTGGGCGAGTTCTTCGGGTTGTGGGGGATGTTCGGCAAGCTGGCGGCCGCGGTGTCGCTGGTCTCGCTCTCGACCCTGCAATCGATCCTCGGGCTCCAGAACGCCATCCTCGTCACCGGCGCCTTCTTCGTGGCGGCGCTGGCTGTGGCCGCCGCCGTGGACGTACCCCGCGGAATGGCGCGTGCCGGGCGTGTTCCCGGCGGATGAGCTCGCGCTGGTGGCGCTGGGCCCCGAACGAGGGCATTGTGTAGGGCCGGAGGCTCCCCATGTCCCGAATCCCCGCGCTCGCGTCGAGCACGTTCGCCCTCACCCTGTTGGCGTTGTCCGCCTGCTCCGGCGGGAACGTGGAGTGCCGCGCCGAGCTCGATGCCTGGGAGGATCTGGACGGGGACGGCCACGGCGACTCGAAGCGCGCGCTCGGGAAGGTGTGCGAGCTGGAAGAGGGCATGTCGGAGTCTCCGCTCGACTGCGACGACACCGACCCCGACGTGGCGCCGGAGGCGCGGGAGCGCTGCAACGGCATCGACGACGACTGCGACGGGGACCGCGACGAGACCTTCGAGCGGGAGCTGTACTACGAGGACCTCGACGGGGACGGCTTCGGTGGGTTCCTCCAGGCCGTGCTCGTGTGCGACCCGCCCCCGGGCGCGTGGGTCAGCAACAAGCGCGACTGCAACGACGCCGACAAGGACATCAACCCGGACGCGCAGGAGGTCTGCGGCGGCGGCGACGAGGATTGCGACGGCCTCCCGGACGACGCCGACGACAGCGTCGATCCCTCGACGTTCGAGACGTTCTACCGGGACTCCGACGGTGACGGGTACGGCGACAACGACTTCTCGGGCGAGCGGTGCGATCTCCCACAGGGCGCGTCCGACAACGGGAACGATTGCGACGACACCGACCCGCTGGTCGGCCGCCTGTACTGGTACGCGGACACCGACGGCGATGGCTTCGGCGACCCGAACGTGATCGACAACTCCTGCCGCCGCCCCGCCGGCTTCGTCCCCGACAACACCGACTGCGACGACACCGACGCCCTCGCGAACGTGGACAAAGAGTGGTACGACGATCTCGACGGCGACGGCTTCGGCGGGGGCGCGGTGGTCTCCATCTCGTGCCGCACGCCGTTCGTGGGCCTCGTGCCCGACGACAGCGACTGCGACGACACCGACGACGGCGTGAACCCCGGCATCGACGACGCCTGCTTCGACGGCATCGACATCAACTGCGACGGCTCCGACAACTGCCGCACCTGCGCCGAGTGGCTCGAGACCGATCCGGACTCGCCGAGCGGCACCTACACCCTCGATCTCCGGTCCGGGGCGCGCCAGGTGTACTGCGACATGGACGTCGACGGCGGTGGCTGGACGCTCGTCAGCAACAGCCGGTACATCTACGACTACTCGAGCGCCTACTTCAACGAGCTCCAGTCGCTCACCAACAACAACTACTGGTACTCGCGGGGCATCTGGGACGGCCTGCGCGAGGTGATCTCCGAGGACTCGGACGTCCGCGTGGCCTGCGGGTTCAACGGCTCGAACGACTTCCAGGTCGACCTGTCGTTCTACGACATCCACTGGTACCGCGAGTGGACGACGAGCACGATCGACGGGGACAGCTGCTTCAACGAGCCGGGCGGATACGACCAGCCCGCTCCCGCCCGCCGCAACAACGAGACGGGCGACGAGCGCCCCCTCGGGGACGATTGGGACAGCGGCTCGCTGCGCGGCGAAGACAGCTGCAACGACTACGGCGACTTCGCGATCGACTTCGACAACCGCGGGAAGGCCGCTGGGGCCTATGCTGGCTGGGGCGCCGGCGACGCGACCAGCTGGGGCGCAGCGGACTACAACTTCCGCTGCGGCTCGCTCACGTACGGCGCCAACTTCTGGGTCTTCGTCCGCGAGCCGTGAAGCGAGCGCCTCAGGGCTCCTTCTTCTCCGGAGGAGCCTTGTTGATGATCTTCTCTTCCTTCACGATGCCGCCCTCCCACAGCTCGGTACGTTCGACCGTGCCCTCCTCGTCGTCGAACCAGTACGTCCACATCCCATTCTTCATGTCGTTCTGGTAGATGCCGGCGGCCTGCTTGTGGCCGGACTCGTAGAAGGTCGTCCACTGGCCCGCCTTGCGGCCGGAGAGGTAGTCCCCCTCCTCCTCCCGCTTGCCGCTCTGGTACCAGCGCGTCCAGGCCCCCACCTGCTTGCCCTTGACGTACTTCCCCTTCTGGGCCTCTTCCCCGTTCTCGTGCCACCAGGTCCAGTCGCCGTCGGGCGCGGATCGGTCGTAGGCGCCTCGGGCCGCCTTTGTCTCGCCGTCCGGGTAGATGCGGAGGTAGGGCCCCTGCATGACGCCGTCCCGGTCACAGAACTGTTCGGACCCGGTTCCGGTGGTGGTCTGGTTGAGCTTCGAGCCTTCCGGGCAGGTGAACGGTGCCTTGGCGGCCGGCTCGGCGGGTCCGTCGAGCGGGACCTCGACGCCGCCGCCCGAGCAACCCCAGAGGAGCGACGACAGGAGGAGGGTAGACATGGCGCGTATTCAACCACGACGACGGCGCGCTGGGAACCGCCCCCGTCGCCAATCCGGGATAGTCACGGCGGCGCTGGAGGACACGTGGGCGACGCCATCGGGCGGATCTGGGACGGGGGACGGTGGCGGTGTGATCGGAGCGAGATCCGGGCGTATGCCGATGCCACGGACGACGCGAACCCGCGCTACCGCACGGACCGGCCCGTCGCCCCGCCGATGTTCCACGTCCGGCCCCTGATCGGGCTCCTCGAGCGGCTCGTGGCCGACCCGGAGCTGGCGTTCGACCGGCTGCGCCTGGTGCATGGGGAGCACGCGGTGTCATTCCCGACCCTGCTCCGCCACGACGACGTGCTGGCGCTGTCCGCCGAGCTGCGATCGCTCGACGAGAAGCCCTCCGGGCGCGTCGCGACGTTCGTCATCCGCGGCGACGTCGACGGCAGGCCCGCGCTCGAGGGCACCACGACCTTCTTCGTGCGCGCAGCTGCGCCCCCGCCGAAGGACCCCTCCGCGCGCCCGGCTGCTCCCCCTGCCCCGCTGGCCCCCGATCGGCTCGTGCAACAGCGCGTGACCGACGATCAGTCGATCCGCTACGCAGCAGCGAGCGGCGATCACAACCCCATCCACGTGGACGATGCGGTGGCGAAGGCGGCGGGCCTCCCCGGAACCATCCTCCACGGACTCTGCTCGATGGCGTTCGCGGCCCGGGACCTCGTCGACCAGCTCGGTGGCGGCGACCCCGAGCGGCTGCGCTCGATCGGCCTGCGCTGGGCCCGACCGGTGCTCCCCGGCTCCACCCTCACGCTGAAGGTGTGGGGCGCGGCCCCGGGCCCCGTGACCTTCGCCGTCGACGGACCGGACGGGAAGGCCGTGATCACCGACGGCCGCGCGGAGCTCTGCTGATGCCCTGGAAACGCGCCATGTTCAAGGAGCAGCGGGTGTGGGCCCAGGTGGATCGGGCCGGAGCCACGGTCCTCGACGGGGGCCGCGTGGCGATCCGATACGCGGCCACCGCCGGCGCGAAGGTGTACCTGGCCACCGCGGGCCGCGTCGCCGTGGAGCCCGACGCCGCCCTCGAGGACCTGCCGTTCGGCACCGACGCCCCCACGCGCGCCGAAGAGAGCGCAGCGCCGAAGAAGGCGGGGCCAGGAGGGAAGTCGCGGGGAAGCGGCTTCGGCAGCGCCGGGACGCGGACGAAGTCCCAGGCCGACGCCGCGCGGGCCGACGCACACCGACGCATCGGAGAGGTACCCGCCGGGACCGCCCTCTGCTTCACCGACGGCGCGTGCAAGGGCAACCCGGGGCCCGCTGGCTCCGGGGTCGTGGTCGTGTTGCCGGACGGACGCCGCGGCGAGGCCTGCCGGGCGCTGGGGCACGCCACCAACAACGTGGCGGAGCTCACGGCCGTGGGCATGGCCCTCGATCTGCTCGACGCAGCCGCGTTCTCCGTGTTGTCTCCCGCGGTGCTCTACACCGACAGCTCGTACGCGCGCGGTGTGCTCGTGCAGAGCTGGAAGGCGAAGGCCAACACGGAGCTCATCGTCGGACTGCGGGATCGCCTGCGTCGACGTCCGATGCTGCGCATCGAGTGGGTGGCGGGGCACGTGGGCCTGCCGGAGAACGAGCGCGCGGACGAGCTCGCGAACCGCGGAGTCGCCGGGCGCACCGAAGCCACCCCGTTCCCTGCGGCAGGTGGTTAAGGCCGCCGGCTCCGGAGGGTTTCATGCGTCCGAGCGTCCCCGTCCTGTTCCTGATGGCCGGTTGTGCGGGCGATCAGGGGACCACCGACAAGTCCACGGTCCCCACGGATGAAGCCGACACCGACACCGACACGGACTCCGACACCGACACGGACTCCGACACGGACTCCGACACGGACTCCGACACCGACACCGACACCGACACCGACCCGGGCGGCATCGTCGTGGACGGGGCCACGAGCGACTGGCCCTCCGGCGCGTGGTTCCCCACGACGGGCGGTCGGACGGGGGTGTCCTGGGACGCCGACGACCTGTTCGTCGCGGTCGAGCACCCCGACCTCGGGAACGGAGCGGAGTGGTGGGTCGTGATCACGCTCGGTGACGGGGGGGTGGGAACCTCCACCGGCATCCAGCACGGCACGCAGACCCCGACGGTCCCGTTCGCGGCGACCGACGTCCTCCGCTTCAAGAGCGACGGCTCGTTCCAGTCCCTCCTCGAGTGGGGCGGCAGCACCTGGACCGAGACCGCGGGGTTCCTCGGGACCGACGGCTCGGCGTTCGTGCTCGACGGCGCTGCGGACCGCGCGGAGCTCTCCGTCCCCTTCGCGCGCCTCGGGATGTCGGGCGCGTTCGAGTTCCACGCGAACCTCGTGTACGAGGTGGCCGGGTCGGAGTCGTCGTACGCTCCCACGCCCGCCGGCTCCTTCGCCGATGGGTACGACCCCGACTACGGCCAGTGGTACCGCTTCGACCCCAGCTCCCCCGCCGACCCGAACAGCTACACGCCCGAGTCCACCGGGACCAGCCACACCGGCGACACCGGCACCCTCGGGCACACCGGCACCCCCACGCACACCGGCACCCCGGGCCACACGGGCCTCGCGCCGTTCGCGTTCACCGCCGCCGTGGACGGCGATCCTTCCGACTGGCCGGCCGGCACGTCGTTCACCACGAGCGGCGGCACGACCACCCGGCTCGCCTGGGACGCCGACGACGTGTTCGTCGCGGTCACCCACCCGGACGTGGCCACCGGCGGCGCACAACACTGGCTGGTCGTCACCTCGGGCTCCGGCGGCGCCGGCAGCACCTCCGGCACCGCGCTCGGGCTCCAGGAGCCGGGCCTGTCCTTCGCCGCCGATCATGCGCTGCGCATCAAGCTCGACGGCTCCTACGACGACCTCCAGACCTGGGGCGGCGCGAGCTGGAGCACGGGCGCAGCGTTCTCCGCCACGGGCGCGAAGGCCGAGAGCGGCGACACCCTCGAGTTGTCCTTCCCCCGCGCGGCGCTCGGGCTCACCGATCGGTGGGACGTGACGGCGTACCTCGTGTACGAGGGGGCCGGGTTCGAGAGCAGCTTCGCGGTCACGCCGGATCTCGCGTTCGCCGACGGCGCGTTCGACCCCGACATCGCCCACCACTGGTCGTTCGACCTCACGTCGGCGTCGAACCCGGATCAGGCCGTCCCCGGGCCCTGACCGGACGTCAGGTGTCGTCTTCGCAGGCGACCCAGAGCGCGTGCAGGACGCCCGGCAGCCAGACGACACAGCAGAGCACCAGGTTCACCAGGAACGCGAGGCCCAGGCCCTTGCGCATCAACACGCCCACCGGCGGCAGGAACATCGCCACCAGCAGGGCGAGGAAGCGCGACATCGCCTCGGGGTGCTCGCGCCCGTCGTGTGTGGTGGAGGCGATCACCCAGAACGCATGCAGCTGCGCCGGGACGAACCCCAGGAACACGAGCAGCACGTTGATCCAGAAGTGCAGCCCCAGGCCCACCTGCAGGAACACCGCCACCGGGGGCAGAAAGAGCGACAACAACGCCGAAACGAAGTTCCTACCCGTGCGCATCCCACTCTCCTCGCTGGGACTACGCGGCCCCGACCGCCGTCATTTCACGCGCGCCAGCAGGACCTCGATCGTCTTCTTGCCGATGCCCTTCGTGTCGCCGAACTGCTGGAGGGTGGAGAAGGGCCTGCCCTTCAGGATCACGCCCACTCCCTGGTCGTAGACCCCCCACGACTCGAGCTCGGCCGGCGTCGCCCCGTTGACCAGCGCCAGCAGCGCCTTCCCCTGCGCTGCCGTCATCGCGACCTCGTCCACCACGACCTCCCCGGAGGGTGCTGGCGCGGCGGGCGAAGGCTTCGGTGGGGGCGCAGCGGGAGCTGGTCGCGGCGCTGCGGGGGCCTGAGCCACCGGGGTCGGCGCCACCGCAGCCGGCGCGACCTCGACCGGGACGACCTCGGCGGGTACCACCTCGGGGACCGGCGCGGGCGCGACCGCCGGGGCCGGAACCGCCGCCACCACCTCCACGGGAGCGGGACCGGGCGCTGGACCCGAGCGCGCAGTCAGGAACCCCAGCGCGAGCCCCACGACCCCGACGCCGAGCAGGGACACGCCCGCTACCGCCATCGCCACCGTGCCCACCACCACGAGGAGGCCGGCCTTGCGCGCAGGTGCCTGGGGGAGCTCGTGGGCGGGCGGCACGGTCGGGGACGGCTGGAGCCGCAGCGACAACCAGCGCTCCAGCGCCTCGGCCATCGCCGCCGCGTCCGGGAACCGATCGTCCGGCTTCTTCGCCATGGCGCGGCGCACGATCTGCTCGAGCTCCGCGGAGACCTTCACGTCGGGCGCGAGGGTCGCCATCGGCGGGATGGGCTCGGACTGGTGGAGGACCGCGTACCCCAGCGGGTGATCGGCCTCGAACGGCAGCTGGCCCGACAACATCCGGTAGAGCACCACGCCCAACGCGTACAGATCGGCTCGCCCGTCGATCTCCTGCCCCCGGGCCTGCTCGGGCGCCATGAAGGCCGGCGTGCCCATGAACTGGCCCACGAGGGTCATGGAGTCGTCTTCCGTCCGCAGCGACTTCACGAGCCCGAAGTCCATCAGCTTGGGTTGCTCGCGGCCCTCGTCGTCGGTCACCAGCATGATGTTGAGGGGCTTCACGTCGCGGTGCACGAGGCCCTGCTCGTGCGCGTGCCGGAGCCCGCGGGAGAGCCCGATGCCGATGCGGGCCACCTCCTCGGCGGGGAGCGGGCCGTGTTTGAGCGCTTTTTGCAGGGTCCTGCCCTGCAGGAGCTCCATGACGACGTACAGCAGGCCGTCGTCGTCCCCGAAGTCGTGGACCGTGACGATGTTGGGGTGGTGCAGCCGGCCCGCGAGCGCGGCCTCCCGGAGGAAGCGCTGGGCGAACTGCTGCCGCGCCGACGAAGCGATGTCCGTGCGCATCACCTTGATCGCGACCCGCCGGCCGAGCGGGTGCTGGACCGCCTCGTACACGTGCCCCGCACCACCGAGTCCGATCAGGCCGAGGATCTCGTACCGCTGGGACAGGCGCCGCCCCACGAGCGAGTCCGACGGGACCTCGCGCAAGCTGGCGCCGGCCGACGGCTGGCTGCCGGGGGTTGCTCCTGAGGCGAGGGAGCGGACGTCGTCGTCCTTCATGCGCCGAGGGGTAACCGCGCCGGTGTGAGAGCACGAACATCGGGTTACTCGGCCGCGCTCGGTCCAACCACACCTCGGCCGCGCGGGGGATCTCATGGTGGCGACGTTCCAGCCCGCGATGGCCCGCCAGTGGCGCAGTGCACGCGTCGACAACGCAGCGGTTGCCGCCCGTTGCGCGCGCATCCGCACCCGCAGCATCAAGACCGAGTCGAAAGACAGGCTCCTGCGGCTCGCCCTGTCGATGGTCGACCTCACCACGCTCGAGGGAATGGACACCCCGCAGCGCGTCCATGCGCTCTGTCGCAAGGCCATGCGCCCGATGCCCGAGCTGCCGGAGCTCCCGCACGTCGCCGCGGTCTGCGTGTACCCGACGATGGTCCCCCACGCCCGCCAGGCGCTCGGCAAGTCCGGCGTCAAGCTCGCGTCCGTCGCCACCGGGTTCCCGTCGGGCCTCACCCCGCTGTCCATCAAGCTCGACGAGGTCCGCCAGACCGTCGCCGCCGGCGCCGACGAGATCGACATGGTCATCGACCGCGGCGCGTTCCTCGCCGGGCAGGATCAGCGGGTGTTCGAAGAGATCGCGCTCGTCAAGGAGGCGTGCGGAGCCGCCGTGCTCAAGGTCATCCTCGAGACGGGCGAGCTCGGCACGCTCGACAACGTCGCGGCGGCCTCGCGCCTCGCGATGGCGGCGGGCGCCGACTTCATCAAGACCTCGACCGGAAAGATCCAGCCAGCGGCCACGATGGAGGTCGGGCTCGTGATGCTCGAGGCCATCCGGGAGCACTGGCTCGACCACGGTGTCCGGGTCTCCATGAAGCCCGCCGGCGGCATCCGCACCTCGAAGGAAGCCCTGCACTGGCTCGTGATGGTCGCCGAGACCCTCGGCTCCGACTGGATGAACCCCGAGCGCTTCCGCTTCGGCGCGAGCTCGCTCGTCAACGACCTCCTCCACCAGATCGCGCGCCGCGACGACGGCCACTACCAGTCGCCCCGCCGGTTCTCGGTGGACTGACCCTGACTCGACCGGGAGCCCGCATGAACCAGGCCGCCGACCCCCAGCGAGAGCTCGCGTTGCGAGACGCCTTGCTCCTGTCCAAGTCGATCGAGAGCATGCCCGTCACGATCAAGCCCAGGTACGGGCACTTCGTGGGTGGGCGGTTCCTGGACGGCCGCGACGAGAGCCTGTTCGGGACCTTCGATCCGGCCAACGGCAAGGAGCTGGCGAAGATCGCGGCTGCAGACGCCGGCGAGGTCGACAAGGCCGTCAAGTCCGCCCGCGCCGCCTACGAGAAGGTGTGGAGCAAGATGCCGGCGGCCGAGCGCGGCAAGTACCTCTACCGCATCGCGCGCCGCATCCAGGAGCGCTCCCGCGAGCTCGCCATCGTCGAGACGCGGGACAACGGCAAGCCGATCCGCGAGACGCGCGACGTCGACGTGCCGCTGGCTGCCGCGCACTTCTTCTACTACGCCGGCTGGGCCGACAAGCTGCAGTACGCCGTCCCTGGCCGCCAGGTCCGTCCGCTCGGCGTCTGCGGCCAGATCATCCCCTGGAACTTCCCGTTGCTGATGGCGGCCTGGAAGCTCGCGCCCGCCCTCGCCACCGGCAACACCTGCGTCCTCAAGCCCGCCGAGACCACCCCCCTCACCGCGATGCTGCTGGCGGAGATCCTGCAGGAGTGCGAGCTCCCGCCGGGCGTCGTCAACATCGTGAACGGGGCGGGTGCCACGGGCGCCGCGCTCGTCAACCACGATCAGCTCGACAAGATCGCGTTCACCGGCTCGACCGGCGTCGGGCGCATCATCATGAAGTCGGTGGCCGGCAGCCGCAAGAAGACCACGATGGAGCTCGGGGGCAAAGGCGCCAACGTCGTCTTCGCCGACGCTGCGCTCGACCAGGCCGTCGAGGGCACCATCAACGGCATCTTCTTCAACCAGGGCCACGTCTGCTGCGCAGGCTCCCGGCTCCTCGTCGAGGAGTCCGTCGCGGGCGACTTCCTCGAGCGCCTCAAGCGCCGGGTCCTCACCCTCCGCATCGGCGACCCGCTCGACAAGAACACGGACGTGGGCGCCATCAACAGCGCCGAGCAGCTCGCCACCGTCACGAAGTACATCCGCATCGGCGCCGAAGAGGGCGCCGAGGTCTGGCAGGGGGCAGCGTGCGCCGCCCCGACCACGGGCAACTTCGTGTTGCCCACCATCCTCACCGGGGTCCAGCAGACCGACACCGTGGTCCGCGAGGAGATCTTCGGGCCCGTGTTGTCGGTGCTCACGTTCCGCACACCCGCCGAGGCCATCGCCAAGGCCAACGACACCGAGTACGGCCTCGCCTGCGGCGTCTGGACCGAGAAGACCTCCAAGCTGTTCGAGGTCGGGCACGCGCTCAACGCAGGCGTGATCTGGGCCAACGGCTACAACCTGTTCGACCCCGCGTCTCCGTTCGGAGGCATCCGCCACTCCGGCTTCGGCCGCGAGGGTGGCGTCGCCGGCCTCTGGCCCTACCTCGAGGTGGTGTGATGCCGCGCCTCCGCGTCGACAAGACCCTCAAGATGCTCGTGGGCGGCAAGTTCGTCCGCTCCGAGTCGGGACGCACCATGCCCGTCGACAGCACGTCGCCCCACGGCGCGAAGCGGAAGGTCAACGCGCCGTTCGCCAGCCGCAAGGACGTCCGCGACGCCGTGAAGTCGGCGCGCAGCGCCCAACCGGGCTGGGCGGGGGCCACGGCGTACAACCGCGGCCAGATCCTGTACCGGCTCGCCGAGATGCTCGACGACCGCGTCGAGACCCTCGGAGTGCCCGCAGAGGACGCCGTCGCCGCGGTCGATCGCGCCATCCACCACGCCGGCTGGAGCGACAAGGTCACCGCGATCCTGTCCACCATCAACCCCGTGGCGGCGACCTACGTCAACTACTCGAAGATCCGCCCGCTCGGCCTCGTCGTGGCCGCGCCCGACGCCACCGACGGCCTCCTGGGCATGGTCGAGGCGCTCTGCGCGTCCGCGGTGATGGGCAACGCCACCGTGTTGCTCGTCCCCGTGAAGCTCGCAGAGGTCGCCGTGGCGTTGTCCGAGGCCCTCGCCACCAGCGACCTCCCCGGTGGTGTGGTGAACGTGCTGATCGGCGACCAGGACGAGCTCCTCCAGCACGCCGCCGCCCACGACGACGTGGACGGGATCTACCTGGCGGGCGCCGCAGGCGCGAAGGTCAAGGCCACCCTCGACACCGAAGGCGCCAGGGTGATGCGCCGGCTGCTGCAGGTGGGTGGCGCCACCGCGCCGGCCACCCCCTACGAGCTCGGCAAGCTGGCCGAGGTCCAGACGGTGTGGATGAGCGCCTACGAGCCCCGGGGCGGCGCCGCAGCCTACTGATCGCCGCGGCCTCGCGACCCGCGGAGCGGGTCCAGCGCCGAGCGCAGGGTCGCGCCGTCGAACGGCTTGGCGAGCAGCGCGAGCGGCCGGGCGTCGCGCAGCCCCTCCGCAAAGGGCTCGGGATTGCCGGACATCGCGAGCACGTGCTGATCGGGCCACCGACGCCGGACCTCGAGCAACAGCTCGCAGCCGTCCATGACCGGCATCATCAGGTCGGTCAGGAGCACGTCGTAGGGGCCCTCGGCCAGCAGCGCCAGAGCGGCCGGCGCCGTGCCGACCACGGTCGTGGCCCAGCCGGCCTCGCGGGCCGCAGCCGCCACCGCGCGGGCCACGATGGGCTCGTCGTCCACCACCAACAGCGTCGGACGGCCGGCCACCGGATCCGACACCACGCCGTCGAAGGTGAACGTGGTACCTGCGCCCGGCGCCGTCTCGAGGCGCACGGTCACGCCATACGCCTGCGCCGTGGTCTGGACCTGCGCGAGCCCGAGCCCGGTCCCCTTCCCCAGGGGCTTCGTGGTGAAGTACGCCTCGAACGCTCGGTCTCGGACCTCGGGGACCATCCCGGGTCCGTCGTCGGCGAAGACCAGTCGGAACCGCTCTCCCCGACGGGTCAGAGACACCTGGACCCGCCCGCCCTTCGGCATCGCGTCCGTCGCGTTCACCCCGAGGTTCACGACGGCATGGAACCACTGCGACGCGTCGCCACGCAACGGCACGCTCTCCCGCGCGTCCACCTCGAAGACGATGGGGGCACGCACGATGCGCTGGAGGAGCCGCATGGCCTCTTCGAGCACGATCCGGAGGTCGAACGGCGCCGCTTGCGTGGCCCGGCTGTTCCCGAGGAGCGCGGACGCGAGCTCTTGTCCGCGGCGCACGGCCAGTCCCAGATCCTGGGCGGCCTGGGCGGCATCCGCGTCCGCCGCCACCCCCGCGTCGTGCTGGAACAGCTCGGCGCAGCTCGAAGCGATGGCCAGCACATTGTTCATCTCGTGCGCCACGCCCACCGACAGCCGACCCAACACCTCGAAGCGCTGCGTGTCCGCTGCGAGCTGACGGAGCCGCTCCCGCTCGCGCTCGAGCTCCACCTCGCCTGCCCGGTCGCGAACCACGAACACGCGATCTGCGTCTCCCACGATCCGCACCTCGACCGCGCGCTCTCCGACCGCGGTGTGGACCGCGAGCCGCTCCGGAGAGGTGAACAACGCGTCCATCGAGAGACCCGCCGGATCCCTCCCGAGGAGCTGGATGAACGCCGGGTTCGCGCGGACGATCCTGCCCCCACCGTCCACGAGCGCCACCCCGTCAAAGGAGGCGCGGAGGAGCTGGTCGGTCCATCCGGGCCCGGCAGCGTCGTCGGCCACCGTCAGAACAGGTCGGACAGGTCGCAGCGATCCGCCTCGAAGGAGCCTTCCAGCG
>JBIKWC010000377.1:0-6351 GCA_044356535.1 Myxococcota bacterium
CGGCCTCGTCCGCCACGTCGACCGCAGGCACCTCGACCCGCACGCCGTCCGCGCGCAGCGTTCCCACCACCTCGGCCGCCTCGGCAGACAGGCCGCCTTCGCCGCGCCGCGACAACAACACCAGCTGACGCGCCCCGCGCGACACCAGCCACCGCGCCGCCACCAGGCCCAACGCGCCGGTCCCGCCGCTCACCAGCACCGCGCCGTCCGGACGCACCCGGCCCGAGCCCGTGTCGAACACCAGCTTCCCGACGTGGCTGCCGCCCGCCATCGTCCGGAACACCGCCGGGATCTCCCCCAGCCCGTGCACCTTCGTGGGCGACGGACGCAGCGCGCCGCTCGCGAACCCGCGCTGCAGCTCGCCGAAGATCTCGGCGATGCGGTCTGGACCCGCCTCGGACAGGTCGAAGGCCCGGTAGGTCACGCCATGGAGCCGCTCGAGGGTCGCAGCGTCGCGGATGTCCGTCTTCCCCATCTCGAGGAACCGCCCACCCGGACGCAGCACCGTCAGCGACGCGTCCACGAACTCGCGCGCCAGCGCGTTCAGCACCACCGTGATGCCCGCGTCCTTCCACTGCGCCGCGAACCCGAGGTCGCGCGACGACGCCAGGTGCTCGACCCCCAGCTCGCGCAGCAGGCCCCACTTCGAGGGCGACGCCGTGCCGTACACCTCGGCCCCGAGCCACTTCGCCACCTGCACGGCCGCCGTTCCCACACCGCCCGCGGCCGCGTGGATCAGCACCTTCTCGCCCGGCCGCAGCCCGGCGAGGTCCACCAGCGAGTACCACGCCGTCAGGAACGTCAGCGGGATGCCTGCTGCCACCGCCTCCGTGACGCCGGCCGGGATCGGTGACGCGTAGCGGGCGTCGACCGTGAAGTACCGGCCGAAGCCCGCCTGCGCCTGCGACATCACCCGGTCGCCGACCGACAACCCGCGCACCTCGGACCCGACCCGCGCCAGCACGCCCGCGCACTCGTTCCCGAGCTGGCCGGCCTCGCCCGGGTACACGCCGAGGGCGTTCATCACGTCGCGGAAGTTCAGCCCCGTCGCCGTGATCTCGATCTCGATCTCGTGCGGCTCCGGCGCCCGGCGCTCGGAGGTGACGAAGCGCAGGCCCTCGAGCGCGCCCGACGCGTCCTTCTCGAGCCGCCACTGCGGCGCGTCCGGCACCACCATCGACCGATCGCGCACGAGCCGCGCCACCTGGCGCTCCCCGCCCGCCGTCCACCGCACCCACGGCTCCCCGTCGGTCGCCGAAGCCTCGCGGCGCAGCACCGGAGCGGCGTCGGACCCCGCAGGGACCTCCACCACCCGGATGCGCGTCGCCGACGACTCCTGCGTCAACGTCCGCGCGAACCCGCGCGCCGCCGCAGCCGTCGCCCCCGACCCCGCGATCAACGCGGTCCGCTCGGCGGGCAGCGCGCGCGCTGCGGCCACCCACGACACCACGTCCGCTGCCACTTCACCGCTGGCCGGCCACACCTCGAACCCGGCCGCGAACGGCTCCTCGTCCAGCTCCGCCGCCGGCGCTTCCGCCGCGACCCAGTCCTCGCGGAACAGGCTCTCGGCCACGTCCACGCCGTCCCGGAGCGGGCGCGAGCGCAACCCCTCGACCCGGCCCACGACCTCGCCGTCGGGCGTGAGCAGCTCGAGGTCGGCAGACTCTCCCTTGCGTTCGATCGCCACCCAGCCGATCGGCCGGGACGGCTGGACGCGGTACGCGCCGATCTCGAACGGCAGGCCGAGCTCGGCCTCCCGCCCGGTGGCGCCCGCCACGGCCTGGAACGCGGCGTCGAGCAGCGCCGGGCTCACCCCGACGAAGTCGTCCGGGACCCCTTCGGGGAGCGACAGCTGCGCCACGGCGCGGCCCGCGCTGCCCCACAACGCGGTGATGCCGCGGAACGCGGGACCGTAGGGGATGCCACCCGCGGCGTACGCGGCGTAGACCTCGTCGACCGGGAGGGAGGGCAGGTCGCCGCGCAGCGCCACCACGTCGCGGCGGCCGCTCGTCTCGCCCGCGGTGCGCACCGCGCCGCTCGCGTGTTCCGTGAACCGGCCGTCGGCGGCCTGCACCCACAACCGCACGTCGCCGTCGCCGTTCACCTGGACCTGGACGCGGGCGGAGCCCACGAGCACCACCGGCCGCAGGAGCGACACGTCGTGGACCTCGACCCATTCCTGCCGCGCCTGTTCACCGGCCGCGCGCATCACCTCGACGAGTGCAGCGCCGGGCACCACCACGCGCCCCGCGACGACGTGGTCGGCCAGCCACGGCTCGCGGCCCACGCTCCAGGTGGACTCGAACGTGGTCCAGTCGCCAGCGACGGCCACCCGCACCCCGAGCAGGCGGTGCCCTGTCGGCTCGCCCACCGTGCGCGACGACTCCGCCACCCAGTACCGGCGGTGTTGCCAGACGGTCTTCGGCAGCTCGATCCGCGCCCCGGCCGGCACCAGCCGCCCGAGGTCCACGTCCGCGCCCCGCGACCACAGCGCCCCTGCTGCCCGCAACAGCGCCGTGGGCTCGTCACCCTCGGCTGCGAGCGTCGACACCAGCTGCACGTCCCGATCCGAGAGCGCCTGCCCGATCAGGCCCGACACCACCGGCCGCGCGCCGATCTCCACGAACCGGGTGACGCCAGCGGCACCCGCGCGGACCACCGCGTCGGCGAAGCGGACCGCGCCGCGCGCCTGGTCGACCCAGTACCCCGCCGTGCCGAACGCCGACTCCGACGCCGCCGTGGCCTCCACGCGCACCGCCGCCGACCGCGGCACCAGCTCCGACGCCGCGTCCTGCAGCGCCGCGAGCATCGGCTCCATCCGCGCCGAGTGGAACGCGTGCGACACCACCAGCCGCGTGGTCCGGGCGCCGCCCGCTGCGAGCCGCTCCGCCACCGCCAGCACGGCGGCCTCGTCCCCGCTCACCACCACCGACCGCGGGCCGTTCACCGCCGCGATCTCCGCGCCCGCGACCAGCGCCGCGCGCACCTGGGCTTCGGGCAGCGACACCGCCACCATCGCGCCGCCCGGAGGCAGCTCACCCATGGCGCGGCCACGTGCAGACACGAGCCGGGCTGCGGTCGGGAGGTCCAGCACCCCGGCGACCACGGCCGCTGCGAGCTCACCCACCGAGTGACCGATCACCACGTCCGGCTCGACGCCGACGCTCCGCCACCAGGCGGCCTGCGCGATCTGGAGGGCGAACAGGGCCGGCTGCGTCCACTCCGTCCGGTCGAGCGCAGCGCCGTCGTCGCTCCACACCACCGACCGCAGGTCCCCTTCGAGCCAGGGGCGGCACGCCTCGACCGCTGCGTCGAACGCCTGGCGGAACACCGGGGACCACGCGTACGACCCGGCGCCCATGCCGGCCCGCTGCGAGCCCTGGCCACCGAACACGAACGCGAGGCCGCCGCGCAGCGGCTCGGACACGTCGACCGCAGCGAGCGCGTCCGCGTCGGGCCGCTCACCGACCCACACCCCGCGGGCGTCGCGCTGGGCACGGTCGTGCGCGAGCGTGAAGCCCACGTCGAGTGGATCCGCGTCGAACGTGGCCAGCGCCGCGGCCTGGGCCCGCGCCTGCGCCTCGGTGGTGCCGGACAGCGCCCACAACGTCGGGAGCTCGCCGCGCGTCACCGACACGGCCGGGGCCGCCGGCGCCTCTTCGAGCACCACGTGCGCGTTGGTCCCGGACAAGCCGAACGACGACACCGCAGCCCGCCGCGGCGCCGCGCCCGCCGACCAAGACTGCTCCTCGGTCGCGACCCGGACCGGGTACTCGTCGAGGGGCAGCTCGGGGTTGAACGTCTTCACGCGCGTCGCCGGGATCACCCCGTGCCGGAGCGCGAGCACCGCCTTCACCACGCCAGCGACGCCCGCGGCGCCCTCCAGGTGACCGACCACGGCCTTGGCAGCGCCCATCCACAGCGGGCGCTCCGCCGGGCGGCCCTCGCCGTACACCTCGCCCGCCGCGCGGACCTCGATCGGGTCCCCGAGCTTCGTCCCGGTGCCGTGGCACTCGAGGAAGTCCACCTCGGCCGGCGCCACGCCCGCGTCGGCCAGCGCCTCGCGGATCACGGCCTGCTGCGCGGGGCCCGACGGCACCGTCAGGCCCGACGAGCGACCGTCGTGGTTGATGGCCGTGCCCTTGACCACGGCCCACACGCGGTCGCCTGCCGCCACCGCGTCGGACAGCCGCTTCAGCACGAGCACGCCGCAGCCTTCGCCGCGACCGTACCCGTCCGCTGCTGCGTCGAACGTCTTGCTGGTCCCGTCCGGGCTCAGCGCCTGGGTCTGCGACAGCTGCACCATCGCGTGCACCGTCGTCACCGCGCTCACCCCGGCCGCGAGCGCGACCGTGCACTCCCCGCTCCGCAGCGACCGCACCGCCTCGTGCAGCGCCACGAGCGACGACGCACACGTCGCCGAGATCGACATCGCCGGGCCCCGCAGCCCGAGCACGTAGGACACGCGACCGGCCGCGAACGCGATGTCCGAGCCGCTCACCACGTGCGGCGACTGCTCGCCCGACGACAGGTACCGCTCGGCCCAGTCCCCGGACACGATCCCCACGAACACGCCCGTGCGGCTCTCCGAGAGCCCGTCCGCCGCGATCCCCGCGTCCTCCAGGGCCTCCCAGCCCACCTCGAGCACGAGCCGCTGCTGCGGGTCCATCGCCAGCGCCTCGCCGTCCGTGATCCCGAAGAACGGCGCGTCGAACGCCGCCAGATCACGCAGCAACGACAGCCGCTTCACGTACGTCTTGCCGGGCTCCGGGCCCTCCGACTGCCACGCCGACTGGTCCCACCGCTCCGCGGGGATCGCCGCGGCCACGGGCTCCGCGCGCCGCAGCACGTCCCAGTACGCGCCCACGTCCTCCGCCCCGCCGGGGAACCGGACCGACATCCCCACGATCGCGATCGGCTCGTGGGTGGCCTCCGCCCGCGCGAGCGTCGCCGAGGTCTGCGCCGCGGGCGCGAGCTTCGCGAGCACGTGCGCGGTCAGCGCCTCCACCGTCGGGTGATCGAACGCGACCGTGGCCGCCAGCCGCTCGCCGACGCGCGCAGACAGCGCGTTGCGGACCTCGAGGGCCATCATGCTGTCGAGCCCGAGCTCGGTGAACGGCGTGCGGTCACCGACCTCCGCCGCAGGGCGCGAGAGCGCCCCGGCGACCGCGGTCCGCACGACGTCCCGGACCTTCGTCTTGCGCCGCGCCGGCGTCTCGCGTGCGAGCTCCCGGGCGAACGCGCTCGTCGCCGCGGCCGTGCGCTTCACGAGCGCGCGCCAGATCGTCGGGATCCGCCCGCCCGCGTCCGCCGTGGGCGGCACGAGCTCGGCCACGACCACCGCAGCCGGGCCGGAAGCCGCGACCCCGGTCAACGCGGCCAGCGCATCCGCCTCGCGCATCGGGCGGGCCACGTGGAACTGCAGCCCCGCCGCCATCCCGTCCCCGGCCCACGGGCCCCACTGCACGGAGACACCGGGCAGGCCCGCGGCGCGACGCGCTGCGATCCGCGCGTCCATCGCCGCGTTCGCCGCGGCGTACACCGCCTGGCCTTCGGAGCCGGCGGCCCCCGCGAGCGACGACCACGCGACGAACACGTCGAGGTCCTCCCCCGCGACCGCTGCCTCGAGCGCCGCGAGCCCGTCGACCTTGGGGCCGAACACGCGCGCGATGCCACCTTCGTCCACGGTGCGGAGCAGCCCGTCCTCGAGGACGCCGGCCGCGTGGAGCACGCCGCGCACGGGCAGCCCGACGCCGCGCACGGCTGCCGCCACGGCTCCGGCGTCCGCCACGTCCACGGCAGCCACGTCGACCGACGCGCCCTGCGCGCGCAGGTCGGCGACCACCACGTCCGCGCCGGGCGTGTCCGCGCCGCGCCGCGACAACAACAACAGGTGGCGCGCGCCGCGCTCGACGGCCCAGCCCGCCGCCGCGCGACCGAGCGCTCCGAAGGCGCCGCTGATCACCACCACGCCGTCCCCGCGCAGCACTGCTGCGGCGCCCCGCGCGTCCCTCGACGCCACGAGCCGCGGCGCCCGCCGCGAACCGCCCTCGACCCGGAGCAGCCGCTCGTCGTCCGCCACCGCGAGCCGCGCGGCGAGCGCCTCGTCCCCCGAGGCCTCGACCGCCCACACCCGCCGCTCCGGCGCCTCCACCTCGAGCGTCGCCACGACGCCGCGCAGCGCCGCCGCCGCGCCCCCGCGACCCAGCAACACGAGCCCGCGTTCGGGAGGGAGCTCGCGCAGGGCGCGAACGGCAGCGGCCACGGCTGCTGCAGGCTCCTCGGGGCACACCACCACCAGGTGCTCGCCGTCGAGGCCAGCAGCCAGGCCGTCCACGACGCCCATCGCCA
>JBIKWC010000378.1:0-6302 GCA_044356535.1 Myxococcota bacterium
GTCGCCCCGCACGTCGTCTGCGGGCTCGGTCGGGGGGCGCCGGTATGCGGCATGGATGGCGCACAGGGCCTGCCAGGTGTACGCAACGGCCTCCTGCGCCGCCGTGCGATCGAGGAACGGCACCAGCTCCGCCACCGCCTGCGGACCCGTCACCGCGTGGACGTACACCACCGGCGCGTGCGGCTGCGCCAGGAGCAGGTCGCGGCCGACCTCGGCGAGCCCGTGCAGCGCGGCGACCGGCTCGAGCGGGAGCGCCACCCCGTCGAGGTGGGCAGCGAAGCCCGGCGCCAGCGACGCGCCGTGGGCCCGGTCGTAGATCAGCCAACGCGCCGGGTCGATCTCGGTCGTCGGCAGCGTGTCCAACGCCGCCCGCGGGTCCAATGCGCCCCCGACGCGCGGTGGAGCCCCCAGGGGCCGCCGGGCCTCGACCCAGAACGTGAGCGCCGCCGCCAGCTCCGCGAGGCGCACCGGGTTCTCGCGGGCCTCGACCATCCGCACCGCGTGTGCGACCCGGATCACACCGTGGAAGGCGCCCGCCAGCACCCCGGGAAGCAGGAGCGGCACGCGATCCGCCAGCACCGTGCGCCACCCGTGGCGCGCGAACTGCGCGGAGAGCACCTCGCGGAGGTACCGGGTGGAGTCCGCGCAGGGCTCGAGGCGCTCGGCATAGCGGCAGCTCCACGCCACGACGTCCCAGCCGTAGCCCAGCTGAACCAACGCGTCGGCCGCCATGGGGCCGTGGTCGGCCAGCCCACCCCCGAACGTGGGGGCGCGGTCGGCGAGCAGGCGCAGCGCTGCGTCGAGGGCGTCTTCGGCGGCAGCGGACGGAGCGGGGAGGTCCTCCACGGGGGGCATCTTCGCACGACCACTACAGGAGGATGTCCAACGCGCCGCGGCGCTCGGGCGCGATCGCGGGCGGGAGCTCGCGGTCCCCCAGGCGCTGGCGCAGGTCGATCTCGATGTTGCGGGCGATCGACTGGAGGGGAAGCCCGTAGATGCCGGTGGAGAACGGCTCCTCCAGGAGGCGCCCGATGGTCTCGGCGATCAGGAACACGAGCGAGACGGCGACCACGATCACCGCGGTGAACAGCCCGTGGTTCTCGACGAGGCCGATCGGCAGCATCAGGCAGTACCCGCGCACGAACTGCCGCGTGAAGAACCGGTACGCCGTGGGGAGCGGTGTGTTCCGGATCCGCTCGCACATCCCCTGGAGCGCGTGGAGCTCTACGAGCGTCCGGTCGATCGTCATCATCCGCTCCTCGGAGAGCGAGCCGGTGCGCAGCAGGTCGCCGAGCTGTCGACCCTGGAGGAACACGAGCGCGGATGCCACGTTGCGCTGCTCGGCCAGGTAGACCTGGTCCTCGGGCGAGAGGTAGCTGCGGACGGCGTCGAGCGCGGGCTGATCGCGGAGCTGGGCGCGCAGGGCCTCGACCCACGCGACGTGGCGGAGCACCAGCGTGCGGTGGACCTCGGGCGTGGTGTCGACCTGGGTGAGGGCCTGGCGCGCGAAGGCGCGGCTCGCGTTCACGATCCCGCCCCAGATCTTGCGCCCCTCCCACCACCGGTCGTAGGCGGCGTTGTTGCGGAACGCGAGCAGGATGGCGATGGCCACGCCGACGATCTGGAACGGCGCCGGCGTGAACGGCAACACGATCCCCGCGTAGTGGTCGAGGAGGCCGAACGCGAGCGAGATGGCAACCACGGACAGCAACATGTCCCGGTGCAGCCGCAGGACGTTGATCCAGGGGACGGTGTCCGACACGACCATGGCGCGCTCCGGGAAGGGCCCTCCATAGCGTGGACCCGGAGCGTTAGGTTCCCCCGCGAGGTCGACGTGGTCTGGATGTGGACGCTGGCGTGCACGAAGGAGGTCGAGGAGGCTCCCGACGCCGACGCCGACGGCGTGCCCGACGCAGACGACGGCTGCCCCGAGGTCCCGGACGCGGACCAGGTGGACGGAGACGGGGACGGGGTGGGGGACGTGTGCGACGTGTGCCTCACGGTGCCCGACCCCGACCAGCGCGACGGAGACGGCGACGGGAAAGGCGACCGCTGCTGGTGCGACCCCACGCCCGCGCGGTGCGTGGACGGCTTCGCGGCCGGGTACCCGTGTGAAGCGACCGACCTCCTCTCCTTCGTGCCGCTGTCCGCCTTTCCGGGCGCCGAAGAGGTGTCGGACGTGTGGGGCTGGGTGGACGACGACGGCGCGGAGTACGCGCTCCTCGGGCTCGACACGGGGCTCGGCATCGTGGACGTGAGCAACCCGTGGTGCCCGGTGAACGTGGGCATCCTGCCCGCCCACACCGGGCCGAACCGGTGGCGCGACGTGGAGGTCCTGGAGAGCTGGGCCGTCGTCGGCAGCGAGGCCGAGGACCACGGCATCCAGCTGTTCGACCTGCGGCGGCTCGCGGACGAGCGGCGGGACACCCCGGTCACGTTCGAAGCCGACCTGCGCTACGACGGCGTCGGCAGCTCCCACACCGTGTCGATCGATCCCGAGTCCGGCACCGTGGCGATCAACGGCTCCCGGACCTGCGGGGGCGGACAACACCTGCTCGACCTGTCCGACCCCCGCGCACCGCGCCAGGCGGGCTGCTTCCGCGACGCAGGCTACGTCCACGACGCGCAGTGCACGACGTACCGCGGCCCGGACACCGAACACCAGGGCGCGTCGCTGTGCATCACCGGGAACGGCGACAGCGGGACCCTCTCGGTGGTCGACGTGACCGACCCGGAGGCCCCGGTCGAGCTGTCCCGGTTCGCGTACGGCGTGGAGGGCGTGGCGTTCGGGGGCCCCGGCGCGGCGTACGCCCACCAGGGTTGGCTCGACGAGGCCCACCGCTACTTCTACTTCGGCGACGAGCTCGACGAGCTCGTGTTCGCGGTGAACACCGTGACCTACGTGGTGGATCTGGAGGACCTCGACGCGCCCGCGCTCGCCGCGGTGGTCGTGCAGGGCTCGACGGCGGTCGACCACCAGCAGTTCGTGCGCGACGGGTTCCTGTACCAGTCGAACTATGCCGCGGGGCTGGTGATCCATGACCTCGCCGAGCCGCTCGCGCCGCGCCCGGTCGCGCGGTTCGACGTGTTGCCCGAGACCGACGTGCGCCTGTTCCTCGGCTCCTGGGCGCACTACCCGTTCCTCCCGAGCGGGGTGGTGCCGGTCGGCTCGATGTTCGACGGGCTGTTCGTGGTGCAGCCGCACCTGCGGTAGACTCCATGTATGCTCCTGGTGAGGCCCGGCTCCGGACGGCCGATCGCGCTGGTGTGGGCCGTGGTGCTCGCACATGCGGTCGCACCGCTGCTTCCTGGGGTGGATGCCGATCCCTCACTGCTGGTTTTGCTTGCAATATCGGCAATGTCCGTGGGCCGCAGTGCTTCGGCGCGGACGGGTCGCGACCGGATCGGATGGGGACTTGTCTGTGCGGGGTGGGCGGTATCCGCGCTCGGCGTGGGCGCGTGGGTGATGTCGCCTCAGCTCGAGGACGCCGGGTTGATTGCGTATAACCTCTACTATCCGCTGGTGATCACCGGCCTCGCCCTGCAGGTCCGACGGCCGGCGGACGCCCTCGGGTGGACAAGGTTCGGCCTGGATGTCGGCGGCGTGCTCGCCTCTGCGGCCACGCTCGTCTGGATGGTGCTCCCGGGCGCCGACCAAGCCCCCGCCCCGTGGCTCGACGAGGTGACGGCCGTTGGCGAGGTCGGAGTGATGGCGATGGCGGCGGCGGTCCTGCACGGACGGCGCGCGGACCACGACCTCGCGACCCACCTGCTGGTGCTCGGGACGGTGCTCGCCAGCACGGCCGACCTCGCGGAGCTGACGGCGGGGTGGGTGTTCGTCGACGTGGCGTCCGATCCGTTGCTCGCGGCGGCAGCTGGGCTCGTCGCGACCGCCGGGCTCCTCCCCACCGGCCTCCGGTGGCCCGCGGGCGGGCACCTGTGGGACGGCGCGCTGCTGCGGGTGGTGAGCCAGGTGCCGATCCTGGTGGGCGGGATCGTGTTCGGATTGCTCGCGCTCGCGGCCGCGGCAAACTGGCTCGAGGTACTGCCCGGGCTCGCGCTCGCGTCCTCCGTCCTCACCACGGTCACCATCGTCCGCCTGCTGGTGGAGCAGCGGGCGCTCGACCTCGAGCTCGAGGACCGGTCGCGGCGCGAGGAGGAGCGCCTGCGGACGCAGCGCCTCGAGGTGCTGGGCCAGCTCTCCGGAGTCATCGTCCACGACCTGAACAACGTGCTCACGGTGATCCAGGGCTGCGCGGACGAGCTGGCGGAGCGAACGCCGGCGTCGCCGGCCGTGAACGACCTGAACCACGCCAACCAGCGAGGCGCCGAGCTCACCCGGCAGCTCCTCCGGTTCATCCGCCAGGGCACCGACCCCGGTACGGAGCTGGTCGATCCCGCCGAGGCGGTGGCGCAGGTGATGCCCCTCGTCCGTCGCCTGTTGGGGCGCGGTGTGCCCGTGGTCGAGGAGCCGGGTGCCCACGCGCGCCTCAAGGTCGATCGGGGGCAACTCGAGATCGCGCTCCTCAACCTGGCCCTCAATGCCCGCGACGCGCTCACCGGCCGGCAGGGCGGGATTCGCATGCGCTGGGGCGCGGTGGACGACCTCGAACGCGCCACCTGCGGGCCGCGCCCCCTCGGGCCGGGGCGGTGGTACCTCATCGCGGTCGAGGACGACGGAATCGGGATGGACGCCGCGACCCTCGCCCGGGCCAAGGACCCGTTCTTCACCACCAAACCGCTGGGCACCGGCCTCGGCCTGCACTCCGTGGCGTCCATGATGCGCGAGTGCGGCAGCGTGTTGTGGCTCACGTCCCAGCAGGACCAGGGGACGCGCGTGGAGCTCTGGTTCCCGATTCCCTGACGCCCGTCGGCTCGATGTTCGACGGGCTGTTCTGTGGTGCAGCCGCACCTGCCGTAGGTCACCCGACGAGGGCGTCGATCCGCGTGAGCGCCTCGGCTGCGCCCGACCGCAGGTGGTGCGTGACCCGGGCGCTCACCGCCGTCTCGCCCGGATCGATCTCCACGGCCACGCCGCCGCGCCGCACCTGGTCGAGGACGGGGGCGACGATGTACGGGAACACCGCCGTGGTGCCGATCGTGAACACGAGGTCGAACCGCGTGGTCCGAAGCGACGCCATCCGCGCCACCGCGGCCTCCGGCAACCTCTCCCCGAACAACACCACGTCCGGGCGGACGACGGCGCCGCAGGTGGGACAGCGGGGGACGGACGCGAGGGCGACGTAGTCGGTGACGGTGTCCACCCAGGTGCACCGCGTGCAGGAGAGGTGGTGGACGTTGCCGTGGACCTCGATCACGTCGCGGCTCCCGGCCGCCTGGTGCAGGCCGTCCACGTTCTGCGTCAGGATCGTGACCTCGCACCGGTCCTGCCAGCGCGCGAGCACCTCGTGGCCTGCGTGGGGTCGGGCGCCGCGGCAGGCTTCCTCGATGCGTCGGATGTGGCGCCAGCAGACCTCCGGGCGGTCGGCGAGCATCCGGCCCGACAGCGCGACCTCGATCGGAACGCCGTCCTCGGTGTCGACGTCCCGGTAGAGGCCGCCGGCGCCACGGTACGTCGGCAGGCCCGCGTCCGCCGACATCCCCGCCCCCGTCACCACCAACAGCCGCTGCGCCCTGGAGACCAGCGCCGCCACGCGTTCGAGCCCGTCCGCCATTCGGATGGAGATAACGCGTCACCGCCTCGGGGTCCGCAGCTGGATACCGGGGCCGGGGGGCGCGGATGTGGCTCGCATGGACGCTGGCGTGTGAGCAACCGACGCAATCGAAGGTCCCCGGTGAACCCACCCAGGACCAGTGCCCCGACGACCCCGACAAGTCCGAACCCGGCGCGTGTGGGTGCGGCGTCTCCGATGCCGACCCGGACGGCGACGGCGTCGCCAGCTGCGCCGAGGGCTGCCCCGACGACCCCGAGAAGCGCGAAGCAGGCGTGTGTGGGTGTGGCGCTACCGACGACGACGACGACGGCGACGGGCTCGCGAACTGCGAGGATCCCTGCCCCACGGCGGGCGGCGGAGCCGAGGACGGAGACGAAGACGGCGTGGGCGACGACTGCGACGACTGCCCCACCGTCCCCGACCCTGGCCAGGAGGACCTCGACGGCGACGGGACCGGCGACGCCTGCTGGTGCGACCCGCAGCCCCAGCGCTGCGTGGCGGGCAGCGCCGGCGAGTTCCCCTGCTCGGCGGTCGACCTGCTCTCCGTGGTGCCGTTGTCCACGTTCCGCGCTGCCTCGACCAACGACGTGTGGGGCTGGACCGACGAGGACGGCACGGAGTACGCGC
>JBIKWC010000379.1:0-6299 GCA_044356535.1 Myxococcota bacterium
CCGGCGTCCACTGGTTCGGGAAGTTCGACAAGCACTTCGGGCGGTTCCCCCTCCCATACGGAGACAACTACTCGTTCGCCGCGCCATTCATCGATCGCAGCCACTTCGGCAGCTTCGTGTTGCTCGGGTTCCCGTTGCTGGTGGGTTGGGGCCTCGACTCGCAGCGTGGGCTGCCCGAGCGGTTGCTCGGGGGCGGCCTGGCGCTCCTCTCGGGCTCCATGCTCGTCGTCGTGGGCTCCGTGGCGCCCATCGCCATCGCGTTCACCCAGCTCGTCGCGGTGGGCTGGCTCCGCGGGCGGTTCCTGCCCCTCCTCGCTGCCGCCGGCCCGGTGGGCGCGCTGGCCATCGTGGGCTCCGACCTCTGGTTCAGCCGCGGCGCGACGCTGTCGCTCCACGGCCGGCTCGACATGTGGTCCGCGTCCCTGAACCTGCTGCGCACCCACTGGCTGTTCGGGGCCGGCGCGGGCACCTTCGTCGAGGCCGTCCAGCCGTACCGGACGGACTTCGAGTTCTCGCGCTGGGATCACGCGCACAACGACTGGCTGGAGGCCGTCGTCGAGACGGGGCTCGTGGGCCTCCCGTTCTGGCTCCTCGCGGCGTTCGCGCTGCGGCCCCGGACCTCGCGGGACGCCTCTCGCTCCGCGCTCCTCGAGCTCGGGGTGGCTGGGATCCTGCTCCACGCGACGATCGAGTTCCCCCTGGTGTTGCCTGCGCTCGCCGGCGGAGTGGTGGCCACCTGGGCCGTCCGCCGGGCCATGTACGAGCCGCAGTCCGGGACGTCCCGGCGCCTCGCCCGCTCCGCGCTGATCGGCGCTGCGGCGCTGCAGCTCGTCGGGTTGTCGTGGACCTGGCGGACCGACCGCGTGGAGAACGCGCGGCAGGCGTTGACCGGGGAGCGCTGGGTGGCCGGGTCGGTGCAGACGCTCCGGTGGCTGGCGCCCTGGTCGGCCGAGCTCGCGCTCGCGGAGGCCTGGCGCGCGGCCGAAGCCGACCCCCGCCGGGCGGGTGAGCTCGCGATCTCGCTCGCGTCCGACCACCCGGCCGATCCGGAGACCCAGCGGCGCGCAGCGACCCTGCTCGGGCAGGTGGGTCGCTACGACGAGGCCGCCGCGATCGCCCGGACCGCCGTGGCGTTGGCGCCGTCCGATTGGCGCAACCGCGTGGTCCTGGCCACCGTGTTGTCCGCGGCCCCGGACCAGCTCGAAGCGGTCACCGCCTGGCAGGACGCGCTCCGCGCCGGCGCTCCTCCCGCGTTCTACCCGGCGGCCTGGAAGGTGGTCCCGGTGGGCCTCGTCTGGATGGACGCCATCGAAGATCTGCCCAGCAGCTACCACGCCGCCCTCGGGCAGTTCCTGGTGCGCGCCGGCGACCTCGAGACGGCGTCCCTCGTGTTCGAGGAGGCGCTGCTGGACGGAGACGCGGAGTCCCGGTACCCGGCCTACGTCGACGCCCTGCTCGCCCAGGGTCGCCTCGCCGAGGCCGATCGCTACGTCCGCAGCGTCCTCGCCGACGAGCCCCGCAACCGGGAGTTCCGGCGCCGCCTCGGTCGCGTCCTGGAGGCGCGGGAGGAGTGGCTCGAGGCCGCCCGCGTGTGGGAGAAGCTCGCCACCGAGGAGCGCGGCGTGCGCGAGGCTCCCGTGCGCGCCGTGGTCTGCACCGAGCGGGGCGCGGGGACCGAGGAGGCCCTGGTCCTGGTCCGGCGCTTCCGGTTGTCGCGCCTGGGGGGCGCGGCGCTCACCCTCGAGGAGTCCGCCATCCACGAGCGCGCCGGGAACCGTACGGGCTGCGTCGACGCCGTGTTGCGCTCGGGCGACCTCGACGATCCGAAGTACGGCCGGCGCCTGCAGCGGCAGCTCGAGCGGTGCCGCCTGGTGTCAGGGCTGGCGCCGCCGGGCGACGAGTAGCAGGAAGCAGCCGAAGAACGGCATGAGGGGCATCCGGTACCGCGACAGCGTCCCGAGGTTCGAGGAGGTCGCCCCGGTCGCGAGGCCGAGCACCACCACGAACACCACGAGGAAGCCGACCACCGGGTACTCCTTCAGGAGCTTGATGCTGCCGGCGACGCGCAGCTTCCAGGCCGCCCACACGCTCGCGGCGAGGAAGGCGAGGGTCTCGAGCCCGTTCACGACCATCAGGCCGTTGCCCGCCTCCCACAGGCCCGGCCGGAACAGGCCGGTGAACAGCGCCAGCGGCAGGATCCGGAGCTGCGCACCGAGCGACGAGGACGTGGCGGAGCTCAGGGTGTAGGCGGAGCCGGACGAGTTGCGGACGCCTGCCTCTTGCATCCGCGCCGTCTCGTCGAGGAGGTTGTCGACCGAGACACGGGGGACGACGAGGCCGATGACGTAGACGGCTGCGAGGGTGGCGACGAACGCGCCCGCGAGCGCCACGGGACGGAACACGAGCCCGGTCGCGCTCGCCCGGCGGGCGTAGGCGTACGCGACGGCCCCGAGGACCAGCGCCACGAGGATGTAGGGCTTGACGCTGTAGATGGGGATGGCGCCCAGGAGGAACAACGCTGCGCCCGTGCGCCGGTCACCCCGCTCGACCGCGATCACCACCCCGAGGAACGCGAGGCCCAGGCCCGTGGTCGCCACGGCCTCCTTGATGATCCCGGCGCTCCAGTACACGGCCGACGGCACGAGCGTGGCCCCCACCGCCAGCAGCGTGCCGCGCTTCGGGATCGCGATGCGGAGCCCCTCGAACAGCAGCACCTTGCCGAAGAACCCTGCGAGCGTGAACAGCGCCGCCGATCCCCAGAAGCTGTCGTTGGTGAGCAGGCACATCACGCTCGTGAGCCCGATCATCGCGCCCGTGGTCCCTGCGCCGACGGTCAGGACCGAGCTCGTCTCCGTCTCCAGGTGCAGCACCAGCTCGGAGACGACGCCGAGCAGCCGCGGATCGCCACGCACACCAGCCGCCAGCTCGCTCCCCAGCCCGTGGTACATGAACATGTCGCCGTAGCCGTACACGCTCGTGGCCACGTAGAGGTTCACGCCGACCATCAGGCCGTGCGCCAGGAGCGACAGCTGGAGGACGGCGGTCTCGGACGTGGTCCAGCGGCTCTGGAACACCGTCAACACCGCGAACCCGATGGCCGTGACGACGACGAACCAGAACGCGTCGATCAACATCGGACACCGACCCGCTGCGTCAGAGGGGGGACTCGGGCACGTTGATCGTGTCGCCGGGGCGCAGCGGGGGGTCGTCGTCCTTGCCCTTGCGCACGCGGCGGAGGTTGACCTCGATGATCTCCTTCGCGCCGTCCGCGCCGGGGCGGACGATCCAGGCGCCGGCGAGGTTCGCCAAGGGGCTCGGCCCACCTGCGGTCATCACGGCCTCGAGCGCAGTGAGGCCCGACAGGTAGCCTACGGGGCCCTCCTTCATGACCTCGCCGCCGACGTACACGGTCTTGCCCTGCTCGACGCGGACCACGTCTCCGGGCCGCAGCTCGAGCGAGCCCTCGGGGCCGTCGAGGTCGTCGACCGCGACCTCCAGGCGCTGGCCGTCGGCGCGGGTGAGGACGACGACGCCGGAGCTGCGCTCGAGGGCGACGCCGCCAGCCATCGCAGGCGCCATGCGCAGCGTGGTGGCGACCTCGAGGTAGTACGGACCGGGCTTCCCCACGGCCCCGCTGATCTCGATGCGGCTCGCCTTGCGTTCGAGCACGTCGAGGCCGATGCGCGGCTCTACGAGCCAGCCGTCGCGGAAGCAGGCTGCCACGCGCTCGCGGGCCTCCTCGAGGGTGGCGCCGGAGAACGCGACGTCGCCGCAGTACACGTGCCCGAGGCCTTCCTCGGTGATCGTGAACTCGCCGCCCATCGCCGGCTCGCCGTGGACGGTGAGCAGCAGGCGGTCTCCGGGGCCGATCTGGATGGCAGCGGAACCCTGGGCGAGCGCAGCAGCGGTCAGCAGGACGAACATCGTGGAGCACCTATCGGCCCGGCGCAGCGCCGGCCAACCGGGGGACCCGCGAAGCGCCGGGGCCCTTCCGGGTGGAGGATCAGCCCGTGACGTCGCGCAACGGGACCACGTTGCTGGGGGGGTCGATCGCGGGGACGTGGTATTCGGGCACGATCCGCCGCAACACCGCGCGGACCTCCTCCGGGTCGTGTTCGGCGGCGGTGGTCAGGGCCGAGAGCTCCCGCTCCAGCGTGGCCAGCGCGGTGCGCCGCCCGTGGCCCACGAAGATCTTCGGGTGCCGGGTCTTCGTGGCCTGCTCGGCGTCGGTCGAGAGCTCCTCGAACAGCTTCTCGCCGGGGCGCGTGCCGGTGAACACGATGTCCACGTCCTGGTAGGGCTGCAGCCCCGACAACCGGATGAGGTCTTCCGCGAGCTGGACGATGCGGACGGGCTCTCCCATGTCGAGCACGTAGATCTCGCCGCTCGTGCCCATGGCGCCCGCCTGCAGCACCAGCTGCGAGGCCTCGGGGATGGTCATGAAGTAGCGGACCATGTCGGGGTGGGTGACGGTGACGGGTCCGCCTGCGGCGATCTGCTCCTTGAACACCGGGATGACCGACCCGTTGGAGCCCAGCACGTTCCCGAACCGGACGGTCACGTACGAGGTCTGGCTCGTGGCCGCCTTCGCCTGGATGTAGAGCTCGGCCACCCGCTTGGTGCACCCCATGACGGAGGTGGGGTTCACGGCCTTGTCCGTCGAGATCATCACCATGCGGGCCACGCCGTGGCGGTCGGCTGCATCCGCGACGTTGCACGTGCCGCCCACGTTGTTCTTCACGGCCTCGCCGGGGTTCCACTCCATCATCGGGACGTGTTTGTGGGCTGCGGCGTGCAGGACGAGGCCCGGGCGCGTCTCGGCGAAGACGGCATCGAGCCGGACGGTGTCGTTGATGTCGACGATGCGGGGCATGACGTCGACGTCCGGGTACGAGCGCGTGATCTCGCGGTGGATGTGGAACAGCGGGTTCTCGGCCTGCTCGGCGAGGACCAGGGTCCGCGGGTGGAAGCGCGCCACCTGCCTGCACAGCTCGCTGCCGATCGACCCGCCCGCGCCGGTGACCAGCACGACGTTGTTGCGGATCATGTCGGACAGGGCGTGTTGGTCGAGCGTGACGGGATCCCGGCCCAGGAGGTCGTCGATCGCGACCTCGCGCAGGTGGTTGACCGTGACGCGGCCGTCGATCAGGTGCTCGAGCGCGGGGAGCGTGCGGACGGTGACGCGGTCGCGGGTGACCTGCTCGACGATGCGGCGCATCTCCTTGCCGGTGGCGGCCGGGATGGCGATGACCACGTCGGTGACGCCCAGGGTCTCGATCAGCTCGTGGGCGCGCTCGATCGAGCCCAATACGGGGACGCCGTGCACGGTCATCCCGAGCTTGGTGCGGTTGTCGTCCAGGAAGCCGACCGGCCGCACGCCGGGCATGTTCCGGTGGATCTCGCGCAGCAGCATCTCGCCTGCGTCCCCCGCGCCGACGACCAGCAGGCGCCGCGCGCTCGCCTCGCTCTCGATGCTGCGCGCCGTGGACGCGAACGACCGCACCGCCAGCCGCAGACCGGCCGCGAGGCCCAGGGCGATCATCGACTCCACCAGGAACACCGAGCGCGGAAACGACGGGCCCACGGCGAGGACGAGCAACGCGAACGCGAGCGTGGAGACGAGCGTGGCCTTGGCGAGGTTCTCGAGGTCGCGCTGCCCGGTGTACTTCCACATTCCGTGGAACAGCCCGAGCCAGGCGTACGACGCCACGCGCATGCCGATGAGCGGCAGCATCCACCCCACGTAGACCCAGGTCCGGAACGACGCCGGGATCGCGAAGTCGAACCGCAGCTCGAACGCGATCACGTAGGACCACACGAACAGCGCGACGTGGGTGAGGACGATGAGCGGACGACGCCAGCCCAGGGACATCGCAGCCTCCGCGGCCACGTTAACCGTCCGTCGAGGTCGCTGTGAGCGAAGCTCCGTTCCTCGTGGTGGCCCCCACTGGCCCGGGTGGCGTGGCGGGGATGGTGGACGCGGTGGTTCCGCTCCTCCCCGAGGCCCGACGCGTTTCGTCCGGCGGAGGCCTCCGCGCGCCGATCCGGTGGCTGCGCGCGGCCGCGCTGGGCGGAGGGGCGGTCGCGGTACACCTGCACTCGTCGTTCCGGGACCGGGCGCTGCCCCGCGACGGCGCCCTCGTGGCCGCGCTCTCCGCCGGTGGCCGGCCGTTCGTCCTGCAGTTCCACGGCACCTCGCGCGGCCTCGTCGATGCGCCGCCCCCCGGCCTCGTCCGCGCGTTGGCGTGGGCTTCCCGGCGCGGCGTGCTCGCGTCGGTCGATCCGGCGCTGGTGGCGGC
>JBIKWC010000380.1:0-6259 GCA_044356535.1 Myxococcota bacterium
CGGCCAGTGTGGCGCGGGCCTGACGTGCGCCGAGGAGGGCGGCGTCGATCACTGCCGCGCGCCGGTCGACGCCTGCAGCGGCGCTCTGGGCGACCTGGACTACTGTGCGACCGACCGCTGCGGGCCGTGCGGCGAGGGGGAAGGTGACTGCGACCCCGGCCAGTGTGCGTCCGGGTTCGAGTGTGTGGAGGAGGGCGCAGTCGACCACTGCCGTCCCGTCGCCGACGGGTGCAGCGCCGCGACCCCCGGCGCCATGGACTACTGCGCGACCAACCGCTGCGGACCCTGCGGAGAGGGGGAAGGCGACTGCGACCCCGGCCAATGCGGCTCGGGCCTGGAGTGTGTGGAGGAGGGCGGCGTCGACCACTGCCGCACGGTCGGGAGCGGCGGCGGCGGCACGAGCAACCTCCAGGTCCGGCTCGACGGCGCGTGGAACCCGGTGTGCTGTGACGGCGGCATCCCGGAGGTCTCCGACCGCGACTGCTGGTGGACCGAGTACGACCGGACGCTCACGGACACGGCGGTGGGCCTGAAGCTGTTCTGTCCGGAGGGGAACCCGGCGAATTGCACGTGTGGGTCCTGGGGAGAGCGGATGCACGGCGCGAACGGCAGTCTGGACTCCAGTGTCGGCCTGCCGGAGGGCGGGCCGGTCTACCCGAACTTCGGCGAGGAGACGTGCGTGTACATCACGAGCTCCGGGCGGCTGGCGACGGAGTGGACCAACTCCGGGTGCCCGAACTTCCGCCTCCTCCGCTGAGCGCGGGGCTCATCCGCGGGCCTGCTCGTCCAGGAACCGGGAGATGAAGAACTCCCCGGCCTTGTACGACGACCGCACCAGGGGCCCCGAGGCCACGTAGGCGAAGCCCAGCGCGAGCCCTTTCTGCTCGAGGGCCACGAACTCGTCGGGCGTCACGAACCGCTCCACCGCCAGGTGCCCCTTGGTGGGCTGCAGGTACTGGCCGATGGTCAGGAAGTCCACGCCCGCCGCGCGCAGATCGCGCATCGCCTCCTCGAGCTCGGCCTCCGTCTCCCCGAGGCCCACCATCAGCGAAGACTTCGTGAGGCGCGTCGGGTCCAGCACCTTGATGTTGCGCAGCACCGCGAGCGTGACCTCGTACGAGGCCTTGCGATCGCGCACCGGGTGCGTCAGGCGCTTCACCGTCTCGAGGTTCTGCGCGATGACCTCGGGACCCGCGTCCACCACCGCGCGGAGGTGCTCGAGGTCGCCGCGGAAGTCGGGGATCAACACCTCGATCTTCGTACGCGGCGCGAGCGCGCGGGTCTGCCGGATACACGCCGCGAAGTGCGAGGCACCGCCGTCCGGCTGGTCGTCGCGGTCGACCGAGGTGATCACCACGTAGTCGAGCTCGAGCTCGGCGATCGCCGTGGCCACGTTGACGGGCTCGTCCGGGTCCAGGGGCGCCGGGCGCCGGGCCGTCTTCACGGCGCAGAACCGGCAACCGCGGGTGCAGGTGTCGCCCATCACCATGAAGGTGGCGGTGCCTCCGCCCCAGCACTCGCCGATGTTGGGGCAGCGGGCCTCCTCGCACACCGTCGAGAGCTTCAGGGCCCGCGAGCGCTGCTTGATGGCGTGGTAGCGCTCGGACCCCGGCATCTTCACCTTGAGCCAGGGCGGCTTGGGTGGAGACGACTTCTTGCCGCGCTGCGCCTCGGGCGCGTCGGCTGCGGGGACCGGGTCGGCGTCGGCCATGGAGCCCTCCAGGCCCGCCTCAGTAACCTTCGGGGGTGTCGTCGTCGTCCACGCCGAAGTCCGACGGCCGGAACATGGTCGTCGGGGGACCGTCTTCGTCCTCCACCTCGTCGTCCTCGGCGAGCGCGGCCGCGAGCACCTTCTCGAGCTCTCCCCGCGACATGAGCGTGGTCCGCGCGTCCGCCGCCGGGTTGGGCGCTCCCCTGGGCGGCGTGGCTGGCGGAGCGTTCGGCGGTCGGGGGATGGGCCGCGGCGCGGTGGGCAGGTCCGGAAGCCGCACGCGCTGGGTCGGGTTCGTGGTGGTCGGGACCGGGCCCGTGGTCGAGACGGGTCCCGTGGTCGGGACGGGTCCGGTGGTCGGGACGGGACCCGTGGGCGGGTTCGGGGGGGCGCTGGCCGGCGGCTGGTTGGATGGCGCCACCACCCGCGGACGCGGAGGGTCGGAGACGTTCGGAGCTGCCGTGCCCGACGGCGGCGTGGTGCGCTGCGCGGCACGTGCCCGGAGCCGCGCCTGCAGGTCGGCCACGCTCGGGCGGGACGGGGTCGGGCTCGGGGTCGGGTCGGCGGAGGGACGCGGCACCGGCCCGGACTCGTCGAGGGGAGCGAGGGTCGGCCGGGCGGACTTGAGGGGTGGAGTCGGTGGCGGCGCGGTCCCCCGAGCCCCGGGCCGCAACGTGGGCGACGTGTCGGTCGAGAACGGACCCGTGGTCGAGAGGTCGGGCGCGAGGGTGGGCCCAGCAAGCACCGCCTTGCCGCCAGGGGTCGAGCGCTGGGCCTGCTGGATCCGCTCGGCGAGGGACATCACGGGCGCCGGCGTCGCCGACCGGCCCGACGCGCCTTCGTCGCGGATCCGCGCCACCAGCGCGCGGAGCTCGACGCCGATCGCGTCGACCCCCGCACGCTCTCCGCGGCGGGCAGCGGTCTCTGCGCGCGACCACAGGTGGTGCAGCTCCGCCTCCGGACCAGCGGCCGCGGGCGTTCCCCAGGCGAGCAGGGCGTTCTCGGCGTCATCCCGGACGAGCTGCATCGTGGACAGTGTCGCGATCGCGAGCCGGACCTCGTCCTGCAGCGCCGCCGCCGCCTCCTCCGCGCGATCCGCTGCGGCCACGGCGAGGGCCGCGTTCCAGTCGGCGTCTCCGGGGTCTGCCGTACCGGCCACCAGCGCGCAGGCCTGCTCCGCCTCGTCGACGGCGGCGCGCAGGCCGTCGTCCTCGCGGATGGCGCTCGCGTCGCGCCACGCGGCCCAGGCCCGGGCCGACGCGCTTCGGGCGCGCTCCACGGCCTCCCCGATTCGCACCGACCGCCACCCCGCGAGCTCGCTCGTGGCCGACCGGGCCGAAGCCTCGAGCGCAGCCAGCTGCGCAGTGCGTTCGTCGAGGACCGCCTCGACGACCCCGAGGTCCCCGAGGTCCCCGAGCTCGGGGATCTCGAAGCCCGACGCGTTCCGGCGAACCGCCGCGATGGCTTCGGCGAGCGGGGTGGGGACCTCCTTCGACAGCTGCGGGAGCTCCCCCACGAGGTGCGCGGCGGCGCTCGCGAGGGCAGCGAACCGATCGCGGATGCCCTCCCACCGGGCCTCGAGGTCCAGGGCTTCGACGCGCGACGCCATTCCCTGCGCGGTCTCGAGCGCGACCGCCGCCGGGAGCTGCTCGATCTCGGCCCGCAGCGCGAGCACGCGATCGAGGAGCTCCGGCCGCTTCGACAGCCACTGGCCCTGCTGCGCCTGGTGCACCGCCTGGTGGGCCAGCCGACGCGCCTCCTCCCGGTGTTGCCGCTCCTCTTCGACCCGCGAGGCCGCCACCTCGTGGGCGCGGGTTCCGAGCGCGCGGACCTCGGAGATCATCGCCCGCAGCGCGTCGACCTCGGTCGCGACAGCAGCCTGGGCCACCAGGGCCGCGCGCTGCGCAGCGAGACCCGGGTCCTGCAGGGCGAAGAGGACCGGGTCGACCGTAGCGAGCGCCTCCGTCACCATCATGCGGGCGGCGCGCAGCGCTTCATCGGCCTCCCGGCGCCGCGCTTCGTCCTCGATGCGCTCGATCGCGCCCAGCGCCTCCCCCGCGTTGCCCTCCACCCGCGCCAGCAACGCGCGGGCGGCGTCGAGGTCGTCGTCGAGCGCCTGGAGCTCGTCGAGGGCGCGCTCCGTGTCGGCGAGCAGGCCCGCGACCCGCGCGTCGTCGTGCTGGATGGTGGACTCGACGAGGTCGTCCGCGATGCGGCCCGCGCGGACCCGCAGCTCGGCGACGACGCCCCTCCGCTCCTCCCGCCGCTGCCGCTCGACCTCCCGGTCGCCGGCCAGCCGCGCGCGCACCCCCACCACCTCGTCGGCCCAGGAGGACACCTGCGTCGCCACCGCGTCGATCTCGCCAGCGGTCGCGTCGTCGGCGAGGTCGGCGACCGCCATCAGCGCTTCGCCGAGCAACGCCACGACGTCGGCGTGATCACCGTCGGCGGACTCCCCGTGTTCGTCCATCCGCGCCGTCGCGGTGTCGAGCCGCGAACGTGCAGCGACGAGCGCCTCGCACTCGGCGCGGAGCCGCGCCTCCTCGGCTTCGAGCCGAGCACGCAGCGCCCTGATCTCCTCGAGCCGGGGAGCGAGCGCGGCAGCGAGGTCCACCAGCTCGGCCAGCGTAGCGTCAGGACCGGGTTGGGCGGCGGTCCGTAGCTCGTGGATCGCCTCGGCCAGCGCCGGGGCACCGACGGGCTCCCCTGCGGCCGCGACCACCACCTCGAGCCGGGCGCGCGCCTCGACCAGCGCCTGCAGGCGGTCGGCCTCGCGCCGCGCAGCCACCTCCACGACATGGGCCCCGAGCTGGTCGGCGATGGCCAACACGCGAGCCACCGCAGCGTGACCGTCCGGCAGGGTCGTCGCGCCCTCGAGCGCCGCGGCAGCAGCCACCAGCACGGCCCGAAGCTCCAGGCCGACCCCGTCGTCCGGGGCGGGAGCCTCGGCCACCACCTGCCGCACCTTCGCGCGCAACGCCTCGAGCTCGGCCAGGCGGGCAGCCTCGGCCGCCTGCGCTGCAGCCTCGGCCATCGCACGGAGCTCGTCCAACCGGTTGTCGGCGCTCCCGGCTGCGACCCGGAGCCGCTCGATCACCGCGTCCGCTGCTGCGTCGTCGGTGGTGGCCCGGAGCTCGTCCACCCCCTGTCGGACCTCTTCGCGGACGAGGACCAGCATCGGGTCGTCCGGGAACTCCGTGATCGCCTCCACGCCGGCCGCCAGCAGGTCGGCGAGCTGCAGGCGCTCGCGCTGCCGGACCACCTTCGCGGCTGCCGCCTCGGCTTCCGCCCTGGCCAGGCGCGCCTCTACGGCGGCGACCAGGGTCTCGAGGTGGGCCAGCGCTTCCTCGGCCAGCGCCGCGTCGGTCGCGCGCTCCACCTCGGAGAAGGCGGCGCGAAGGCGGTGGTCCTCGTCCGCCTCGAGGGACAACCGGCGCGCGCGACCCTCGAGCTTCCGTGCCCGCCCCAGGGTGCCGAGCAGGCGCGCGGCGCGGACGGACTCCTCTTCGGCGCGGATCTCGGCCAACAGCTCCTCGGCGGCTTCGGCTGCAGCCTCGGCGCGCTGGGCGAGGACCGCGACCACCTCGGGGTCGTCTGCGGCGGCGTGGGACGCTGCTGCCGCCGCGTCTGTTGCATAGAGCTGGAGCTCGGGCTCGTCGCGTCCCGCCGCGGCCGCCGCCGTGCGCTCGACCGCGCGCGCCAGGCGCTCGCGGAGCTCCTGCAGCGCTTGCTGGCGCGCCGCGGCCAGAGCCGCCCGCAGCGTCTCCACCGCGCGCGCGACGCCCTCCGACACCGGCGCGGCCTGCGCTTCGAGCGCGTCGACCTCTTCGGGCGTGGCCGCCGCGACGCTCTGCGCGACCAGCGCGCGCAGCGTCTGCAGCGCCTCGGACAGGCCGCTGTCCTCGAGGTCGGCAGCGGATTGCTCGGCGGCGTCCGCCCGGGCAGCGAGCCGCGCGCGCCCCGAGGCCAGCTGCTCGGCCGTCCGAGCCGCGAGAGCAGCATCGCGCGCCGTCTCGACCGCGGACGCCAGCTCCTCCGCGCGGGCCGCGAAGGCGGCGAGCTGGTCCACGTCCCCGTTCGACGCCGCCGACCCAGCGGCGCCCGCGGCCTCCGCTGCGTGTCGCTGGACCTCCGGGTCGTCGCTCCCGGACGACGCCGCCACCACCCGATCGACCGCGCGCGCCAGGCGCTCCCGCTGGTGCTTCAGCGCGGCCGCGTGTGCAAGCGCTCGTTCGGCGCGCACCGACTCCGCTGCGGTGTCCAGGGCCTCCGCGCCCGCCTGCACCCGACCGTCGAGTGCCTCCAGCTCCGTCGGCGCCGTCGCGTCCGCGCCCCGCGCGACCAGGCCCCGCAGAGCCTGGAGGAGCGCAGTCACCCGCGCGTCGTCCACGTCGGCGACGCGGCGCGCTGCGTGGTCCACCGCCGCCGCCAGCCGCGCCCTGCCCTCTGCGAGCTCGGCTGCCAGGCGGGCGAGCGCGGCGGCCTCGCGGCGACGCGCCACCTCCGCGAGGAGATCCTCGGCAGCAGCGCGTGGGTCCGGGGCAGCGG
>JBIKWC010000097.1:0-22043 GCA_044356535.1 Myxococcota bacterium
GGGGAGGTCGAGCGCGTCGGCCCACGCGGCTGCGGTCTGCAGCGCGTCGGCGGTCCTCCGGCGTCGCGCCAGCCGAGCGGCCCGGGGCAGGAACGGGTCGTCGGGTGGGTCCGCCAGGCGGAGCGCCGCGTCCCGCAGCGCCGACCGCAGGGCCTCCTGCGCTGGAACCGCCGCGCCGGAGGTCTCGAAGCGCGCCGAGAACGCCGCGTACGCGCGGCCCACCGCGGTCGCGTCCGGCACCGCCGCCGGCACCACGTACGGGGCGGCCGCGTCGTCCCCGACCGCGGGATCGACAGGCAACGCCCAGGACACGGCGGGCGCGTCTTCGTCCTCGAACCCCAGGCCGCGGCACACCACGAACCACCGCTGGGTGTCCGAGGCGCCGGCCTCCGCGTCCACCCCCACCGCGAGCCACCCGGGCACCGCGGGGACGTGGGTGGCGGGCACGTCCTCGGGGCGGAGCAGGCGGACCACGGCGTGCGAGAACGAACCCGCCATCCGGACGGCCAACACGCCGTCGAACCGCAGCAGGCAGCCGCGGTCGTACGCGCCGGACGTGCCCCGCAGCGCCAGCTGCGACCTCGACCCCTCCAGCGCCTGATCCCACCGCGTGCGGGCGCCGACCCGATCGACGAGCGCGGTGAGCCGGGCGTCTCCGCGCGGCCACGCCCGGGGACCCCACGGCGCGGGGGGCGGTGCGGCCACGGTGGTGACGGTCACTGCGCCCGCGAGCGCCAGCGTCCCTCCGGCGGCCACGAAGCGCACGCCCTCCTTCGTGGCCTCTGCGCGCGCCGCCGCGAGCCGCGTGTGCCCGTCGAGCCGCCACACGCCCCACACGTCCACGCGGAGCCCGCCGACCGAGAGCCGGGCGCCGACCTCGCCGTTCGGGGCGTCGACGAGCCGCTCCAGGGCGACGTCGACCGGGCCCGGGAAGGCCGCCACCGGGTCCCACGGCGCCTCGGCCTCCGCGGGGTCCCAGGCCCCGGCCGGCCCCGTGGGGACCCCGAGCCGCGCGACCTGCCGCTCGAGCTGCGCGAGCTGCGTGGAGCCGACGTGGAGCCGGCGCTCCGTCTGCTCCACCTCCGCGAAGGTGGTGAGGGGCGCGAGCGCGGCGCGGAACCGCCGACCTGCCTCGGCGGCGCGCTCCGGCGACGGCGCAGACCACGCGGCGTGGACCGCCCGCCAGACCCACGCCACCGCCCCCTCGCCCCGGTCGTCCACCCCCACGTCCAGCCTCCGCTGGGTGCGCGGTATCCCGCGGCGACCTCACCGCGCGGCGAGCCAGGCGTCCACCTCGTCCCCGCGGCCCGAGGCGCGGAGCACGTCGATGGCGAGCTGCACCTGGGCGGCGTTCCCGCCGTGGTCCGCGAAGGCGCTCAGCATGCTCGAGACCTCGTCCCCGCCGTGCCCGTCGGCCGCGGCCTCCGCGAGGTACCCGTCGACGAACGCGGCGGCGGCCACCGGATCCGACTGCACCGACACGAGCGCGGCGGTCATCTGCGGCGTACCCGGCTCCCAGTTGTTGAAGGTGCCGTGGGTCTGCTCCTGATCGCGCATCCAGTCGCCGGCGCCCGCCGCGTCCAGGGTCCCGACCCAGCCCTCCGCCTGCGTGGCGTCGTACCGGCCAGAGGTGGTGAGCACGCCCACGGTCAGCGTGGCGCGGTCGAACCCGGCGGCGACCAGCGCGTCGAGGACGTGGGCGTAGGCGGCGGGATCGTCGGCGTACGCCGCGAGCAGCGCGGTGCCGTCCGTCCCGGCGAACTGGGCCTGCCACGCAGGGTCGCCGGCGTGTTGGGCCACGTAGCGGTCGAGCAGCGCCGGGTCCGTGGACATGGCCCCCAACACCAGCGCCGGGTCGTCCACCAGCGTGAGCGGATCGAGCCCCGACACCTCGGCGAGGTGCTGGATCGCGAACTGCGTGGTGGCCGGGTCGGCGGTGGCGCCGGCCGCGCCCAGGAACACTTCGGGGTGGGCGGCAGCGTAGGCCGTCACCTGGTCGAAGTACGGGGTCCCCGCGGTGGCCGCGAGGAGCTGGGCCTGGATCGCCGGGTTCCCGCCCGCCATCGCGAACACCATCGAGGCCGGGTCCACGCCGTCGAACGGCCAGGGCTCGCCGGGGTGGGACTCCTCCCACTGCTGGCGGGTCTCGTCGAGGTGCCCGAGCTCCGGGACGCCGTCGAAGAACGCCGTCACCTGCTCGGGCGACATGCCCTCCAGCATCGCCACGGTGGAGGCGCTGCCCATCCGCATCGAGGCCTGGCCGTCGGCGAACTCGTCGAACAGGAGGTTCAGGGGCTCGACCTCGCCCTCGACCCGCACCACGGCGCCCTCCCGGATCCGGTCGCGCAGCTCGGGCGACAACCCGTCCGCGAACTGCAGGAACATCAGCGGGCCCTGGGCGCCCTCCTGCTGCGACTCCGCTGCGTAGAACGTGCGCCGGATCATCGCGTCGCGGATCTCGGGGTCCTCCACGTCGGCCACCAGATCGAGGAGCTCGAACGGGTTGCCTTCGGTCTGTTCGAACCACGGGTCGGTCCCGTACGAGTTCAGGCCGACCCGCAGGTACAGCTCCTGCTCGAGTGGATCGAGGTCGGCGAAGTCCGACGGGCTCGCGTTCATCACGTTCACGAGCGACTGCACCACGAAGGCCGGGTCGTCGGCGCGGTCGCCGAACATCGCCGTGGCCTCGTCGGGGGTGATGCCCGCGTACGGCGCGAGGTTGTCGAGGGCGACCTCGGTCGGGACGTTGGTCACCACGAGCTCGCCGGTCGCCGGATCGACCTCGAACTCGAAGTCGCTGTTGTCGACCAGGAAGTTCAACATCCGGTTGTCGATGTTCTCGTCGAGCGCGGCGAACCGCTCGTCGGCGGGGCCGCTGGCTTCCAGCTCCGCGTCGATCGCGTGGAGCTGGTCCTCGCCGATCCCGACGCCCAGCTCCAGCCGGGGCGTGCCCTCGGCCCACACCGCGCCGCTGGCCCACAGCTGCGTGAACGGGTCGTTCGGGTCGAGCAGGTCGGTGAGGCCCTGCTCCGCGATCCAGTCGGCGTTGGCGTCCATCGACGCGTACATCCCCAGGTACGCGCCCGACTCCGGGTTCACCGAGATGCCGCTCTGGTGCGAGTCGCGGCTGAACATCCAGGACTCGGACTGGTCGTACAGGAAGTTCGTCTCCCAGGCGCCGTCCACCGTGTACATCGCCTCGGTGTTCTGCTCCTGGTGGAACGCGTTCAACACGTCGAACCCGAGGACGGCGAGCGAGGTGTCCTGCCGGAAGGCCTCGCTGAACACGAGGTCGGTGTACTCGGCGTCGCCCACGTCCGGCCCGCCCCTCGTCTGGGCGTCCTGCTGCGCCAACAGGAACGCCCGGTTCCAGTCGGCGGCGGCGGCGGCCTGCTCCTCGTCGGTGCGGGTGGCGCCTTCCTCGGCCAGGCCCACGGACTCGGCGTACGCCTCGGCCCCGGGGAGCACACCCGTCTCGAGGTACTCCTGCAACACGGCCGGGTCGTCCACCGTGAACGTCACCGAGCTCGACGTGGTGTCGCTGTCGCGGGTCGACACCCCCAGCGGCCCGGCGTTGACCCCGGCGCGCCAGGCCTCCTCGTCGACCGAGGTCACGGTGATCTGGTACCCGCCGTCCGGGAGGTTGGTCACGGTGGTCTGCTCGATGCGCGAGCCGTCCAGGCCGCCTTCGACGGAGACCGGCCCCAGGCCGAAGGTCCCGCCGCCGCCCTCCCCCACCCGCTGCTCGATGGTGATGCCCGCGCCGACGCCCCAGGTGGCGATCACGTTGGCGTCGAGGTCGTCGGGGGAGTCCACGTCCCGGGTGCGCTCCCCCATCAGCGCTGCGACCGCGTCGCGGTACGCCTTGGGATCGGTGCGCGCCAGCTCTGGATCGAGCCCGGTGAGCGTGTCGGCCGCGGCGAACGCCTGGGTGGTCTGGCTGCGCTCGACGTGCCCGTCGGCCCCCACCACGAACGGGCCCACGGGGACGGTGGCGCCTCCGGAGAGCGATTCGCTGTTGGTCTGGCCGTACAACACCATGGCCGGCGTGCCCTCCCCCGCGGGGACGTACGTGGCGAAGTCCCGGTCCACGAAGCTGACGGCGACGCTCGCGCCCCACTCGCCGAGCTCGGCGCTGCCGCCCGCACCAAACGACTCCACCGCGCCGTCCGGCCCGAACGTGACCGAGCCGTACCCGAGCGCAGTGAGGTGGTCGTCGCCCACCGGCAGGCGCACGCCGCCCTGGCCGGTCGCGGTGAGCTGGCCGTTCTCGAAGGTGACGCCGCCGCCCGCCACCACCGGGCTGTTCCCGATGGGCGTGTAGCCCGAGGCGGTCGCGTTCCCGTCGACGCCGATCTCCAGGTTCGTGCCATTGTTCTGGTGTTCGATGCCCAACGCGCCGTTCTGGATCTCCGCGCTGGTGGTGGACCCCTGGGTGGCCGCCTCGGTGGGGACGGTCTCGGGGGGGACGGTCTCGGGGGGGACGGTCTCTCGGGGGACGGTCTCGGTCGTCTCGGAGGTCGTGGGGATCGCCTCCCCTCGCGTGTTCCAGTTCCACATCGAGAGCTGGTAGGGCGTGGGCTCGGCCACGACCTCGTCGGGCCGCTGGGGGACCGTGGCCCACGCCGGAGGCGGGAACTGGCCCGGCGGCAGCTTGTTGAACCCCATGTGGGTCTGGACGAGGTTGCCGTCTTCGGTCTCGATCACGCCGTCCCCGCGTTGCTCGACGGTCGCGGCCACGTCGCGTTCCTCCATGGCCACGGAGTCGTTCTGGAACGACTGGTCCCGCCAGCTCCAGTTGTACGCCCGCAGGCCGTTCTCCCCCACCCAGGTGACGTTGTCAGTGCCCCGGTAGCGGTCGAGGTTCCCTTGGCGGCTCCACATCGTGTACGGCAGCCACATGTCCGACCAGACGTGTTTGCCGGCGGCCTCCTGTTCGTCGCGGAACGCCTCGATCTCCGCCAGGTACGGGCCGTAGTCCTCGCCGGTGGTGGAGATGGAGATGTCGATGTCTTCGCCGTAGGGATCGACCCCGAGGCTGGCGGTGTGGTCGGCCCAGGCGCCCTGGATGGCGGCGATCTGCTGGAACTCCGGATCCTGCTCGATGTCCGTGCCGCCCGATGCCTTGTACTCCGCCTCGAACGCCCGGCCCTGCGCGACCATGGTCTCGGCGAGCACGCGTCGTTGTTCGGCGGTGAGGGACTCGTACAGCGCCGGCACCTCGGCCGCGAACCGCTCGCGGGCTTCGGGATCGAGGTCGTACAGCGGGGTGAGCGCGGCAGCGACGGCCTCTGCGTCGAGCGCGCCATCGGGCGTGGTCGCGGCCAGCGCGGTGGACAACTCCGCGGACACCGGCGGCGCGGGCTCGGTCGCCGCCTGGTCGAGCGTGGGCGTGAGGGGCGGCGTCACCGGGGGCGGCAGCGTGTCGGCGGCGAGCGCGTTCGACGCGGCGACCGCGGGGGCAGCCTCCCCGGGGAGGTCCTTGTCGACGCGGGGTTCGGGAGCGCTCCGGCGGAACTCGTGATCGTTCGACATGGGTCCTCCCGAGGAGTGGGCGGAACCAGAGGGTACCGGGGGCCCGCGCGGAGGCGCGAAACCGAAACCTGGAAACACACCGGAAACGTGGGCCGCCGGGGGTACCTGGCGTCGCCTGCGACTACACTCCGCCCATGCCCGACCGGATCCTCCACCTCGAAGGTCGCGAGGTCGACCTCGCGCGGCGGACCGTGCGCCGAGCCGACGGCACCACCCGGCTGACCTGGCTCGAGACCGAGCTCCTGGGCTGGCTCGCGGCGCGCCCCGGCCAGCTCGTCGACCGCGCGCGCCTGCTGCGGGAGGTGTGGCAGCGCTCCGGTCGCGCCCCGCCGACCCGCGCCGTCGACATCGCGGTCCGGCGGCTCCGCGAGAAGATCGAGCGTGTCCCCGAGCGCCCGCGGCACCTGGTGACCGTCCGCGGGGGTGGGTACCGCTTCGACCCGCTGGAGGACGGCGTCCCCGCAGCGCCCGAGGTCGCGGGTCGGGTAGCGGTGGTGGCCAGGGAGGCCCTCACCGAGATCGGCCGGGCAGGTGTGGTGGGCCCGACCGGCGTCGGCAAGTCGTACGTCGCGGCCGCTGTCGCCGCCCGGGTCCGCGAATCCGGCCGCGCCGTCGTGGTGGCGCACCTCCACGGCCTGCGGGAGGACGCTGCGGTGGGGGTTGCCGTGGCCCGCGCGCTCGGTCTGGCCCCGGACGACCCGGAGCCCGCGCTCGACCGCGCCGCCCGGCACCTGGCCCGCTCCGGCCCCGCCCTGCTGGTGCTCGACGACCTCGACGGCGTCCGCGACCCCGCCCCGGTCCTCGATGTCCTCCGCGCCCCCGACCTGTGGGTCCTGGTCACCACCCGGTCGCAGCTCCCCGCCGACGTTCGGCGGATCGAGCTCGACCCGCTGTCGCCCGCCGAAGGGGCCGCGCTGTTGCTGGCCCGGGCGCGGTCGGTCCGGCCCGGATGGGGCGACGGCGCAGACGAGGTCGTGGCGCGGGTCGTGGCGGAGCTCGACGGGTTGCCGCTGGCGCTCGAGCTTGCGGCCGGGCGGGCCTCGATCCTGTCGCCCGAGATGCTGCTCGCCGGCTTGCAGGACCGGTTCCGCGTGCTCGCCGGCGCCACCACCCTGCGGGCCGCGCTGGAGTGGGCGTGGTCGCTGCTCACCCCCGACGACCAGCGGTGTGCCGCGCAGCTGTCGGTGTTCCGCGGGGGGTTCACCCTCGATGCGGCCGCGCAGGTGGTGGAGGCGCCCGGCGCCTTCGTCATGGACTGGCTCCAGCGGCTGGTCGACCACGGCGTGGTCCGCGCCACGCCGGGCCGGGGTGGAGCCGTGCGGTTCGCGATGCTCGAGAGCCAGCGGGTGTTCGCCCGCGAGCGGCTCGGCGACGGAGCCGCCGCCGAGTCCCGGCATCGGGCGTGGGCTGCAGCGCTCGCTTCGCGCACCCCCGTCGGCCGGGACGCCGGTGACCGCGACCTGGACGCGATCGCCGGCGAGGTCGACAACCTCCGGACCTGCCTCGCGGGCGCCACCGACCCCCACGAGCGCGTGGTGGTGACCCTGGCCCTCGACGCGGTGGTCGGGCCCACGACCGCGCTGCAGGACCGGCTCGACGCGCTCGACCGCGCCGTCGCTGTCGCCGTGACCCCCGCGGACCGCACCGACGCCCGGGTGGCCCGCGGCGTGGTCGCGGCCCAGGCCGGGCTCACCGAGGCCGCCCTCACCGACGCCGACGAGGCCCTCGCCTCCGCGGAGGATGCGATCCGCAGGGCGCGGGCCCTCGACCTCCGCGCGGATCTGCTCCTCACCCGCAACGATCCGGAGGCCCTCCCGGCGGCGCGCGCGGCGCTGGCTGCAGCCACGGCGCTGGGGGACCCGGTCGCGCTGGCGGCGGCGCACCTCAAGCTCGGCCACCTGGCCGGCCTCGCCGGCGACCCCACCACCGCCGAGCGGCACCTGCGCACGGTGCGCTCGCTGGCGGCGCGCTCCGGGGCGTGGCGGCTCGAGGTGCGCGCGCGATCCGGCTGGGGGCTGTTGTGCCGCCTGGAGGGCCGCCTCGCGGACGCGGACCGGGAGTACCGCGCCGCGCTGTCCCTCGCGCAAGCGGCTGGTGACCGGGTCCTGGAGGCCTCGCTGCTCGACGTGCTCGGAGCCGTGGCGGCCGCAGACGGGCGCCGGGACGAGGCGCTGGCCCGGTTCGACGCGGCGCTGGCGCTGCACCAGCGACTGGGGCACCGGAGGGGTGAGGTCCGCGCCCTGGGGAACCGCGGGATCCTCCAGGTCGCAGGCGGGGACGCCGCAGCGGGTCGGCGCGACCTCGAGGCCGCCGTCGACGCCACCCACCCGGGGGACGACCCGCGCGGAGTGGGCCGGCTCCACGGGAACCTGGGGGTGGCGCTGGCCCGGCTCGGCGACAGCGCGCGGGCCCGCCGGCACCTGACCGAGGCGACGCGGCTCCTCGACGGGCGCGCCGCGTTCGCCGCTGGCTACTTCTCGGCTTGGCTCGCCAGCGCCCTCGCCGACGCGGGCGACGAAGTGGGCGCTGCCGCAGCGCTCGCGCGGGCCAGGGCGGGCCTGGACGCCACCGAAGCGGTGGTGGCGGGGCTGGTGGCGGTGGCCTCGGCCCACGTGCACCTGGCCGCAGCGCGGCGGGGCGAGCCCGGTGCGCTCGACGCCGCCCGGCGCCTGCGCGAGGTGGCGGCGACGGCAGCGAAGGCCCCGAAGCCGGCGGGGACCGTGTTGGAGTCGGTGTTGCCGGGCGAGGTGGCGGCGGCGTTGGACGGACTCGAGCGCGCGCTCGCGGTGTTCGACACGGCGTAGCGCGGGAACCTCGGCGGCGCGGCGCACGTTGCGGTATCCTGACGCATGGACCTCGATCGCATGCTCCACCGCTGCGGGAGAGACCAGTGGCAGGTCGGGGACCTGGACTGGAGCCGGCGCCCGCCCGCCGACTGGCCGCGCGACAAGGAAGAGGCCGTCGTCCAGTGTTTCACCGACATGGCGGCCATCGAGCGACTCGCTGGCGCCTTGTTCGCCGAGCAGCGCCGCCACGCCACCGACCCCCGGCTCGTGGCCATCTTCGACTCGTTCGTGAGGGACGAGCTGCGCCACGCGCACACCGCCCAGATGCTGGCCGACCACTACGACGTCCACCGGTGGCGCCACTACGAGGTCAACCCCCACCTGCGCGCGTTCGCCCCCCACTTCGTCCACGCGATGCGGTTCCTGTCGGCGGAGTTCGCCACCATCTACATCACCACCGGCGAGCTCGTGCTCGACATCGCCCTCCTCCGCTCGCTCGACGACTACGTCGCCGACCCCATGTCCGCGGAGGCCATGGACCGCATCAACCGCGACGAGAGCCGCCACGTCGCGATCGACTTCCACCTCGTGGAGCACTACGCGACCGACGAGTGGCTGGCGGAGCTGGCCTCGGCGCCACCCCGGCCCCTGGGCGAGCAGGTGGAGGCGTGGTGGGCGTTCGCCCAGGTGCTGCGGCACGCGCGCCCGTTCTTCCGCGACGTGTTCTTCGCGCCCATGCGCCGCACCGACCCCTCCGGCAAGCGCATCCGCGAGGCGTTCAAGCGGATGCAGCTGCTCGCGGCCAAGCCCAGGGTCGCCGCCCGTCCGTTCAACCGGTTCCTGATCGGCCTGCGTCGCGTCCACAACCACCCGGTCGCCGGCCCCGCCTTCGGCGGCCTCGCCGCGCGGATCCTCGGGGTCGATCGCGAGGTGCTCCGCGACCTGTACACGGACGACGAGTTCCGGTGGGCGGCGGGCGCCTCGTTCGACGAGCTCGCGCAGGCCGCGCTCCAGCAGAAGTTCGCGACGCCCTGATAGACGGCCGGCGGGGGCTCCGTGACCATCCGCATCGCCGTCGTCGCCGACTCGCACTTCCACCCGCCCGGCGTCCCGGCGCAAGCGGCGTGGGCCTCGGACGCGCACTTCAACGCCCGCAACGCAGCGGTCGTGACCATGCTGCAGCGCGCGGCCCCGAGCGCGGTGATCCACCTCGGCGACGTGCCCCACCCCGTCCCCGGGCTCCCCGAGCACCGCGCGGCGCTGGACGTGGCACGCGCCACCTACGCCCCCCTCGAGGTCCCGCTCTACGTGGTCCCCGGGAACCACGACGTCGGCGACAAGCCGCACCCCTGGGCCCCGGCGCCCAGCGTCTCCGTCGAGAAACACGAGACCTTCGCGAACACCTGGGGTCCGCCGTGGTGGGTGGTGGCGCACGAGGGGCTGCGGCTCGTGGGGATCGACACGCCGGTCCTGAACTCGGGGCTCGCGCTCGAAGCGGAGCAGTGGCGGTGGCTCGAGGACGTGCTCGACGGCGCTGCGCGCACCTTCGTGTTCCTGCACTACCCCCCGTTCCTGCTCACGCCCGACGAGCCCGAGCACTACGACAACCTCGCGGAGCCGGCGCGGAGCCGCCTGCTGGCGCTGTTCACCCGGGCCCGGGTGGAGGCCGTGTTCTGCGGCCACGTCCACCACCCGTTCTGGAACCGGCACGGCGACCTCGACCTGTACCTGCTGCCCTCCACCGCGTTCGTCCGGCCCGAGTACAGCGAGCTCGGACGGATCGCGCCGGGGCCCGCCTTCGGCCGCGACGACACCGAGCGACTCGGGTTCTGCCTGCTGCACGTGGAGCCCGTCGGCCACCGGGTGGAGTGGGTGCGGACCCACGGCGCCACCGAAGCGCCCACGCCCCCGCCGGGGGAGGGTCCGGGCGAGGTGAAGCCGTCGTGCCCGCTCGGGCTCACCCTGCGCCACAGCTGGGACGCCGTGCTCGACCTCCCCGCCGACGGCCTCGAGCCGTTCCGCCGCAAGCGGGCGCGCAACGACCTGGTCCTGCTCGCCACCTGGGAGCTCGGAGTGCAGCTCCTCCGCCTCCCGATCGACGACCTGCGCAACCCCTCCACCCGCGAGCGGCTGGTGGCCCTGGAGCGCGGCGGGCAACAGGTGGTGTTGTTCACCGCAGAGCCGCTGACGGACGAAGATCGGCGGCTGCTCGAGCGGCACCGGAGCGTGATCCGCGCGGTCGAGCTGGTCCTGCCGCGGGCGTGGCTCGGGCGCGAGGTCCCGGCGGTCGCGGTGCCGGTGTGGATCGCGGCCCTCGGTCGGGCGCCCGGCGAGGAGGGGCGGTACTTCAGCCACTTCGCGCCCCACGGCTTCCGGCCCGACGACCCCGACCTGGCGCGCGCCACCGCAGGTGACGGACTCGTGTTCCGCGCCGAGCCGGACGAGGATCCGGTGGCGGTGGCGGAGCGAATCACGAGCCTCCCGCGCGCCGCGCTCCTGTCGGTGTTGTTGCCCCGGGCAGGGGAAGGCGCGGAGGCCGACGACGACGACGCCGTGACGCGGTCGGTCCTGCGGGCGCTGGCAGCAGCGCGGGCGCACCCGGGGCTCGCGGTGGTGCTCGACACCACGGTAGACCACGATCGGGGCTACTTCCCACGCCATGGGTTGCTGGACCGCCGCGGGAACCCGCGCCCCGCGTTCCGGCGCCTCGCCGAAGAGGCCCGCCGCCGACCCGCCGGCGTCACCGATTCTTGACGTGACTGCTTCGGGATGGGACCCGCCGGCCGGATACTGTTCACGCGCCGGAGGGTCCATGGTCCGCTTCCTGTTCGTCCTGGGGTTGGTCGCTTGTTCCGGCGGGAGCGACACGGCGAAGGTCCCCGGCGACGCGGACACCGACACCGACACCGACGGGGACACCGACACGGACACCGACGCCGACACGGACGCCGACACCGACACCGATCCGGCGACGATCGCGCTCACCGGCCTCGACTGGCGCCTGCACGACCAGGTCGGCAGCCTCGTGGTGGTGTCGTGGACCCAGGACCGGACGGCCCCGATCCACATCGAGTACGCGGTGGACGAGGGCACCTGGCGCTCCACCCCCACCACCACGTTCGACGCCGGGGAACACGAGCAGCTCGTCGTCGGCATCCCCTACGCCCACGACGCCGAGTGGCGCGTGGTCGCCGACGACGGCACGATGGTCCAGGGCGACACGCTCACCACGGGCCCGCTGCCGCCCGGGATGCCGATCCCCACCGTGACGGTGTCGGACCCGTCGCGCCAGCTGCCCGGCGCCGACTTCTTCCTGACGAGCATCAACGAGCGCGACGGCGGCTGGACGGGCGGCAAGTACTGGACGTTCATCATCGATCGCCTGGGCCGCATCCTCTGGGCGCGCCCGGCGCCGAACGGCCACTGGACCCTGTTCGTGACCGTGGCACGCACCGGCGACCACCTCCTGTGGGACGAGGCCACCTACTGGTCGGACTTCGGCAACGGGGAGGCCGGCAAGATCCACCGGACCTGGCTCGACGAGGAGCTCGAGGTCATCGCCACCCCGGGGCTGCACCACGCCTTCGTGGAGCTCCCGGACCAGACCCTCGTGTGGGGCAGCAAGGCGCACGGCGGCCGCGAGGCGCTGGTCCAGAAGGCGCCCGCCCAGGTCGACGAGACGGTGTTGTGGACCTGCGAAGACGACTGGCCAGGCTCGATCGACCAGTGGGGCCAGTGCGAGAGCAACGGCATCTTCTACGTCGAGTCCACCGACTCGTTCCTGTACAGCTACTACACCAACAACTCCATCGTCGAGGTCGACCACGTGACCGGCGAGAGCCTGTGGTGGGCGGGCGAAGTGGACAACGGCTACGCGTTCGACCCCGTGAACTCCCAGTACAGTTGGCAACACGGCATCTCGTACACCGACGCTGGCACCCTCCTGGTCTCGTCCGAGTGGAACGGCGGAGGGGGCGGCCGGGACCACACCTGGTTGATGGAGTACGAGGTCGATCAGGTCGCCGGCACGCTGAGCCTCGTGTGGGCCAGCGACTCGGGCGTGCTCGCCGAGACGAACGGCCAGGCCTGGCGGCTGTCCAACGGGAACACGCTGCACGTCGTGGGCTCGGCCTCGGTGATCCGCGAGGTCGACACCGCCGCCGACGAAGACGTGTGGCGCGTCGAGTTCCAGAGCGACCGCCTCCTCGGCAAAGGGGAGTTCCTCACCGATCTGTACGCCCTCCTGAAGCCCGTCGAGTGACCCCTCTCCCCGGAGCGCCCGTGCGCAACCTGATGTGGATCGCGGTGGCCGTGGCCATCGCCTGCAATGGCAAGGACACGACCCCCACGGGGGAGACCGACACCGACACCGACACCGACACCGACACCGACACCGACTCGGACACCGACACCGACACCGATTCGGACACCGACACCGACACCGACACCGACACGACCGGGCTCGGGTACGTGAACCAGACCCGCCGTGGCACCGCGGTGGTGAACGGCAGCTACGACGGGAGCGAGACCCTCGTGGTGGAAGACGACTACGTGGTGGTCTGCGAGGTCACGTACGACCTCGACTCCGTCGTCGACCGCACGGACTGCGCCGCCTGCGTCTGGGCCTACGACGTGGTGCTCGCCAACACCACGGTCGTCACCGACACCAACGGCGCCTGCCTCGCCGCCCTCGGCGTCGACGCCGCCACGGCCGCGAGCTGGGACGGCCAGCAGCGGGCGTACGGGTACGACCCCGAGTTCCAGGGGCACGCCGAGGTGATGTGGAGCACCCTGTACGGGAGCTGGGACGTCATCGGCTACGCCGACTGGGACCCTGCGGCGAACACCATCGTGTACGACTTCGAGGACACGATCCTTGTTCCGTGAGCGGGCGCTGGTCATGGTCGCGCTGCTGGTCGCCTGCAGCGACGGGAACGACGACGGCCCTCCCGGAGGCAGCGGCGTCCGCGACCTCACCGCCGCGCCGCTGGCGGGGATGCCCACGGTGCTCGAGGTCACCTGGACCACCGACGACCCCACGGCCGGCCGGGTGGTGTTCGGGCTGGGCGGCGCCACCGATCGCGCCACGCCGGAGCAACCCGAGGACACGGAGCACCGCGCGCTGCTGGTGGGGCTCCCGCAGGACGAGCTCGTGACGCTGCAGGTCGAGGCCGGAGACCTGGCCTCGGACGTGCTCGAGGTGGCGACGGGCGCGTTGGACGGTCCCCTACCCCCGCTCACCGTCACCGGCGGCGGCAACGACCACTTCAGCACCCTCGTGCTCATGGCCGAGGACCGCGCCCGCATCGTGTTGCTCGACCCGGAGGGCCGCATCACCTGGTCCCACGTCGACACCCGCGGGTTGTCGGTGTTCAAGGCGCGCGTCGCGCACGACGGCAAGGGCATCGTCTACCTGTCGTCGATCGTGCGGGGCGGCCCCTCCCCGGACTCGGTGCTGGTCCGCGTGGACTGGGACGGGTCGGAGCGCTCCGTGATCCCGGTGCCGGACCTCGCCCACGACTTCGTGGAGCTGGCGGACGGGACGCTCGTGGCCCTGGCGTACGAGACCCGCGGAGAGGTGCTCGGCAACGCGCTGATCGAGATCCCGCCCGGCGGTTCGCCACGCTCGATCTGGTCGAGCTGGGACTGCTTCGACCCGGTGGTGCACGAGAGCGACGATCCACCCCAGGGCTGGACCCACACGAACGCGCTCGACTACGACCCCGCCACGGACTCGTTCCTGGTGGGGATGCGCAACCTCAACGGCATCACCTCGGTGGACCGCGCCACGGGCACGTGCGCGTGGACCCTCGGCGGCATCGCCGGCGACGTGGCCATCTCCGGGGAGCCCCGGTTCCGGCACCAGCACCAGTTCGAGCGCACCGAAGACGGCCTGATCGTGTTCGACAACGACGGCGCGCCGGGCCAGGTCTCGCGGGTGCTGGAGTTCTCGCTCGACCCGGGTGCGAAGACGGCGACGGTGTTGGGCCAGCTCGAGGCCGACCCCCCGCTGTTCAGCTTCATCCTCGGGGACGTCCACCGGGTGGAGAACGGCGACACGCTGGTGGTCTGGTCCGCGGCGTCGACCATGGACCGCCTGGACCCGAGCGGCGCCCGCACGTTCCGCGTGGAGACCCCGCCGGGCGTGTTGTTGGGCTTCGCGCAGTGGCTCCGCGACCCGTACCTCGTGCCCTGACCCCGCTCAGGCCGCTCGGGTCGCCACCAGCAGGTTGCAGGTCGAGTCGAGGGGGATGGGCCGCCCGGGCCCGCCCGCCAGTCCGTCGAAGTGGGCCCGCACGCTGGCCTCCACCGCCGCCAGCTCCTCCGGGGTACACGCCGCGAGGACCTGCCCCATCACGGGGTTCTGGTGGAGCGCCGACCACACCTGCGCGCTGTCCGGCAGGACGATGGTCGCGTGGAACGGCACACAGCGCGCGTCCACGAGCGGCGTGTTGCGCGTCACCTCCGAGATCAGGGCGTCGGCGTCCGCGATCTCCAGCCACCCCCCCGGCGATGGGCGAGCCAACCGCGCCGGCAGCGCGGCTCCGATGGGGCCCATCTGGTTGCGGAGCATCGCGTTGGTGGCGGGCCCCTGCCACACCGCGGTCGCGAACGTGCCACCGGGACGCAGCACCCGGGCGGCTTCCCGCCAGCCGGCCACCCGATCGCGGAACAGGAAGATGCCGAACGAGGAGCACACGAGGTCGAACGACGCGTCCGGGAAGGACAAGGCCTGGCCGTCCTCGACCTGCCCCTGGAGCACGGTGTCGTCGACGCCGGCGGCGCGCGCGTTGGCGAGGGTGGCCGCCAACATGGCGGGCGAGAAGTCGGTGGCGACGACCCGACCGGCCGGGCCCCCGGCAGCGCGGTGCCGCAGGAGGTGCTGCGCGGCGGCGACCGACAGCTCCCCGGCGCCACACGCGATGTCGAGGACCTGCGCTCCGGCCGGCGCCCGGCCCTCGACGAGCTTGAACATCCCGCGGGCGATGAACCCGGTGAGGGGCGCGAACAGGCGCTGGTAGGTGGCGGCGTGGTGGTCCCACCGCGCAGCGGGGTCGTCGGTCATGTCTGCACCTCAGAGCCAGTCGGGATCGGTGTCCAGGGGCGTCCGCTCGATGGGCGTGAGCACCGCGGCCCACGCGGCGGTGAGCGGCAGCTCCCAGCGCACGAAGTAGCGGGCAGCAGCCAGCTTGCCCCGCAGGAAGTCGTCCGGCGGCGCGGCTTCGGCCACCACCACCTGATCGAGCCACAACGCAGCGACGAGCGTGTGCCCCACCAGCTGCAGGAACGGCGTGGCGTTGGCGAGGAAGGCCTCGGGATCGGCCATCGCGCCGGTCAGGAGGGCCGTGGTGACCGCGATCAGCCGCTCGACGGCCTCGGAGACGGGCGCCGCCAGCTCGCGCGCCACGGGGCCTCCTGCGCGGGCCCGGGTCAGGGACTCCTGGAGGCGGCCCACCAACACCGCGGCCGCCGCGCCCCCACCCGCGCCCACCTTGCGGCCCAGCAGATCGAGCGCCTGGATGCCGTTGGTGCCCTCGTGGATCGGGTTGAGCCGGTTGTCCCGGTAGATGCGCTCCACGGCGTAGTCCTTGGTGTACCCGGAGCCGCCGAGGATCTGGATGGCGTCGTGGTTGGCGCGCAGCGCGTGGTCGCTGCACCAGGCCTTCACGATGGGGGTCACGAGATCGAGCAACAGCGCCAGCTCCTGGCCGCGCGCCGTGTTCCCCGCGTCCTTCGCGATCTTCTGCTCGTCGACCATCCGGGCCGCCCACAGCGCGAGGTGCAAGCCCCCCTCGGCGAGCGCCTTCTGCGACAACAACATCCGGCGCACGTCGGCGTGGGCGGTGATGGGCACCTGCGCCGAGGACGGGTCGCGCGACGTGACCTTGCGGCCCTGGAGGCGGTCGCGGGCGTACGCGAGGCTGTGGCGGTAGCCGGCCCAGCCCATGGCGGCCGCCCCGAGGCCCACGGCGATGCGGGCCTCGTTCATCATGTGGAACATGCACTTGAGGCCCTGGTGGGGCTCCCCGACGAGCCAGCCCACCGCGCCGCCCTGGTCCCCGAGCGCGAAGACCGTGTTGATCGCGGCGTGGTAGCCCATCTTGTGGTTGAGGCCGACCACGCGGACATCGTTGCGGCTGCCGTCCGGCAGGACCTTGGGCACGCAGAACAGCGAGATGCCGCGGATGCCGGGGGGACCGCCCACGATCCGCGCCAGCACGAAGTGCACGATGTTCTCGGAGAGCTCGTGGTCGGCGCCGGTGATCCACATCTTGTTGCCGACGAGCCGGTACGTGCCGTCGCCGTGGGGGGTGGCGGCGGTGGTGAGGTCGGCGAGCGACGAGCCGGCCTGGGGCTCGGACAACGCCATGGTGCCGAAGTACCGGCCCTCCAGCATGCCGCCGAGGTAGCGCTCGCGGAGCTCGGCCGAGCCGTGCGCGCGGAGGAGTCCCGCCGCCGCCATGGTGAGCCCGGGGAGCACCACGAGGGGCGCGCTGGCGGACGACACCATCGCGAGGAGCGCCTCGGTGACCAGCGCCGGGAGCTGCAGCCCGCCGTCCTCGAGGTCGAACGGGCCCGCGATGAACCCGGACTCGCGGAACGCGTCGACGCTCTTCCGCATGGCCTCGGGCACGAGGACCTTGCCGTCGACGAGCCGGGGGTGGTCGCGGTCGGCCTCGGCGGCGTTGGGGAGGATCACGTCCTTCGCCAGGGTCCGCGCGAGCTCGAACACGGAGCGCACGGTGTCGCGATCGGTGTGTGCGTAGCGCGGGGCCGCGAGCAGCCCGTCGAGGTCCAACACGTCCTCGACCAGGAACTGCAGATCGCGCGCGGGGAACAGGTCGGTCACGGGCCCTCCGGATGCGGCGTACCCTACCGCCCCGGAGCGCCCGCGACCAAGCCGCGACTACCGGGCCCCGAGGACCTCGGCCATCTTCTTGCCCATCAGCGCGGGGGACCGCACGATGTGCACGCCAGCGTCCTCGAGCGCGGCGAACTTGGTCTCGGCGGTGCCCTGCCCACCGGAGATGATCGCGCCCGCGTGGCCCATGCGGCGGCCCGGGGGTGCGGTCGCGCCCGCGATGAAGCTGACGACCGGCTTCTTCATGTTGGCCTTGATCCAGGCCGCGGCCTCTTCTTCGGCGTTGCCGCCGATCTCGCCGATCATGATCACCGCCTCGGTGTCGGGGTCGGCGTTGAAGAGCGTGAGCACGTCGATGAACTTCGTCCCGATGATCGGGTCACCGCCGATGCCGACACACGACGACTGGCCGAGGCCCACCGCCGAGAGCTGGCCGACCGCCTCGTACGTGAGCGTGCCGGAGCGCGACAACACGCCGATCTTCCCGGGGGTGTGGATCGGGCCGGGCATGATGCCCATCTTGCACTGGCCCGGCGTGATGACGCCCGGACAGTTGGGGCCGATCAACCGGCTCTTGCTGGTCTTGAGGACCTCGGCCACGGGGATCATGTCCCGGACCGGGATGCCTTCGGTGATGCAGACCACGAGCTCGATGCCGGCGTCGATGGCCTCGAGGATCGCGTCCGCCGCGAACGGGGGCGGCACGAAGATCATGGAGGCGTTGGCGCCCGCCTGCTTCACGGCGTCGTGGCAGCTGTCGAACACGGGGATGTCTTCGAACGTGGTGCCGCCTTTGCCGGGGACCACGCCGCCCACCATGTTGGTGCCGTACGCCTTGCAGCCGCGCGTGTGGAAGGCGCCGGCGCTGCCGGTCATGCCCTGGGTGATGACGCGGGTGTTCCGTCCTACGAGGATGGACATGTCAGGCTCCCTTCACGGCGGCGACAATCTTGTCGGCGGCTTCGTCGAGGTTCGAGGCGGGGGTGATGGCGAGGCCGGACTCGGCGAGGATCTTGGCGCCGAGCTCGGCGTTCGTCCCGGAGAGGCGCACGACGAGGGGGACCTTGAGGCCGACCTCCTTCACTGCGGCGATGACGCCCTCTGCGATGACGTCGCCCTTCATGATGCCGCCGAAGATGTTGACGAGGATCCCCTTCACGGACGGGTCGCGGGTGATGATGCGGAACGCGGCCGCCACCTGCTCCTGGTTCGCGCCGCCGCCCACGTCGAGGAAGTTGGCGGGCTTCGCGCCCTTGAACTGGATGATGTCCATCGTGGACATGGCGAGGCCGGCGCCGTTGACCATGCAGCCGATGTTCCCCTCGAGGGAGACGTACGACAGGTTCCACTTCGCGGCTTCGGTCTCGGCCGGGTCTTCTTCGGCCGGGTCGCGCATCGCCGCGATGTGCGGGTGCCGGTAGAGCGCGTTGTCGTCGAACGTCATCTTGGCGTCGAGCGCGACGAGCTCCCCGCCCTTCGTGACGACGAGGGGGTTGACCTCGAGCATCGCGCAGTCGGTCTGCATGTACGCGTCGTACAGCGCCTGGAACATCTTTCCGCCGGACTTGAGCGCGGCGCCCGTGAGGCCGAGGCCCTGGCCGAGCTGCCGGCACTGGAAGGCCGTGAGGCCGGTGACCGGGTGCACCCAGAGCCGGAGGATCTGCTCAGGGTGGTGGTGGGCCACGTGCTCGATGTCCATGCCGCCCGCGGCGGAGGCCATGATCAACACGCGGTTCTTGGAGCGGTCGAGCAGGATCGAGAGGTACAGCTCGCGATCGATGTCGCAGCCCGTCTCGACGAACAGGTTCGTGACCGGCTTGCCCTCGGGCCCCGTCTGGAGGGTGACGAGGGTCTTGCCGAGCATGTCCGCCGCGTGCTGGCGGACCTCGTCGATCGTGCGGGCGAGGCGGACGCCGCCCTTGCCCTCCCCGGCCTCCCCGCCCTGCGCGACCCGAGCGATGGCCTCGGCGGAGACCTGGCCGACGAACCGGCCCTTGCCGCGGCCTCCGGCGTGGATCTGGGACTTCACCACCCACAGCGAGCCGCCGAGCGACTCCGCGACCTTCGCCGCCTCGTCCGCCGTGGTCGCGTGCCCGCCCTTCAAGAGGGGCACTCCGTACTTCTGGAGCAGGGCCTTGGCCTGGTACTCGTGGACCTTCACGGGGTCACCTCGCGAGAGGACGGCGCAGGGTCGCGCCGACCGGGGACGCGTTCGTACCGCGCGGGCCCCGCGATCCGCAAGGCGCGATCCTGTCCCCGGAACAGAAGTGGCAGGTGTACGCTTCGCCCCATGAGCCGCCACCACCACAAGGTCGACTTCTTCGAGCTCCCCACCGTCGACCTCGGTCGCGCCAAGGCCTTCTACGGCGCGGTGTTCGGCTGGACCTTCGAGGACTGGGGCCCCGACTACGCGGACATCCAGGCGGCAGGGCTCTCGGGTGGGTTGCGCCGGGTCAGCGAGGCGCCGCCCCGCGGGGGCTCGCTCGTGATCGTGTACTCCGACGACCTCGACGCCACCGAGGGCCAGGTGCAGGCCGCTGGCGGCGAGATCACCGAGCACCACGCCTTCCCCGGCGGGCGGAGGTTCCACTTCCTCGATCCGTCCGGCAACGAGCTGGCGGTGTGGACCAGCGCATGATCCCGGTGGTGGTGCCCTTCCGGATGGTCGTGCCCCCGGAGGTCGTGGTCGGTGTCGACTACACGGACCTCGCGGAAGCGCTCGACAACGTGGCGCCGGGCACCACCATCGTGCTGGACGGTGGGGTGCACCAGCTCCCGAACGTGACGACCGACGTGGGGCTGCGCTGTGACAACGGCGCCGATCTCGTGGCCACGGGGAACGACGGCTCCGACATCGACGCCATCGTGGAGATCACCGCCTGCGGGATCACGCGGATCGACCGAGAGCGGCTCCTCGACGTCCACGAGGGCGCTGCGCTGACGCTGACGGACTGCGAGTTGACGGGGGGGGACGAAGCCGAGGGCGGCGCGGTGCGGGTGGAAGACGGCACACTCACCGTCACCGGGGGCCGCTTCGCCACCAACCTGGCCGATCGCGGCGGCGCGATCGCGTGTCTGGGCGGCGGGGTGGTCACGATCACGGGCTCCCTGCTCGACGGGAACACGGCGACGCAGCGAGGCGGAGCCGTGTGGAGCGACTCGTGCGCCCTGACCACGTCGAGCGCCGTGTTCCGCTCCAACACGAGCGGCGGGGACGGTGGGGCGGTCGCGACCGGCCCCGACACCACCTACGCGTCCACCGGCGACGTGTTCGAGACGAACGATGCCACCGCGGCGTCGGAAGGGCGCGGCGGAGCCCTCTTCCACGACGGAGGTGCCACCGGCCCGCTCACCGTGGTCGGCGGCGTCTTCGACCGCAACCGCGCGGACCGCTCCGCCGTGTACGTCGGCGGGGAGGCCAGCGTGGCGATCTCGACGACGCGCTTCTGTCGCAACGAGTCCCAGCTGTTCGCGGGGGCGGCGGTGTACCTGCAGTACTCGGGGCCGACGACGGTGTCGGGGAGCTCGTTCCTGGAGAACACGGCGGGCGAGTGGGCGACGATCCGCTCGGTTGCCACGGACCTCGCGGTGTCGTCGTCCACGTTCGTCGGCAACACCGCGGTGGCCCGCGCCGCCGCGATCGCGCTCGATCCAGCCGGGCTCGACGTGAACCTGCGGGTCGAAGACTCTCTGTTCGTCGGGCACACGGAAGGGGAGTGGGTGCTGGAGCACGACGACGCCAACCAGGCAGGCTCGACGCTGGACCTGGAGGACGTGGGCTTCTGGGAGAACACAGGGTTGGAGAACCTGTCTCGGAACCCGGTGTTGGGCACGGACCTCGTCCGCACGCTCACCCAGTCCCCGATCGGCCCGCTCCCGGTCCCCTGCGACTGGGTACCGACGATCACCCCGGAGGCCGCTGGCCTGGGCGCCCTCGACGACCTGCCAGGCCTGCACACGGGAACCCCCGGCGACACCGACACCGACACCGACACCGATACGGACACCGATACCGACACCGACACCGATTCGGACACGGACAGCGGCCCCCCGGCCGCGTCGCCGAAGGACCCGGGGTGTAGCTGTGCGACCTCGTCGGCGGCGCCGTGGGCGTGGGTCCTGGTGACCGCCGCCCTGGCCAGCCGGCGACGCCTCAGGCCAGGAACGCCCTGACGGCGTCGACCTTGTCGGTCTTCTCCCAGGAGAAGCCCGGGCGCCCGAAGTGCCCGTGGGCGGCCGTGCCCCGGTAGATCGGGCGGAGGAGGTCGAGGTGGCGCACGAGGCCCGCGGGCTTCGTGGGGAACAGCTCGCGCACGCAGGCGACGAGCTTCTCTTCGTCGACGCGGTTGGTGCCGTACGTGTCGACCATGACGGACACGGGCTCGGCGACGCCGATGGCGTACGCGAGCTGCACGAGGCAGCGATCGGCCGCGCCGGCAGCGACGAGGTTCTTCGCGATGTAGCGGGCCATGTACGCCGCCGACCGATCCACCTTGGAGGGGTCCTTGCCGGAGAAGGCGCCGCCGCCGTGCGAGCCGTGGCCGCCGTACGTGTCGACGATGATCTTGCGGCCGGTGAGGCCGGAGTCACCCATCGGGCCGCCGATGACGAACCGGCCGGTCGGGTTCACGAAGTACTTCGTGTGCGTGTCGAGCAGGTTGGCGGGGATCACCTTGTGGATGACCTCGCGGAGCACGTCGTCGTGGATCTGGCCCTGGCTGACGTGTTCGGCGTGCTGCGAAGACACGACGACGGCGTCCACGCGGCTCGGCTTGCCGTCCTTGTACTCGACGGTGACCTGGGTCTTGCCGTCGGGCCGGAGGTACCCGAGGGTGTTGTCGCGGCGGGCGGCGGAGAGG
>JBIKWC010000098.1:0-21972 GCA_044356535.1 Myxococcota bacterium
AACGCCGGGTTTCGGCGGCGGCGGTGGCTGCAACGGCCCGCGGTGGTGCGTTGAGGGCGGCTGGCCTCGGCGGGTGGTGCGTTCGCGGGGGCTGGGGTCGGGCCAGCGGGGGTGAACGCACCAGCGAGGCCTCGCCGGGCACGTGGCGGTGTGCGCAGTGCGTTCGCGGGGGTGGAGCGGGCCGATGGTGCGTTCGCGGGGGCTGGGGTCGGGCCAGCAGGGGTGAACGCGCCAGCGAGGGCTTCGCCGGGCACCCGGCGGCCGGTGGGGTCGTGTTCGCGGGGGCCGGGCGTGCCAGTTGTCCAGCGTCCAGGGGCCCGTGGCTTCCGGCTGGTGCCGCCGGCAGGACCTGGCTTCCGGGGTGGCCCGCGTCGTCCGCCGGACGTCCGTCGATCGGTCTGCGGCACTACGCGACGACCCCGTCCGTTACTGGGTTCCCGGCGGGTACGGACCTTGCGGAGCGGCGCGCGGAGGCTACCGTGTACCACCTCGTCGCCCGCACCCACCGGGGTGCCTTGCTCTGGACCGACTGGGTCGAGGGGGCCGAGCTCTGGGAGCGCGTCACCCGCGCCGTCCCCGGGCTCGCTGCCCTCGTCCTCATGCCCGACCACGTGCACCTGCTGCACCCCGCCGATGTTCGGCTCCCCCTCGCCGACGCTCTCGGCCGCTACGTCCGGTGGGTCCACGGTCGCCGGGGTGGCCACGGCTCCCTCGTTGCGCCCTTGCCCCGCGCCGAGTGGCTCGCCGACCCCCAGAAGGTCCGGCGCTCCGTGCGCTACGTCCACCTCAACCCGTGCCGGGCGCGCCTCGTCACCGACCCGCTCGCCTGGCCCTTCTCCACCCACCGCGACGCGCTCGGGTGCGCCGCGCGCCCTGTCATCCGGCCCGCCCGCGACCCCGAGGCCTTCCACCGCTACGTCGCCGCCGACCCCACCGTCCACGTGGCCGGAACAGCGGTTCCCCACCGCGCGTCGTCCGTCGCGGATCCCGCGCGCGTCGTCGAAGCCGTGTCCGCCGCCCTCCGAACCCCGCTCGGCGCCGTGCAGCGCCGCGGACCCGCCCGAGCGCTGTACCTTGCGCTGGTTCGCGAGCTCTGCCCCGAAGCGCCACCCGGCCCGATCGCCGCTGCGGTGGGCGTCGGGCGCCACGCGCTCTCCCGCGCCGTGGGACGGGCCCGGCCCGACGTCGTCGGCGCAGTACGGGCGTGCGCTGGAGACGAGCGCCTCGGGGCCCTCACCGGTCCCGTTCCCGCGCGCCGCGCCTGAGTGCGCGGTACCGTCGTCGCGGAGGTCGCGTTGTCCGGCTCCAACCCCTTCACCGCGCCCGCCGTCGAGTCCGATCTCCCCGCCGCGACCGCAGACCCGGCGCCGCTGCCCTTCGAGCCTGTGCCCTCCTGGAAGATCTGGCTCCTGATGAGCGCCACGTTGGGCCTGTACGCCAACTGATGGGTCTACCGGAACTTCCGCCGCCGCCAGGACCTCGGCGAGCCCGTGTGGGCGCTGCCGCGCGGCCTGCTCCACCTGCTCTTCCTCCACAGCCTGTGCTGGCGCGTGAGCGAAGCGTCGAGCGGACTGAAGGGAAGGAACCCCGCGTTGGTGACGCTGGCCACGGTCTACATCGCATCGTGGATGGGCGATCTCTACGTCCACAACCGCGTGAGCAGCGCCTGGGGCGAGGGCGCCGAATTCCCGGTCGCGCTGCTGTTCCTGGCCCTCCGCACCGTGCTGGTCGTGGTGGTGCAGGGCGAGATGAACCGGGTGCTCGAGGTCGTCGCGCCCGACCACGACCGCAACACCAGCATCGGCCCCGGCCTCGGGGTGGTGCTCGTCCTCACCCTGGGGCTGTGGGGGCTGATCCTGCTCGCCAGCGTGGCCTGAAGGTCACAGGGCGTAGCGGATCCGCACCTTCGCCGGGAGCGTGTCGCCGGGCGCGACCGTCAGGGCGGCGTCGCCGAACGAGGGGCCTGTCAGGCCTGTCGGCGCGTTCCGCGAGAAGCCCCAGCCCTCCTGCGGCAACCCGAGCAGGTTCCGGTCGAAGATGCCGTCGCCGTCGAGGTCGTGGAACAGCGCCACGCCGTACCGACCGGGACCCGGGAGCGTGAGCTCGCAGGTGGCGCGGCCTGCGTCCACCGCGGCGACGCAGCTGGCGACCGCGCCTTCGTCCGACAGCCAGGTGTCGGCGTCGGCGTAGGCCCCGGCCCGCACCGAGCCCCCGGCGCGAAGCCCCGACACGTCGACCGACAACGTCTGCGCCTGCGCGCCTCCGACCCAGAGGATCGACCACATGGTCCCTCCCAGGTCCTCTTCATACGACGCTGACTCGGAGCGCGGATGCACCATCTGGGGAACCCAGCGATGCGTTCGTGCTACACAGTGGCATGGACGATGTCCTCGCCGAGCTTCCCACCCTCGTGCACCTGGCGCGGACGGGCTCCATCTCGCGGACCGCGCGGGAGCTGGGAGTCCCCCGCAGCACCGTGAGCCGGCGCATCACGCGGCTCGAGTCCGCGCTCGGGCTGGCGCTGGCCGAGCGCACTCCGCGGCACTTCCGGCTCACGCCCGCCGGCGTCACCCTCGTCGACGGCGCTGGGCGCCTGCTCACCGAGCTCCGATCCGTACAGGAGCAGGTCCAGGCCCAGGCCGGGCTGGTGCAGGGTCGGCTGCGCATCGCCACCCCGCCCGGCTTCGGTGGTTCGTTCCTCGTCCCGTTCCTCCAGGGGTTCCAGGCCCAGTTCCCCGCGGTGGAGGTCGAGCTGGTGGTCACCGAGCGCCGGCCGCACCTGCTCGAGGAGGGCTTCGATCTGGTTCTCACCACCGGGGTCCTCGAGGACGCGCCGTGGGTGCGCCACCTGCTCGGGGAGAGCGCGGTGTTGGCCGTGGCGAGCCCGGGCTGGCTCCAGCGCAACGGGACCCCCCGCCACGTCGACGACCTGCACACCCACGTGCTCCTGGCCCCGCAGATCGACGGCCTGTCGCCGCGCGCGTGGCCCCGGTACGGCGCACCCCCGCTCCCCGTGTCGCCGCGGTTCGTGACGAACGACCTCTCCACGCTGCAGAGTGCTGCCCGCGCCGGCATGGGGATCGCCTTGTTCCCCGTCCACCTGCTGCTCGACGACCTCGCGTCGGGCGCGCTCGTCCCGGTCCTGCCGGCGGAGGTGGGCGGTCCGCTGCGCATCTGGGCGCTGTTCTCGGCGGAGCGCCGCGCGAGCCCGTTGATCCGGGCGCTGGTGGACAGCGTGTCGGCGTTCGCGGCCGCCCAGGCGTCGCCTTCGGGTCAGTCGGCGCGCTGACGCACCACCGTCACGTCGTCTGGGTACAGCGAGTCCGTGGGCACCGCGCGGTACGACTTCACGCCTTCGCGCGAGCGCTCCGCCGGGTACCAGAACCGGAGGTCCGACACCGGGTCCACCGCGTCCGGGTCCAGCTCCACCACGCGGGTGACCTTGCGCCCCAGGCCGCGCTCCTTGTTGGGCGCGCCGCCTTCGTCGTCCAGGAACCCGTAGCAGGCCACCACGGTGCCGCCCGGGAGCGCCGTCGCGTTGCCCAGGGCCCCGCTGTACAGGTGGTCCGGGTGCCGCCACTCCCACCGCTGGGAGACCGTGCCCGCGTCGCCGTCCACGTCGTACGCCACCACCCGGCTCTCGGGGAGCGTGTCTGGCGCGGGTTCGTAGGGGTTGTGGCCCTCGTTGTGGTTGTCGAACACCACGAGCTCGCCGTCGACCCCGAAGCTCGGCCCGTGTTGGTGGTAGGGCCACGTGGTCCCGGCGTCTGGCGCGAGGAGGTGTGGTGCCCAGGCCTCTCCCCAGCCCGACGGCGAAGCGAGGATCCACTCCAGCTGCCCCTCGTCGTCCAGCGCGAACAGCGCGTCCTGGTGGCGCGAGGACGCGAGCCAGCCGCCGTCCGGTCGCCGGATCAGGGCGTTGCCGTGCACCCAGTCGCGCGCGCCACCCACCACGTCGAGCGAATGGAAGCCGATGCGGAACGGGTCGAGGACGTCGCTGTACCACCACGTCGACAGCTCGGTCCCGTCGGCGCGGAACCGCACGATGCCCGCATCCTGCAACGTCGCCGCCAGGCCGAAGGTCGGGTCCGTGTAGGACCACGGGTAGGCGTCCACCGCCAGGCGCCGCAAGGTGAGCACGGCGAATTCGTCGGGGCCCACCTCCGTGACCTCGTGGTGTTCGGCGCCGAACCCGACGGGGATCCACGCGGGGTCGGTGAGGTCGCCGGTGTCGTTCCAGCGGCGCAGCAGCACCCCGGTGGGGTCGAGCTCGAGGACCCCCTGGCCGAGGCCCAGGAACGTGCCCCGCGGGGTCCGCTTCACGTCGCCGAAGTTCTCGGGTCCCGTGTACAGCCAGGCGACCTCCCCGTCCCAGGCGTCCACCGCGGCCAGGAACGGGCCCCGATCGTTGGAGTCGAGGGTGAGCAGGCGGTACCCGGGCGCCACGCGGTCGGGCGCGAGCGTGAGCACCTCGTGCGCGGGGAAGTCGTCGGGGAGGGGCTCCGTCTGGAAGCGCGCGGTGGCGGTGACGGGCCGCCCGTCCGTCGGGGTGAGCTCCACGACCACCTCGTGGACGCGGTCCGGCTTGGCGCCGAGCAGGGGGACCTCGTGGTCGGTGCGCAGCTCGGGCCAGGACACGTCCACGTCCACGCCGGGGCCCGTCAGGTGGACCCGCAGGCGGGTGGGCCGGTCGGTCGTGACCTGCAGGACGCGGGTGAGGGGGGTGTCGACCGGCTCGGTGAGCGTGGGCCCAGCGAGGAGCTCGGGCCGCGGCGTACAGCCGGCGAGGACCAGGACGATCACCCGTGCTCCGCGAACGCAGCCGCCACCAGGGCCCAGGTCTCGGCGCGGAGGGCGGCGTCGCGCTGGAGCCGGGCGCGCTCCTCGACCGTGCGCGCGAGGGCGCTGCGGAGCTCGTCGGCTTCGGCGCCGGCGGCCTGGACGAGGCCGTCGCGCAGGGGAGCGAGGCCCTCCTTGACCCGCGCCGCGATCTCGCCGCGCGCGGCGTCGGCCTGGGCCACGAGCCGCCCCTTGAGCGCCTCGGCGACCCCGTCGCGCAGCCGGCGGAGCCGCGAACCCCCGGTGAGCACCACGAGGACCGCGTCGGTGATGGCGTACAACACGAGGCCCGCCCACCCGATGGGCCCGAGGAGCGCGCCGAGCGCCAGGATCGCGAGCCGCACCCCCAGGCGGGAGGCCGCGCCCTTCATCGCGCCTTCGTACCCCTCGGCCCACCCCGCAGCCATCGTGCCCGGAGACAGCAGCACCGCGCCCATCGCGACGGCGAACCACCGCTCTCCCGGCGTCGGCTCGGGGCCGGTGTCCGGCGTGGCGGGGAAGGTGAAGGTGCCGCCAGCGAAGTCGGTGGCGATGCGCGCGGCGAGCGTGTCGAAGTCGAGGGCGTCGGCCGCGAGCTCCACCCGCAGCTCACCCAGCGCCCGCTCGATCCGCGGACGCAGCGACGCCTGCCACTGGCCCATGCGCTCGTCGAGCCACGCCTCGAGCGACCGGTGGAGCGACGCCTCCACGCGGGCCCGGCCCTTCGGGGTCCACAGGTCGAAGCCGGCGAGATCACCGAGGTCGAACGCCGCGACGGCCTCGGGCAGGTCGGCCTCGGTCGCGACCATGAACGCGCGGAGCTCCTGCCACACGAGGGCCTGCTGGCGCTCCACGAAGGAGTCGACGGTGCGCTCCACGCGGCGCGCGATGCCCTGGAGCTGGCGGAGGGAGGGCTCGAGCTCGAGCTGCCGGCGGCGCAGCTCCTCGACGGTGTCTTCGGCGGTGGCGCGGTCGAGGGCAGCGCGCCGCTCGAGGTCTTCGCGCAGGCGGACCGTGGCGTTGTGCAGGGCCTGCAGCTGCACGCGACCCCGCTCCTCCACGAGGAAGGTCTCCAGGGCCTGCTCGAACGGCAAGATGCCGCAGGCAGCGAGGCGCTCGGCGTCCGGGGTGGGGCGCGGCGCGCGCTGGGTCCGATCCCACCGGGCATGCAGGGCGGTGCGGGCGTCCAGCAGGAACAGGCGCTCGCTGGGCGTGGGCGCGAGGGGGCCCAGGAACTCGCGGCCACGCAGCTCGATCTCGCGGCGCGCAGCGGCGGGGTCGTCGGTCAGGTTCTCGAGCAGGTCGACCATCGTGACGGGGAAGAACAGGTTCGTCAGCCCGAGCGGCAACAGGTCGCGGGTGAGCGTCTTGCGTTCGAGGTCGGACAGGAACCGGTTCGCGGAGAGCACGAAGATCACGGCGTCGGCGTCGGGCAGCGACGTAAGCGTGCGCGCGGTGCGGCGCGGGTCGTCGTCGAGGCCGGGGGTGTCGAGCAACACCACGCCGTTGGCCAGGAGCGGCAGAGGGTAGCCCACGACCGCCCGGGCCACGTCGCCGAAGCGGTCGTCGGCCTCGGCGCCAGCGGCGTCCTCGGCGGTGGTGAGCTGGTACCGGGCGAGGAAGGCGTCCGGTGCGAGGAGCTCGGTGCGGCCGTCGCGGAAGTGCACCTCGACCTGCGGGATCGGCGCGTGCGCGACCTCGGTGAGGATGGCGGTGCACGGGTTCACCTTCACGGGGAGGACCGGCGCGCCGAGCAGGGCGTTGAGGAGCGTCGACTTCCCGGAGGAGAAACAGCCCACGAGGAACACGACGAACCGACCCTCCCGGGTGCGCGACGCGAGGCCCCGCAGCGACGCGATCTTGTCGGTGGGGACGATGTCGGCGCGCTCGAGGGCCGCAGCGAGGCGCAGGGCGCGGTCGGCGGCTTCGGTGCGGCGCGCGACGAAGTCGTCGAGGGGGCTCGGGGGGTGGGTGGTCACGCGGCCTCCAGCTCGCCCTGGAGCGCGTTCCGCACGGCTTCGAGGTCGCGGACGCGCAGGGCCCGGTGCGAGCGCTCCTCCTCGAGCCGCTGGCGCACGGCGGCCCGCTCCTCCTCGACCCCGCGGCGCCGCTCGTCGGACAACGCCTGCAGCGAGGCTTCGAGCCCGGCGATCTGGTCGCGCAGCAGCCGATCGGCCTCGGTGCCCATGGCGCGCACGGCCTCGACGGCGGCCTCGGTGAGCGCGCGGCGGTGGCCGGCTTCTTCGGCGCGCCTCCCGAGGGCGGAGAACAGGGCGCCGCCGGAGACCGCGAGCAACCCGGGGATCCACAACCCGAACGCCAGCAGCGCCGCGCCGCCGCCCATCGCGGCCGTGACGCCCAGCCGCTTGCCCCACCCGCTCGGGGAGGGCGGGATCCGGGCGTGGACCGAGGGCACGAGGAGCTCGGCGCGCGCGAGGTCCTCGGCGGGGATGTCGAGCTCGGCGATGTCGGCCTCGAGGTCGGCGCGCCACCGGGCGACGCGGTCGGACAGGAACGTCTCGACCAGGTGGTGGAGCCAGTGGGGGACGGCGCGACGGAGGACGTCGAGGTCGGGGACGCTCGCGATCTGCGTGGGGAGCTCGGTCTCGAGCCCGGTGAGGAACGCGGCGAAGTCGACCTGGAGGCGCTCGGTCTGGCGGCGCGCGGCGGACAACAGGTGGGCGGCGATCCGGGCGCCGCGGCGGCCGGCGTCGGTGGCGGCCGCGTGTTCGGCGGCGAGTTCGGCGTCCACGCGGGCGAGCGACTCCCGGGCGGTGGCGACGGTGCCTTCGGCGCGGAGGAGGGCGTCGCGGAGGAGGAGGCGACCCACCCCGGCGCGGCGATCGGTGGTGAGCGCTTCGCGGCGCGCGCGCCAGTCCGTCACGCGTTCGCCGAGGCCCGCTTCGTCGAAGACCTGCCAGTCCGGAGGCGTGAGCGCGGAGATGCGGCCGGCGATGTCGCGCGCCTCCTGCTCGGGGTCGTCGCTCATGCGCGCGAGGAGCTCGGTGTCGCCCACCACGACGGCGCGTTCTGCGGGGGCCCCGAGCTCGCCGAGCGCCACGAGCCAGTCGCGTTCGCTCGCGGAGAGCGGGGCGGTGACGGGGGTCGCGAACAACAGGACGTGGACGGGCAACACGCGGTCCTGCACCTGCAGGGTGGCGTCGCGCTCGGTGCCCACGACCACGGCGACCACCTCGCAGCCGCTGCCCAGGTGCGCGCCGACGCGCGACACGAACGCCTCGTCGCGCCCCACCACGGCGACGCGCAGCGGACCGCTCAGCTGGCTCGACACCGTCCGCCACAACCAGGCGCCTGCGGTGTCTCCGGCCCGCTCGAGCGCGGCGCTCACCCGATCGTTGTCGCGTCCGGCGCTCATCCGACCCCCAACAGCTCGTCGGTCTGCCGGTCGAGCTCGGCGCGGGACAGGGGCGCGGCGACGGCGGGGCCCCCGTGGCGGACGTAGTCTTCGGAGCGGGCGTACAACGCGAGCGCCTTGAGCCGCTTGTGCGTGAACGGCTGGTCGGCCAGCAGCTCGGCCCAGCGGCCCGGCGTCTTCCCGTGTTGGCGCAGGTGCTCGAGGTACTCCTCGACGGAGACCTCCGGGGTGCGCCCGAGGCTCAGGCGGAGGAGGGCCTTGCCCGCGGCGCCGAGCTCGCCACACACGAGGAGGCCGGCGCGGTCGGCGGAGACCTCGGCGGTGCGGTGCCAGCGGGAGAGCAGGAGGCGCAGGCCCAGGGACATGGGCGCCAGCAGCACCTCCAGCGCGGGCCCCACGGCCTTGCGCGCGGCGGACCGGAGCCCGGCCTGGTCCACGAGCAGCGCGTACAACGTGCTGGCGGTGACCTGCCGCGCAGCGACGTGCCCGACGAGGCGGCCCGCGAGGAACCGGCGTTCGCCGTCGGTCGCGGGGTCCATGAAGTACGTGGACAGGTACAGGAAGGCGCGCGAGTCGGTGCCGAACGTGCCCTGGGCGGAGGGCGAGATGCCGCCCACGATCACGGGGGGCACGGCCACGTGGAGCGTGCGCGCGGCGTGCAACACGGCCCGCCAGGTGTGGGGGAGGGCGTTGGGTCCGGCGTGGACGCCGTCGACCATCCAGGCCGCCCGCTCGAGCGCCACGACGGTGTCCAGCACCTCTTCGACGCGGTGGCGGAGCGCGGCCTGGTCGAGGGCGCCCTGCCCGGTGTTGTGTACCCAGGACGGGCGCTCACCGGAGGCCTGTTCGAAGGTGCTGGCGAACTCGGCGAGGGACGGGGACGGTCGTTCCATGCTCCCCTCGCGTATCACACTGCCGCGAAGCCACCGGGCGGGGTCACGGGTCGGTGAGGTCGAGGGTCAGGAGCGCGTCGCTGTAGTAGATGCCGTCGGGCAGCACGGACTGGCCCGTCAGGTCCGCGCGGAGGATCTCGCGCGCGCCGACGCTTCCGCCCGCGACTTCGTAAGCGACCGCGTAGATGGACTCCCACTGCGGAGGATCGATGATGGGGACGTACCAGAGCGCGCCCAGGAACTGGTCCTGGTAGGACGGATCGATGTCGCCCAGCGTGGCCTCCAGGGTGGGCGTGAGCGCTGGGGGGATGCCCATCGACCAGCCGCGGTACGCGGTGATCAGGACGGTGGGGTCGATCCCGACGGGCAGCGTGAAGTAGTCGTAGCAGTCGGTTTCGACGGCGGGGGTGGTGCCCACGTCCACGTACGGGGCGACCACGGGCCCCTCGTCCAGCAGCCCGAGCTCCTGGACCCCCATCGGCGCGTAGACGGAGCAGTAGTTGGTGTCGTTCGGGTTGCTCGGGTCCCACTCCTCGGGTCCGATGTTGACCACGACGAGGCTCTTGTAGGTGTTGGCGCCGTCGAGCACCGAGGGAACGACCACGCCGCCCTCCACGGTGAACTGGGCCCACACGGTCAGGCTCGCCGGGACCAGATCGTTGGGGGAGACGGGCAAGGCGCAGCTGTGGAAGTAAACGCCTTCGTCGGTGATGTCGTGGTCGTCGTCGTCGCCGGTCGTGGTGGTCACACTGTCGCCGTCGTCGCCTTTGGTGGTCTCGACCGCGGAGCAGGCCAGGAGACTGGTGAGGCCGAGCGCGACCATGGCGAGAAAGCAGGTTCTCATGCGGCCCCCAGACCAGCAGGCTAGCACCCGTCACCGAGTTTGCCAATGTTGTACTTCTTGATTCTCCCCTCGCAGATCGTGCCCGCCGATCCGAAGAGCTGCGTTACCGCCAGCTGGGGGAGCCGTGGAACCCGTGATCCTCCTGGTCGACGACGAGACGGACCTGGTGGAGGTCCTGCGCGACGCGCTGGAGCTCAAGATGCCGCAGTTCCGCGCGCTCGCCGCGACCTCGGCGGACGGGGCGCTGGCGGCGCTGGACCTGCTCCGGACGGAGGAGCTGGCGCTGGTCTGCGTGGACCAGCGGCTGGGCGCCGCGAGCGGGATCGAGCTCCTGAAGGTGGTGCGGCACCGCTGGCCCCGCGTGCCGGCCATCGTGTTCACCGGGCAGGCGACGGCGGCGACCACGGAGGGCGCGCTGTCTCTGGGGGCCCGGGTGCTCACCAAGCCGCTGCGGCTGGCGGAGTGGCTGGCGCAGGTCCAGGACCTGCTCAACGGCACCCCGCCCTGAGGTTGGAGCACGCGTTGCCCTACGTGGAGACCTTCGACGGCCTCGAGGAGGCGCCCGCACCCACGTGGACGGTGTGTCCGCGGTGTGGGGCTCGGGTCCCGTTCGACCTCTGGGTCGCGATGCGGGGGGCCCGGGCCGGTTGGTCGCTCGGCGAGGACGAGGCCGCTGCCTACGGCCTGCACCGGGCCCGCGAGCGCGGCTTCGAGGTCACGCTCGTCGCGGAGGGCGGGCCCCCGGCGTACATCACCTCCCTGACGTGCCCTGGCTGTGGGGTCGCGAGCGCCGTCGTCCTCGGGCTGACGGAGTTCCAGCCCGCCCGGTGGATCGGCGGCGTGGTGCGTCCGGACGGGGTCAGAGGGTGACGTCGGGCGCCAGACCGGCGAAGGTCCCGGCGGAGGTCTCCGCGTCCTGGGGGACGTTGTCGTCGGCGCCCGCCCCGAAGTCGCACCCGGAGGCGGTGAAGGTCGAGGTCGAGCCGAGGAGCGGGTCGCCCGGTTGGCCACGAAGGAGGTGTCGGTGGCGGTGAGGTCGATCGCGCCCCACGAGCCCAGCGCCAGCCCGCCGCCCTCGTGGTCCGCGTAGTTCTCCAGGAACGTGGAGTTCGCGAGGGTGACCAGGTCGTCGCCCCAGGACCCGACCTTCACGCCACCGCCCTCGTACCCGGCGCCGTTGCACCACAAATCGGTGTCGGCGATCGACAGGATGCGGTCGTCCCGCTCGCCCCACTCCACCGCGCCCCCCGAGTAGTCCGCCAGGTTCTGGCCGAACCACGAGCGCGTGATCACCGCGTCGCCGGCGAGCGCGACCGCGCCCCCTTCGTAGCCGGAGGTGTTCTGGTCGAACACGCAGTCCTCGACAGTCACGCCGGCCCGGGCGACGAGCCCCCCGCCGTCGTACCCGGCGGAGTTGCCGGTGAACGTGCTGGTCCGGACCACGAGCCCTGCGCCGGACGCGTTCACGCCGCCGCCCCCGCGGGATCGGTTGTCCAGGACGGTCAGGCACTCGAGGACGGTGGACGGCGCGGTGACGAGGATGCCGCCGCCGCCGCTGGACCGCCGGCCGTTGCGGACGGTGAGGCCCCGCACCGTGGAGGTGGCGCTGATCTCGAGCCCGCCGGTGACGCCGCCGCCGTCGATCACCGTCGCGCCGGGGGTGGGGTCGGCAGCCACGAGCTGGAGCTCGGCGCTGACGACGAGGTCGCCGGGCCAGGTGCCGGGGCACACGACGACCGTGTCTCCGTCCACCGCGGCCGAGAGCGCGAGGTCGACGCCGGTGTACCCCACCCCGCCGAGCAGCGCAGCGAACCCGCCGACCGCGCAGCTCGCGAGGCTGGCGGCGTCGGGGCCGACCGCACACGGCCGCGCCCGCGACTCCGGCGCCGACGTGGTGCACACCTGCGGCTCGAACGGGACGCCGGTGTCCCCCGAGCTCCCGGAGCCGCCGCCCGAGGGAACGGGGACCGCCGCCACGCCGGTGTCCTTCACGGGTGGCGTCGTCCCGGAGTCCAGGGACTTGGTGTCGGTGGTCACGAGGCTCACGCACCCGACACCCAGGACGGGAACCCAGCGCAGGAGCCGCATGCAACCTCCACTGCACATCGTACCCGATCGCCACGGCCTCGCGCAGCGAAGCTTGGGGACGGCAGCAGACCACCCGGCTACGTGGCCCGCCGGGGGTCCTGGATGACGCTGCTCGGATACGACCGGATGGGAGACGGTGGCGAGCGCGTGCTGGTGCTGCACGACTGGTTCGGCGACCACCACAACTACGACGGCGTCCGGCCCTACCTCGACCCCCACTCCTTCACCTTCATGTTCGCCAATCTGCGCGGCTACGGCGCCTCCCGCGCGCTCCGGGGCCGGTGCGACCTCACCGAGGCCGCCGCCGACGTGCTCGCCCTCGCCGACGCGCTCGGGTGGGAGCGGTTCCACCTCGTCGGGCACTCCATGACCAGCCTGGTGGCCCAGCAGGTCGCCGCGGATCGGCCCGATCGCGTCGCCACCCTCACCCTCGCCACGCCGATCGCGCCCACGGGGATGGGCGCTCCCCCCGAGGTCGTCGCCTGGCTCGAGGGCCTCGACGACGAGGGGGCGAGGCACGCAGCGTTCTTCGACCGGTACGCCGCGCGCCTGGGGCCCTCGTGGGCCCTGTTCAAGCTGGGGCGGTGGTCCGCCAGCGCCCGCCACGACGCCGTCCGCTCGTTCGTCCGGATGTACGCGACGGAGGCGGTGGTGGGGCTCGTGCCCCGGGCGATGCCGGTGTTCGCGATCGTGGGCGCCCACGACGACGCGCCCTTCACGGAGCCCGAGGTGCGCGCCGGCCTGGCCCCGCACTACGCCGACGTCGCAGTCGAGGTGTTCGACGCCGGGCACTCGGTGATGCTGGAGTGCCCGGTGCGGTTCGCGGCCGCGCTCGAGCGGTTCCTGCGCGCCCACCCGTCGGCGGACCCCACGCCGCCCGAGCCGCGCTGGCCCGAGTACCTCGCCGCCGAGGAGACCGAGATCGGCCTGCTGGCCCTGCGACGCCAGCCGCTCCCCGACGGCCGGATGGTGACGGAGATCACCGTCGACCACCGGTTCCTGATGTCGAGCGAGACGGCGGACTCCGAGCGCCAGCTCGCCGAGCTCGCCATCGCGATGCACGGCGGCACGGACCTCGACGTGTGGGTGGGGGGCCTCGGGCTCGGACACACCGCACACGCCGCGCTCGCCACGGGCAAGGCCCGGCGGGTGGAGGTGATCGAGCTGCTCCCGGTGGTGATCGGCTGGATGCAGCGCGGCCTCGTGCCCCTCTCGGCCGAGCTCGTGGGGGATCCGCGGTTCGTGATCACCCGGGGCGACGCGTACGCGCTGCTGGCTGGTCCGCCCACTCGCCCGATCGACGTGATCCTGATCGACGTGGACCACTCGCCCGACGACCCCCTCGGCACCTGGCCGAACCCGTTCTACGCGGCGCCGAACCTGCGCCGCTGCAAGGCCCACCTGGCGCCCGGCGGGGTCCTCGCGGTGTGGTCGGGCGGGCCGAACGTGGTGTTCGTGGACTCGCTGCGCCAGGTGTTCGACGACGTGCGTCCGGTGGCGGTGTCGTTCAAGAACGCGCTCGACGGCTCCGCCGAGACGAACCTCGTGTTCCTGGCGCGCTGACGTGGACCCGGACGCCCGCGTCCGCAGCGCGTGGACCCTGGCCTGGACAACCTCGGCCGTGGGCCTGGTGCTCTGGCTCGGCACCGCGCCGGTGTTCGGGGTTCTCGGCGCGGCCCTCAACGTCTGGCGCGCCTCCGCGGACCTGTCTCCGGACTACCGCGCGATGGCGGAGGGCTCGGCCCAGGTGGCCCTCGGAGGGTCGGCGTTTCTGGGGTTCTGCGGCGCTGCGTTGGCGGTTTCCGTGTCCTGGGCAGGTGGCTACCTCGCGCGCGGCCGGGTCCTGGCGGAGCCTGGCGCTTCGCGGCTGATGGGACCGTTCGCGGTCACCACCGCGGTGGGCCTCGTCGCGTCTCTGGTCTGCGCGCTCTACGGCCTGCTGGTCGTGGGTCCCGACTTCTGAAGCAGGGGCTCACCACCGATCCGCGGCGGCGAGGGCGGGATCGGGCGCGGTCGGGTCCGACCACGGGGTCTCCACGTCCACCGGGATGCCCTGGCCTTCGACGCAGCGCTGGCGCCGATCCCAGGTCAACGCGGTGCTGAGCGTCAACACGGCGCCCGGCAACAGCCGCACTCGCCGCACCCGCCCGCTCCCGCCGCCGCTCGCGCGGCCCACCACCCGCACGTGCGGCAGGCCCTGCAGGCCCAGGAGCGCGTCCTCGCTCGCCGAGTACGTGCGCGCGTCGGTGAGGAAGTGGACCCGACCCCGCCAGCGGTCCACCGCGCCCCCGACGAGCGCGACGGGGGGACCGAGCGCGCCGCCCGGGAGCGTGGTGCGGATCGTGCCCACCGGGCCCGGGTCGAGGAACCGGTCGCGGAGCCGCCAGGCTTCGGCGAGGTTGCCGCCGCCGTTCCCGCGCAGGTCGATGACCAGCCGGTCGCCGCGGAGGTTGCGCCAGACGGGCGCCAGCAGCTCCGACAGCCCCGGCGGGAACGCGCGGACGTGCACGATCGGCGCCCCCGAGGGCAGCGCGCCCACCGTCAGGTTGGGCGCAGCGAACGGCGCCTCCGGGGCCTCGGTGAAGGGGACGCGGCGCCCACCCGGCCCCAGCGCTGCGTACGTCCGGGGCACCCCCACGGGCCCCGACACGGCCAGCGCCCCCGCGACCCACGGGCGGGCGTGGGGGGAGGCGCCGGTGCGGGCCAGGAGGTGCGCCGGATCGACGTCGAGCCGCCAGCCGGGGCGCACGCCGGCAGCGAACGCAGCGGAGGTGGCTGGGACCTCCCAGAACACGACCCGGTCGGGACCGCAGTGCAGCGCGTACGGGAGGCGACCGTTCGGGCCTCCCGCGTGGACCGCGCAGTGGGCGTCACCCAACTCGGCGATCCAGCAGCGGACGGCGTCGAGGGGGTCGGTCGCGGCGCGGACCCGCGGGGCGTGGCGGGCGGTGAGCGCGGCCCAGTCGAGCCCGCGGGAGGCGAGGGACGGCACGGTGTCGGCCACGGCGTCGCGCACCCTCGTGATCAGCTCCTCCACGTCGGCGCAATCGCGGACGGGCCACCGGCCGTCGGGTCGGCGCGACAGGTCGCGGAGGGTGGAGAGGGCGTCGAGGAGCCCGTCCATCGTGGGCGCCTCGGTGACGAGCACCTTCGCCGCGCGGTCGACGTGGTGTGCGGGCTCGACCCCGGCCAGGCGCAGCTCCCAGCGGGGTCCGCGCCAGGGGGGAGGGGTGTCGACGACCTCGGGGAACGCACCCAGCTCCTGCGCGAGCGCGGGGGCCGCGAGCCGCACCAGCTCGGGGAGGTGGGCCACGCGGACCTGGTCGGCGGGCGCAACCGTGCGTGGGTCGGGGAGGTGGACGGCGACGCGACCGGTCGGGAACAGCGGTGACACCCGGACTCCCTACCTCACCCCAGGGCGGTCAGGAGACCGGACGCCACCCGGTGGGCCGCCCGCTCGTCGTCCTTGAACTCGAGCTGCTGGTAGAGCCGCGTCAAGCGCGCCACCTTGCTCAACCCCAGCTCCGGGCCGCGGACGATCGACAGGTGCGCCACGAACAGCAGCCCGTAGCCGCGCTGCACCGAGGTCAAGGTGCTCGCGTCGAAGCCGAGCTCCCGCTTCGCGAACACGAAGTAGGGGTCGAGCATCGGTCCGACCTCGGGGCCATGGCGTTCGAGCGCACGCACCACCGCGCCCGTCGTCCCGAGCCCGGCGAGGCGCAGCACCTGCACGAGGTAGTGGGGGAAGAACGGCTCGGAGTCGACGCGCGTGCCGAGCATCGAAGCGATCTGTCGATCGAGCCCCTCGAGCCCCGGCTGGCGCACCAACGCGTCGAGCGACACGAGGTCGATCGGGAGATCGCCATCGGCCCGCTGCAACGCGGAGCGCGCCGCCTCGCGCGAGTTCGCGAGCTCCCGTCGGATCGAGACGAACTCCTGATCGGCGATCTCCAGCAGCCCCGCGACGCGAGCGAAGCGCCGACGGATCGCTTCCGGGACGGCGTCGTCGACCTTGTAGCCGAGGTCGTGCTCCACCTCGGCCCACGCGTGCTGCAACACCGTGCGCAGCTGCACCTCGAACCGAAACGCAGGGTGTGGCCCGGCGTCGTGCGCGCAGACGTAGTGCACCGAGCGGTAGCCGGCGGGGCGGGCGCGGTCTGCGGAGTGACCGTAGTCGACGCGGAAGTGCTCCTCGATCACCCGCGCGACCTGCTCCACGTGATCGTCGAAGTAGGTCGCCACCCGCAGCGCCACCAGATCCGTCACGTCCCACAACGCGCGGTAGCTCTTGTCGGGGCGGGAGAGCTTCCGCGCCAGGCTCTCGGGCCGCTTCAGGCGCCAGGTGACGAACTGCACCGGCAACCCTGCTTCGCCCAGCAACCTCGACAGGCGCGCGTGCAGCCCGCTCCCGAGCTCCTCGAGCTCCGCTCGACGGGATTCGAACTCCTGCGACAGCTCCTCGTTCACGCGCGACTCCGTCCGTGAGCGCCGGCGGCCCAGGCGGGAAAGAGAGGGGACACCGGGACACCGTATCGTCGCACACCGACCTGGCCGGGTAGCATGGTCCTCGGGGGTTCGATGTGGTGGTTGGCGGCGTGTGAGCCGGAGGTGCAGCGTGTGCTGCAGGTCGGGCTCGTGGACGACGACCCCGGCCCCGTGTCCGTGACCTCCGGCGGGTCTGCCGACGTCTGGACGACAGGCTGCGGCGGCGCACCGTCGACGTTCCCGGAGGCGGAGGCCTGCACCTGGCTGTCGGACTATGTCGTGTGGCCCGACGGGGAGGTGGAGTCGCAGGTCCGGGTGTACGGGACGAACGCGTGTCTCCTGGAGGTCCGGTCACCCGACTCCTTCTTCGAGCTCGAGGCGGACGGCACGCAGTGGGCGCAGGACGGCCTGCGGAGGTTCCACCGCACGGACCCCGACGGTGCCGTCACGCGGTACCGGTTCGAGGGGCTCCAGGGTGGAAACACCGACATAGGCTACGACTACTTCGGTCCGGACGTGTACCTGTGGGACGTCGCCCGCCTCCCGGACGGCGAGGTCCTGGTCCTCTACTCCACGGAAGAAGGCGGCGTGAGCTTCCAGACCCTCCTCGAACAGTGGAGCGCGGACGGCGAGCGCGGTGGGCTCTGGTACGAAGGCCCGTTCAGCGAGTTCGACGGGGACGTGGCGCTGGACTCCGACGGTACGGCCCTGGTGGTGAGCCTCGGGGAGGTGGTCCGCGTCGCGCCGCCAGTGGGCGGGCTCCGCACCCCCGCAACGCCGTTCGCCGACCGGAAGGTGCAGGCGGCCGCGGTCTCGGTGGGTCCGGACGGGCGCGTGTTCCTGCTCCAGTCCTTCCCCCTCGAGGTGTGGGCCTACGAACCGGAGGGTGGCCCGGGGTCGCTGATCTTCCAGGGCCGGCCCGAACAGAACGGGTCCGACCTGGCAGTGGACGCGGACGGTCGGCTCGTGATCACCGACATCCGCTTCGACCGCGTGCTCGTGGTGGACCCGGACGCCGGGGCGGTCGTGCAGGAGTTCACCACCGGGTTGGACCTGCACTACCGGGCCGACGTGAACGTGGCTCCCTGTCCCTGAACCGCCGGAGCCCGGTTACCCCGACGCCGTGACGTCGACCTTCCACCGCCGGCCGCTGCCCCCGGACCTCGTGGCGTTCGCCTCGGCGGAGGGGCGGACGCTGCTCGCCGAGGCGCTGGCGGAGGGCACGGCGGTCGCGTTCTTTCCGCTGGTGGCGCACCTGCACACCCAGGCCGAGCCGGCGTGGTGTGGGCTCGGGACGTTGGTGACCGTGCTGAACGCGCTCGAGATCGACCCGGGGCGCGTCTGGAAGGGGCCGTGGCGCTTCTTCGGCGAGGAGCTGCTGGTGTGCTGCAAGTCGCTCGCGGACTCCGCCTCGGACGGCTTGTCGCTCGACGAGGTGGCGTGCCTGGCGCAATGCAACGGCGCGGAGGTCCGCGTCGAGCGCGCGGAGGCGGGTCGGCTGGCGGTGTTCCGCGAGGCGCTGGTGGCCGCGGTCTCCGGGGCGGAGGGGCCGTTCCTGGTCTCGAACTACGCGCGGGGTCCGCTCGGGCAGTCGGGCGGCGGGCACTTTTCGCCGCTGGCGGCCTGGCACCGGGCCAGCGATCGGGTGCTGGTGCTGGACGTGGCGCGGTTCAAGTATCCGCCGCACTGGGTCCCCGTGCCGCGCATGTTCGCCGCCATGGAGGCCGTGGACGACGAGACGAAGCGCGCCCGCGGGTGGCTCGCGGTGGGCCGGGCGGAGGCGTGGCAGCCCCCGGCGGACGTCGACACGTTGTGGAACCACCTGCACGCCCTCGCGCCCCAGTCCTGCCCACCCCGACCCGCTGGCGGCCTCGCTCCGCGCGGGTAACGTGCGTCGATGCCGAATCCGTCTCTCGCTGGGGCCCCGGGTCGCCTGTGTGCCGCGTTGTCGTTGGGCGCGCTCCTCGGTTCGTGTGGTCCGGAGGAGGGGCCCCGCCCGCCCCCGCCCGACGTCTTCGGCCAGGCGCACGGGTGCTACCTCGTGAAGGCCCAGGGCGCGCGCCTCGGACGGGTGGGCGAGGCCTACACCTTCGCCGAGGTCGCGGCCACGCCGCTCCGGTTCCAGCCGACCGACCTGGGGACCTACGCGCTCTACGACCCGGAGGGGGGCTACGTCGTGGACGACGACGGCCGCCTCGTCCGGCAGGTCGAGCTCCGCTCCGACGTGACCGAGATCGACGACACCTACGTCTCCGGGGCCGAGTGGTTGCTCGAGCCCGCGGGCGGCGACCTCCACCTCCGCAACCGGCGGACCGGCGCCTGGCTCGCCCCGGGGGGCCTCACCCAGTACCCGCTGCTGGCCGCCGACCTCACGCTCGCGCCCGCGGAGGGCTGCGCCGTGTACCCGGAGCTCTCGGTCGACGCCACCGGCGCGCCCGGCCAGACCGTGTGGCCCGACGGCGACGTGTACGGCTTCGTCGACATGCACTCCCACCTGCTGGCGAACTTCGGCTTCGCTGCTGCGCTGTTCCACGGAGCCCCGTTCCACCGGTTGGGCGTGCCCCACGCGTTGCCCGACTGCGCCATCATCCACGGAGAGCAGGGGCGGAAGGACTTCTTCGGCTTCGCCTACGACGAGGGGGCGGACAGCGACCTCGCCGCCCTCGTCCCGGACATGTTGGGGGGCGAGCTGTCGTTCGACAACCACGCCACGGCGGGCTTTCCGGAGTTCACCGAGTGGCCGAACAGCCGCAAGTTGTCGACCCACCAGGTCCAGTACTACCGCTGGCTCGAGCGGGCCTGGCTCGGCGGGCTCCGGCTCGTGGTCCAGCACGCGACCAGCAACGCCGTGATCTGCAACATCAGCGTCGGGGAGGGGTGGACCCGCGGCCGCTACGACTGCGAAGACATGACCGGGGTGGACCGGCAGCTCGACGCGGTCTACGAGCTCGAGCGCTACATCGACGCGCAGTCGGGCGGGCCGGGGGAGGGCTGGTTCCGCATCGCCACGTCCCCCGCGCAGGCGCGCGAGGTCATCGCCGCTGGAAAGATGGCGGTCCTGCTCGGGATCGAGACCTCCGACCTGTTCGACTGCCACCTGACCCCGCGCGAGGGCGGCCCCCGGTGCGACGAGGCCCACGTCGACGCCCAGCTCGACGCGTACCTGGCCCGGGGCGTCCGGGTGCTCTTCCCGAACCACAAGTACGACAACGCGTTCACGCCCGGTGACGGCAGCAACGGCGTCATCGAGGCCGGGAACTTCCTGAACAGCGGCTACTTCACCAACAAGGGGCTCGACTGCCCGACCGACATGCAGCCGGGATTCGATCAGGGCTCCGTCTCGTTCGGGGGCCTGCTGGAGCCCCGCGACGTGTTCCAGTCGACCCCGCCCCAGGACCTCTCCAACCTGCCGAACGACCCGATCCTGACGATGTTGCCCTTCTTCCCGGCGCTGCTGGAGCCCGAGATCCCGGGCGACTTCTGCCAGCAGGCGACGTTCACCGACCTGGGGGAATACCTGCTCGACGGCATGATGCGCCGCGGCCTCGTGATCGAGGTCGACCACCTGCCGCGCCGCTCGTACCTCCGCGCGTTCGAGCTCCTCGCTGCCGCCGACTACCCGGCGGTCGGCACCCACGGGCGCGACAACAACGCCAGACTCTATGCGCTCGGTGGCCTCTCGACCGGCGCCTTCGGTCGCTGCCACGACCCTGCGCTGCCCGGAGCGAGCCTCACGGACTTCCGGGAGCGCCTGCGGCTGATGACGGAGGCGGGCATGCACCGCTCGCTCGGCTTTGGCTTCGACTTCAACGGCTTCGCGGGGGGGCCTGGTCCGCGCTTCGGTCCGGAGGGGTGCCCGACGCCGCAGGAGAACCCCATCACGTACCCGTTCACGTCGGTCGACGGCGCGGTCACCTTCCAGCGCCCGGTCGCCGGAGAGCGGACGTTCGACTTCGACACCGAGGGGATGGTCCACATCGGCCTGCTCCCGGAGTACATCGAGGACGCCCGCCACGACGGCGCGACGGACGAGGACCTGGAGGCGCTGTTCCGGTCGGCCGAAGGCTACCTGCGGATGTGGGAGCGCTCGGAGTCGCGGGGGCGGGCGCTGCGCGGGGAGTGACGCCTACTCGGCGAGGGTCGGGGTGCCGTGGATCCAGGTGCCCTGCTCGACGGTGTCGAGGAGGAAGGCGGCGAGATCGGCGCGCCGGACCTTGGAGCCTCCGGGCGGCGCGAAGCGGGGTGACACCCGGTACCGCCCGCTGGCGGGGTCGTCGGTGAGGAGCGTGGGGCGGGCGAGGGTCCATTGGAGGCCGCTCTCCTGCACGAGGGCCTCGAACGCGCGCATGTCGCGGTAGGCGCGCTCGAGGAGCAGGGGCTTGAGCACCCACCGGTAGAACGCGCCGAACGAGGGGTCGTCGTGTTCGACGCCGCCGGAGGTCACGGCCACGAGGCGCTCGATGCCGCGGGCGCGCAGGGCGGTGAGGAGGGCGCGGCCGGCCTGGGTGTAGACCTGGATGGGCCGGGGCCGGAGCATGTCGCGCTGCGGCGCCCCGAGCGCGGAGATCACGGCCTCCACGCCCTCGAGGCCCTGGGTGAGCGCGGAGGGGTCGGTGGCGTCGGCGCGCACGACCCGGAGGCGGAGGTGGGTGGTGGGTACGGCTTCGGGCCGCCGCGCCAACACGATCACGTCATGGCCGCGGTCGAGGCCCTGCCGGACGACCTCCGCTCCCGTTCCGCCCGTCGCGCCCAACACAGCGAGTCGCATGCTGCACCTCCCACCCGGAACATGCGATCGCAGCGCCGGTGTCACCAGTGCGAGCGGTGGACACGGATCGTGTCCTGTTGGTTCACGATTCCCTGGTGCGTTCACCACCGCACCGCGGGCCGCGACCCACCGCCGGTGCCCGGCCCCTCGAACGCGACACCCACCGCCCGGTGCGTTCACCACCGCTGGCCCGACCCCAGCCGCCGCGAACGCACCACCACGCGAGGCCAGCCGACCTCAACGCACCATGCCGGGGGGCACCTCGCCGGAGAGCCGGCGAGATATTCGGTTCCATCGTGGTGGTCGGCGACCACCGGGGCGCGAAGGCCCTCCGCTGGTGCGTTGAACCCGGCTGGCCTCCGCGATGGGTGCGTTCACCACCGCTGGCCCGAGCCCAGCCGCCGCGAACGCACCGCGGGCCGCGACCCCACCGCCGATGCCCGGCATCCCCCTCGAACGCGACCGCACCCACGGCCCGGTGCCCGGCGAAGCCCTCGCTGGTGCGTTCACCGCCGCTGGCCCGAGCCCAGCCGCCGCGAACGCACCACCACCGGAGGCCAGCCGCCGCGAACGCACCACGCCGGGGGCACATCGCCGGTGAGTACGCGAAACACTAGGTTCCATCTTGGCGGTCGGCGACCACCGGAGCGCAAAGGCCCTCCGCTGGTGCGTTGAACCCGGCTGGCCTCCGCGATGGGTG
>JBIKWC010000381.1:0-6158 GCA_044356535.1 Myxococcota bacterium
AAACGCGCGCCCCCAGCGGTCCGTCGACTCCACCGCCCCCGTGATGCCGAGGTGGGTGGCCAGGCGCTTCTCGTCGGCCTTGCCGAGTGAACCGGCGAGGGTGCGCTTCGGGGACACCGCAGAGACCCCCGCCGCCAGCGACGCCGTGTCGTGGAGGAGCGACAGCGGGCCGGGCTTGGGCGGCGCGAGGTCGTCGGGGCGCGGCAGGATGGCTTCGTCGGCGTCGAACGCCAGGGGCGGCGGAGGCGGAAGCTGCGGGTGGAGGACGAACCAGTGGGGCTCGACGGAGTCGCGGAACAGCCACGCCGCGCCGAGGAGCGGCCGGACGAGGTCGCTCTCGTGCTCCGGGTCGAACGCGTGGCGGTCGAGGACGCGGCCGCCGACCGCGTGCCGCTGGGCCCGGTGCAGGAGGGCGCGCGAGGCAGCAGGGAGCGCGACGTCCGAGAGGGGGACCACCCCGCCGGGACCCGGGCGGCGCGGACGGCGGACCAGCGGGGTGAGACCGCGCGCGGCCAGCTTCGGGAGCTCCGCGCGCAGCGTGTCGCGCACCTCGCACACGCGGTCGGAGCGCCAGCTCACGACGTGGGCGTCGAGGTCCACGACCTGGCGCACCGTGTCCCACGTGACGGGATCCACGACCTCCAGGAGCGAGACGGCCCGGGGGCTCACGGCGCGTGCTCGATGCGGTACGGGTACCCCTGTTCGGCGAGGAACAGCTGGCGCCGCTCGGCGTAGTCCTGCTCCACGGAGTCCGCTGTCACCAGCGAGTAGAACGTGGCGCGGTTGTCACCGGGCTTCGGGCGCAGCACCCGACCCAGGCGCTGGGCTTCTTCCTGCCGGCTCCCGAACGTCCCGGAGACCTGGATCGCGACCGCGGCGTTGGGCAGGTCCACCGAGAAGTTGCCCACCTTCGACAGCGCCAGCACCGCGATCCTGCCCTCGCGGAAGTCGCGGAACGCCGTGTCGCGGTCCTTGCCGCGGGTGTCGCCGCTCACCAGCTGGAAGTCGAACCGGCGGGACAACCAGTCGAGCTGGGGCAGATCGGTGCCGAGGATCAGCACCGGAACGTCGTTGTGGCGCTCGAGCAGCTGCTCCAGTACGGCGCCCTTGCGGGCGTTGCGGGTGGCGAGGGCGAACCGCTCGCGGGGGGCCGCGGACGCGTACTTGAGGTGGTCGTCCGCCGAGAACGGGACCCGGACCTCCACACAGGTGGCCAGCGCGATCCACCCCTCGCGCTCGAGGAGCTTCCACGGCAGGTCGAACCGTTTGGGCCCGATCAGCGCGAACACGTCGCCCTCGTGGCCGTCCTCGCGGACGAGCGTGGCGGTGAGCCCCAGGCGGCGCCGGGCCTGCAGGAACGCGGCCTCCCGGAAGATCGGCGCGGGCAGCAGGTGGACCTCGTCGTAGATCACGAGGCCCCAGTTCGCGTCGTGGAACAGGCGGAAGTGCGGCGGCGCGTCGGCCTTGCGGGGGCGCCAGGTGAGGATCTGGTACGTGGTGAGCGTGACGGGTCCGAGCCGCTTCTCGTCGGCGGTGTACTCGGCCACGTCCTCGGGCCGGAGCTCCGTGTGGCGCAGGATCTCCGCCCGCCACTGCTGGAGCGCGGTGTGGCCGGTGCACAACACCAGCGTGCGCATCCCCAGGCGCACCATCGCGCCGATGCCGACGAAGGTCTTGCCGGCGCCGCAGGGCAATACGACCACGCCGTTCCCTCCGGAGGGGCCGGAGAGGAACGCGTCCACGGCGTGCACCTGGTACTCGCGGAGGTGGGTGTCGGGCCGCATCCGCAGCGGGAGCACGTCGCCGTCGTCGTACCCGGCGAGGTCGTGTACGGGGTGCCCGACGGCCAGCAACGCCTGCTTCACCTCGCCGCGCCGCCGCGCGAGGACCCGCACCGCTGCGTCGCCCACGGGCGGGCCCAGGAGGTCCTGCACGCTCTTCGTGGCCCGCAGCTCGACGAGCACGGCGGGGTCGTCAGCCTCGAGGAGCAGGTGTTCGCCGTCGCGCACGAGCCGCAGGCGACCGAAGCGCGCCATCTTGTCGCGCACGGACGCGACGACGTTCTCGGGGAGCGGGTAGCGCGAGAACCGCGCGAGGTCGGCCAGCACCTGCTCGACGGCGTGCCCCGCGGCGGCCGCGTTCCACAGGGAGAGCGAGGTCAGCCGCCAGGTGTGGACGTACTCGGGGCTCTTCACGAGCTCCGCGAACCCCAACAGCACGTCGCGTGCCTCCTGCGCCGACGGCGACATCGTCTCCAGGAGGAGCGTGTGGTCCGCGAGGACCATCAAGGGGCGAGCGCTGGGGTCGGACATTGGTTCCCAACGTAGCGACCGCTGCGCCCGGTGCCCAACTCGGGTTCGGGAGCTATGGTGGCGAATCGAACCCACGCTCGCTGGCCGCTACCACCTGCTGACCCGCCTCGGAGAAGGCGGAATGGCCGAGGTCTGGCTCGCCCACGACGCCCGGCTCGACGTCCGCCGCGCCGTGAAGATCCTCGACCCCGCGCTGCAGCGGAACGCCAAGATCCGCGCCCGGTTCGACGCCGAAGCCCGCGCGATGGCGCGCCTCGTCCACCCGAACATCGTCACCGTGCACGACGTGGGCGAAGACGGCGAGCGCAGCTTCATCGTGATGGAGCTCGTGCACGGGGGCTCCCTCGCCGAGAAAGTGCGCACGCGCGGTCCCCTGCCCCCGCGCATCGCCTGTGAGCTCCTCGCTGCGGTCCTCGACGCGCTCGACACGGCGCACGCGTCCAACATCGTCCACCGCGACATCAAGCCCCACAACATGCTGCTGACGGCGGACGGCGTCCCGAAGCTCACGGACTTCGGCATCGCCCAGATCGACGCCGGCAAGTTGTCCATGACGCGCACGGGCTCGGTGATGGGCACCATCCCGTACATGGCCCCCGAGCAGAAGCAGGACGCGAAGTCCGTGGGCCCCGCCGCCGACGTCTACGGCATCGGCGCCACGCTGTACCACGTGGTCACCGGGGCCGAACCCTACGACCTCTACGTCGAGCAGGTGCGCAAGCAGGTCCTGTCGGGGCTGTACACCGAGGTGGCCGAGATCATCGACCGCGCCACCCAGTACGATCCCACCCAGCGCTACCGCACGGCCGGCGAGATGCGGGGCGCCCTGCTGGGCTGCATTCCGCGCCTGCCGTACCCGCCGATCGGGCTCACGGCGTGGATGGGCAACCCCAACACGGCGATCGCGTCGCCCACGGCCGGAGAGCGCCCGAGCCCACGCCCGGGGGACGACACCCAGGCACCCCTGGGCGACACCCAGACCGTCAACTTCGACTCCGCGCCGCCGGCGTCCCAGAAGGTGCAGCAGCTGCTGGCGCCCGAAGCCCTGGCCGCGGCGGAGACCGTGCTGCGCCCCGAGGTGCTGGCCTCCGTGGAGACGGTGCTGCGCCCGCACCCGCCCGCTGAGCGCGCGCCGATCGTGCCCTCGGAGCCGCCGGGGTCGGAGGCACGGATCCTGCCGGTCGGGGCGCTGCTCGCTGGGTTCTCCGTGCTGCTGGCGCTCCCGGTGTTGCTGCTCGGCATGGCCTGGTCCTCCGGCGTCGGGCCGTTCGAACGCCCGCCGGAGGTGCCCGTCGCCAGCGCGCCGCGCCCTGCCCCGCAGCCGGAGCCCGCGGCGCCCGCGGTTCCGGTCGTCGCCGAGCCGTCGCCTGCCCCGTTGTCCGTGGTGGCCCCGCCGCCACCGGCCCCGCCGGTCGCCGTCGTACGTCCCGCGCCCCAGCCCACCCCTGGTCCCGCGCCCACCCCAGCGCCCGCCCCAGCGCCCGCACCGGACCCGGAGCCCGCGCCCACCCCGGTCCCCGCGCCCACCCCGGTCCCCGAACCCGCGCCCGCGCCCGCGCCGAAGGGCCCGGTCGGCAAGCTCACCGTCGCGAGCGTGCCCAAAGGCGCGGCGATCACGGTCGACGACACGGCGAGGGGCGTGACCCCCGCGACGATCGAGCTCGCGCCCGGCCAGCACAGCCTGCACCTCGAGAGCCCCAGCGGCGTCAGGACCTACAAGTTCACGTTGTCCGCAGACCAGACGCTGGCGTACTGCTGGGACTTCGCGAGCGCGGCGCCCTGTCGCCGGTGACCCCCGCGGGGCGGCCGCCGGGTATCATGCACCCGGGAGGTCGCGCGTGATGGTGGGTTGGGTCCTGGCGGCGCACGCTGGGGAGCCGCTGGTGTACACGGGAGACGAAGCCGCCGCGCGAGCGCGGGTCTCGGCTGCGACGCGGCTCGCTGCACCCGATTTCGACGCGGTGGCCGCCGCTGCGCTCCGCACGGGGCCGGCCTCGGTGGGCTCCGGAGGATCGCTGACGCCTTGCGGAGGCCCGGCGATCACGCGCGAGCAGCTCCTGCTGGCGGTGGAAGGCGCGGAAGGCGCGCTGACCTACGGCGAGGCGGACCGCGCCCGCACCGAGCTCTCGCGGGTGTCGGACGCCGACCGGTGCGCCACCTGGGACGCGCAGCTGCTCAGCCGCTACTTCGTCCTGCGCGGACTCGTGGACGAGGACGGCACCGCGAGCTTCGCGCGCGCCAGGCGCCTGCAGCCCGAGCTGGCGTGGAGCGAGGACTGGCCGGCGGAGCGGCGTCCGGCGTTCGACGGCGCAGCGCCCGAGCCCGCGGTGCTGCTGCAGATCGTGCCCGAGGGCTACGCGCTCGACGGCGCCCAGGTCACCGGCAAGGCGCAGGTGATCCCGGGGTGGCACCGCCTGACGGGCCCGGGCTTCGACGGCGCGCTCGAGCTCGAGGCCGACGGCACGTTCCTGGTGCCCGCCGAGGTGCCGGTGGCGGCCTTCGATTCCCTGGACACCGAAGACCAGCGGTTCATGCCCTCGAAGCTGCTGGCCTCGCGGTTCGGCGACGGCGCCCGCGTGTTCGTCGCGAACGACCGCGGAGTGTGGGCCGCCACTGCGGGTCGCGTCGACTGGCTCAACCTGCAGCAGCAGCGCAAGCACCCCCTGCTGTGGGCAGGTCTTGCCACCGCCCTCACCGGCGCGGCAGCCACCGCCGGCACCTCCGTGTGGATGGCGGGCGCCCACGCCGACGCGAAGCCGCTGGTCGAGCAGCTCGAGGGGGCTGACGCCACCACCCTGTCGACCCAGCTCCCCGGCGCGCGCGACGCCGTGGCAAGGTACAACACCGCCCGCGCCGTCACGTTCGTGAGCGGCGGCGTCGGTGCCGTGGGCCTCGGGCTCTTCGGCGTGGGGTTGGCCCTGGGTCCGCAGACCGTCTCCGGAGGTACCCCGTGAACGTCCGCTCCACGCTCCTCGCTGCGCTGCTCGCGGCATGTTCGTTGCCGGTGCCCGGAGACGACGACGGCGACGGCCTCTCCGAGCTCGACGGCGACTGCGACGACACCGACGCCTCGGTGGGAACCACCCTCCTTGCGTGGCCGGACGGCGACGGCGACGGGTACGGAGACCGGGACGCGGCGCCGAAAGACCTGGGGTGCGACGCCCCACTGCCAGCGGGGTTCGCGTTCGACGACCGCGACTGCGACGACGGCCAGGCCGACGTGAACCCGGACGCAGAGGAGATCTGCGCCAACGCCGACGAGGACTGCGACGGGCTTACGAACGACGAGGACGAGGTGGCGGACTACCACAAGGACTCGTGGCGCCAGGACGCCGACAACGACGGGTTCTTCGACGAGGTGGTGGTTCGAGCCTGCGACGCGCCCGGAACGGACTGGGACCGGGTCGGGGACGCCGCGGTCGACTGCGACGACGACGACCGCGCCGTCTCCCCCGAGGGCATCGAAACCTGCAACGGGATCGACGACGACTGCGACGAGGAAGTCGACGAAGGCGTCGAGGTCGACCTCTGGCCGGACGACGACGACGACGGCTTCGGTGACGACACCCAGCCGCCGTTCGATGGGTGTGAGACGGTCGGGTACGTCACGAACGGGGACGACTGCGACGACGATTCGGCCGAGGTCTCCCCCGATGCTGTGGAGATCTGCGACGAGGTGGACAACAACTGCATCGGCGGGATCGACGAAGGGGTCCAGTCCCGGTTCGCCCTCGACATCGACGGGGACGGCTTCGGAAACGACACCGACCCGGCGCTCCCGTCCTGCATCCCGATCAACGGGCGCGTGGACCTGGTCCTGGGCGTGGACTGCGACGACGCCGACGA